>CACZCN010000003.1:0-114982 GCA_902779665.1 uncultured Prevotellaceae bacterium | reverse complement strand
GTTGGATGAAAGACTGGAAGCCCCAAAGGCTTACAAAGGCTTTCAGACAAGCAATACATTATGAAGGCTGAAAGCCTTTTAGAACATAAATGTTTTTTTTCTGGTTTTTGTTTTTACCGGACAGCAATAATAGTAAATCGTAAATTGTCAAATGGTAAATAAAAAAACGCTGGATGATTTCTCATTCAGCGTTCTTGTTGGGATACCCGGACTCGAACCAGGAAAGGCAGGACCAGAATCTGCAGTGTTACCATTACACCATATCCCAATTTTTGATAGCAAAGCAAGAAAAACTCCTGTTTCCTGTTTGCGAGTGCAAAGGTACAAACTTTTTCTGTATCTTGCAAGAAAAACGGGGAAAAATTTTTGAAAAAAGTCATGTTTCGGCAGTTTTGCGCGAAAAACTAAAAAAAAATGCAAATTTTGGGAGTTTTGGGGGAGAATGTCAAGAATATTGAGTAACTTTGTACCCGCGAAATGAAAAACGTGTGTCAATATAAAGGGTTTCACGTAGTTTTTGTTTCGCGCGTGATAATTAAAAATAAGAAAAAGTATTTAAGTGGATTCAATAAAGGAATTAGTTGATGTAGCCGTTAAGGGCATACAGGAGAAGAAAGGTAAAGGGATCAGAATCGTGGATCTCCGCAATATAGACGGTGCTATTTGTCAGTATTTCATCGTATGCGAGGGACAGAATCCTCAACAGGTGAGTGCTATTGCAGACTCTGTGGAGGATATGGTTCGTATAGAGCTGCAGGACAAGCCTACCCATGTTGTAGGAACGGAGAATGCTCTTTGGATTGCCATGGATTATGTGGACGTTATGGTTCATGTGTTCATGCCTGAGGCTCGTGATTTCTACAATCTTGAGAATCTCTGGGAGGATGCTCCTGCAGAGGATATCCCGGATCTTGACTGATTTCCCCGTCCGTAAGTCTGGGTTCGTACCCGTAAAAGGAATAGGGCTTGAATCTGTAGCCAAAAACCTTGTAACCAAAACAATTTGAAGCTCCCGAAGCTTAAATCGGAGTTTTATACAATGCAAAAGCAGGATTTTTCTAATAACGATAATAAGCCTAAGATGCCTAAGTTCAATATGAACTGGCTCTATGTGATGATTCTTATTGCTCTGTGTGTGACATTCTTCACAGACGGGGGCAGTAAGTGGCTTAGTGGCTCTGGTAGCACGAATAAGGTATCGTACAGCACTTTCAAGGCTTATGTGGATAGAGGCTATGCCAGTAAGGTGGTAATCAATAAGCCTGAGAACTATCTGCACATGTATGTATATGGAAGGAATGTGCGTGATGTGTTCAAGAAATCAACCAAGGAAGTTGGACCTAACCCTTATCTGGAGGTTGAGATAGGTAGCGTTGATCAGGTAGAGCAGTTCCTCAATGCAAAGCAGACAGAGGGGAAATTCAAGGGTGATGTGGCTTATGACAATGAGAAGTCGGGTGGCATCATGAGCTTCCTTCTCAACATAGCTCCTTTGGCATTCTTTATCTTCATCTGGCTCTTCTTCATGGGAAGAATGGGTGGCGGTGGAGGCATCGGAGGAGGTGTTTTCAGCGTTGGTAAGTCAAAGGCACGTGTCTATGGTAAGGAAAATAGTGTTGGCGTTACATTCAAGGATGTAGCCGGACAGATAGGCGCTAAGCAGGAGGTGCAGGAGATTGTTGAGTTCCTGAAGAATCCTGCAAAATACACAGATCTTGGTGGTAAGATTCCGAAGGGCGCTTTGCTTGTGGGCCCTCCAGGAACGGGTAAGACCTTGCTTGCAAAGGCTGTTGCAGGTGAGGCAGGAGTTCCGTTCTTCTCAATGTCGGGTAGTGACTTCGTTGAGATGTTCGTGGGTGTTGGTGCTTCACGTGTTCGTGACACATTCCGTCAGGCAAAGGAGAAAAGTCCTTGTATCATCTTCATCGATGAGATTGATGCCGTAGGTCGTGCTCGTTCAAAGAACCCTTCTATGGGTGGTAACGACGAGCGTGAGAATACCCTTAACGCTTTGCTTACCGAGATGGACGGTTTTGGAACAAACTCAGGTGTCATCATCCTTGCAGCTACCAACCGTGTGGATATGCTCGATAAGGCTCTGCTTCGTGCAGGTCGTTTCGACCGTCAGATTCACGTTGACCTTCCTGACCTTACAGAGCGTAAGGAGATATTCCAGGTACATCTGAAGCCTATCAAGGTAGAGGAAACGCTTGATATAGATATGCTTGCGCGTCAGACTCCGGGTTTCTCAGGTGCTGATATCGCAAATGTATGTAATGAGGCAGCCTTGATTGCTGCACGTCACGATTCAAAGGTCGTTAGTCGTCAGGATTTCCTTGATGCCGTTGACCGTATCATCGGTGGTCTAGAGAAGAAGACAAAGGTGATGACGGCAGCTGAGAAGCGTGCTATCGCTCTTCATGAGGCTGGTCATGCTACAATCTCTTGGTTCACGGAGTTTGCAAATCCGTTGGTTAAGGTAAGTATTGTTCCTAGAGGAAATGCTCTTGGTGCTGCTTGGTATATGCCGGAGGAGCGTCAGCTTAACACAAAGGAGCAGATGCTTGACGAGATGTGTAGTCTGCTTGGCGGTCGTGCTGCTGAGGAATTGTTCACAGGACATATTTCTTCTGGAGCCATGAACGACCTTGAGCGTGCCACAAAGAGCGCGTATGGAATGATTGCGTATGCAGGTATGAGCGATAAGTTGCCAAATATCTGCTACTATAATAACAATGAGTACAGCTTCCAACGTCCATATTCTGAGGCAACTGCCCAGATGATTGACGAAGAGGTGCTGAAGATGATAAATGAGCAGTATGCTCGTGCAAAGGCAATCCTTACTGAGCATAAGGAAGGTCATAATGAGCTTGCTCAGATGCTTATCGACAAGGAGGTAATCTTCGCAGAGGATGTGGAGCGTATCTTCGGTAAGCGTCCTTGGACTTCACGCGCTCAGGAGATTATTGAGGCAAATGATGAGCAGAAAGCCAAATATGAGGCTGAGGCTGCGGAGTGGGAGAGACGTACCAAAGGTACTGCTGATTCCGCTTCTGATTCTGCTTCCGCTTCGGATAATAATGGAGGTGAGGCTCATGAATAATTTTGTCGTTAGGACCATCACGGGCGTCCTGTTCGTGGCTGTTGTTGTGACTTGTTTCCTCAAACCGTTGGCAATGGTTGCTTTCTTCGCCCTTGTGACTGGTATGTCGATATGGGAGTTCACAGGACTTGTCAATCAACGTGACAATGTGAAAGTGAACCGTTTCATCTCTACCGTTGCAGGTGTATATCTGTTCCTTGCCTTTGCAGGATGGTGTATGCAGGTAGTTCCTTCTGCTGCTTTCGTGCCTTATCTCATTACCGTGGTTTACCTCTTCGTAAGCGAGATATATCAGAAGAATGATGATGCAATCAATGACTGGGCTTATACCATGCTCTCGCAGATGTATGTGGCTCTGCCTTTCGCTTGCATCAATATGCTGGCATTCCGCTATGATGCTGGCGAGACCAAATACGGTCTCTTGTTGCCTTTGAGCATCTTCGTGTTCCTGTGGTGTAATGATACGGGTGCGTATCTTTCAGGTTCACTTCTCGGTAAGCATAAGCTGTTTCCGAGGATCTCTCCTGCGAAGTCATGGGAGGGCAGTATTGGTGGTGGTATCATCGTGTGTTTGATAGCATTGCTGATGGCATACATTGACCATAACAACGTGCTTGAGAACTTCGGTGCTACTCCTACAGGATTGACTACTCTGCAATGGATTGGTTTGGGATTGGTTGTAGTGTTCTTCGGAACATGGGGAGACCTGGTAGAGAGCCTTTTCAAACGTACTCTTGGAGTCAAGGATAGCGGTAACATCCTTCCCGGTCATGGTGGAATGCTGGATCGTTTCGACTCTTCCCTCATGGCAATTCCTGCTGTCGTGGTGTATGTCATGAGCGTGACGATGTAGTGAAAATTGTAAATAGTAAATAGTAAAATAGTAAATAACTTGGCCTTGTAGCTTAGCTGAATAGAGCGTCAGATTCCGGTTCTGAAGGTCATGGGTTTGAATCCCATCAAGGTCACATGGAATGGAGCGTTTCCAGAAAGGGAAGTGCTCCTTTTCCTTTTTGGTGGTGAACTTAAGAAAAATGAAACTCCCAGCACCGAAGCGCTGGGAGTGAGACATGAATACAATGTACAATTTTAGTTTGAAATGTACATGAGATGTTTATGGTGCGTTTTCTTGGTTATATTGTCAATGAGTATTCTTAATTCGGGAGAGTGAATGTTACAGGTACGCTGTATCTTGTGTTGACTCTTTCACCATGATGACGTCCTGGAATCCATTTCGGCATTGCTGCGATAACGCGCTTTGCCTCTGCGTCAAGATATGGATCTCTTGATTCCGAGATTCTCACGTTGATAACCTTGCCTTCGTTTGTGATAACGAATTCGCAAGTTACACGTCCTTGTACCTTGTTCTGTTGTGCCATTATTGGATATTTCACGTTGTTGTAGAGATAGTTTGAGAGAGCATGACTTCCTCCTGGGAACTCAGGCATTTCGTCAACCACTTCGTAAACGCGCTTTGACTTGTCAACACCAATCTCGGCTACCTGTTTCATCTGATTTACCACATCACCGTACTTTAGCATGAACAGTCCGAGATCCTTCTCTTTTTGCTTTGTTCCGCCAATCTGCTGTACGATATAGTCAGCTGCAGATAGACCGCCTGTAGTGCTCTGTTGTGCAGCTGCAAGTATTTCGTAAGTGTTAATGGTGTAGGTTACCGGGGGGAATTGCTTGTGTATGTCTTCCACCTGAATCTTAACTGTTGGCAGTTTTGTCTTCAGAAGGGCAAGGAGCTGTTTGTAGTAGTTCTTTGCCATGCAGTTTTCAATGAATGCCTCAATCCATTCGTTTCGTGCTACCATACCATTAGTAGCCGTAATCTTGGGGTATGAGTCGCTTGTGGTAAGCATTGTGCAGTTGAGAACGTTCTGGCTCAGTCGTGCATACGAGATACCAACGCTGTCGTGTGGAATGTAAACCTGTTCCATGAGACTTTTGAGCGCACGGTCAACGAGTGTTATTGAAAGGAATGTCTTGAAGTCGGTATTAGCGTCACTATTATTGATGAGTATCGCGTTCTCTACATCTCTGAAATTCAAGGTGGTAGTGTAATATGGTATGTTTTGACGTGGGTTCATGACGAATACGTCCCATGAGAGATTTGCATCCTTGAGTGCATCTAGGAATTTAGGATTCTCAATCGCCTCACGCATAAGGAGATAGAGCCCGAACTGGTGGTTTACATAGCGGTTCTCCTGTGCCACAGTTTTGAACTTTCCTTCGGTAAGATCTGGGTATAAAGGATTGAAGACATCGTCTTCCTTGTTGAAAATTACCTTTATGCCATTGTCGTCAATGTGAATGTTTGCGAATGTCAACTTAAGTGTTTCATTGTACATGCCGAAATCCTTCTGCTTTTCAATGAATACCTTGATATAGTCACGGGCTTCATCCTCAGACATGGCCATTGACTTTATGGGGGATAGCAATAGTACTATCAAAAATAGGGCGTATTTTACTGGCTTCATAGGAAATAAGTGTTAAATTGTTTTTATTTGGATGATTATTAAAATTCGTAAACGGATTCGATGCAAAGTTAGCAAAAAAAAATGAACAAACAAATTTTTTACATCTTTTTTGAGTGTTTTGTGTTAAATTGGTGGTAAAGAGGTTGAAAAATACAGAAAAAAGGGCTTTTTAGTGGAAATTTTACAATATTTTTTTGATTTCGGTATAAATAAATGGCATGGATAATAAAACTAAAGTTTTATCTGTGAGTGTTTTGACGAAAATATGATATGAAAATAGGATATTTTATTTGTAGAATAGGATTATATAACTAAATGCTTTTGTAAAATGTAGAAAATATAGGATAATTTGCCTATATGTAAGCAGAATGTTGTAATTTTGCAATAGAAACAAGGATAATAATTTTTTATTGGGCATGAAATTTAGTCTTGATAAAATAGCGATAATGTCTTCTGCTGGTGATGTGACCTATCAGGAGATGTTACAGCATGTAAGTGTGTTTGGGAGTCATACTAAGGAACTGAATCCAAAGAAGACGGTTATATTCAGCGAGAATAGGATAGGATGGGTGTATGCCTTCTATTCTGTGTGGCAGAATAAGAGTACAGCAGTTCCTGTAGATGCGACGGCAACAGTTTCTGATTTAGAGTATATAGTCAGGGATTGTACTCCTGAGTGCATGTGGGTATCTGAGGCTTGCGAGAAGGTTGCAAGGGAAGTTGTTTCACATCTTGACTTTGATGTAAAGATTCTCATTATCAATGAGGTTGAGAAAGAGGATACCAAAGGCTTTGATGCAGATAGCTCCACCCTTGATGAAAAAAGCTATGATGACAATGCCATTGCGCTTATCATATATACATCAGGTACGACAGGTTCGCCAAAGGGTGTTATGTTGACTTACAGGAACCTGTGGACAAACAAGGCTGGTGTATGTGATGAGGTTCCGGTGTTCAATGGCAAGAGACGAACACTGATGCTGCTTCCTGTGCATCATGTGCTGCCTTTGATGGGTACGGTTGTTGCGCCGATATTGCAGGGTGACGGTATCGTTATCTGTGAGTCGATGCAGGGACCTGATATCATGGAGGCTTTGTGCAGAGGTAAGGTCGGAATCTTCGTTGGCGTGCCAAGACTTTGGCAGATGTTGTATGCGGGTATCATGAAGAAGGTGAATGCAAGTTTCGTCACCCGTGCCCTGTTCAATCTGTGTAAGAAGGTTCATAGCCTTAAGTTCTCACGTTTCATCTTTGCTGCTGTTCATAAGAAGATGGGAGGACATCTGGATTACTGTGTGTGTGGTGGCGCTCCTCTCGACAAGGAAGTTGGTGAAGGTCTTACAACTTTGGGTTTCCATCTCCTTGAGGGATATGGTATGACCGAGATGGCTCCTATCATTGCATTTACGCGTCCGGGAGACTATATCTGCGGTTGTGCAGGATTGCCTTTGCCTTCTGTTGACTGTAAGATTGTAAATGGTGAGCTTTGCTGTAAGGGTAACAACCTTATGAAGGGCTATTACAACCGTCCGGAGGAAACGGCTGAGGTTATAGATGCTGACGGATATCTCCACACAGGTGATCTTGGTTATCTGGATGAGAAGGGTAGGGTGTATATCACGGGCAGAACGAAGGAGATCATCGTTCTCTCGAATGGTAAGAACGTGCAGCCTAATGAGATTGAGTATAAGCTTGAGAAGTATGATTGCCGGGTAAAGGAGGCTGCAGTAGTTCAGAATGGCGATATGCTTATGGGTATCATCGTTCCGAATGAGGCATGGGCAAGAAACCTTTCTGATGAAGAGGTGGAGATAGCTTTGAAGAAGGAGGTTCTGGAGCCTTATAACCTTTCGGTGACAAATTATAAGAAGCTGATGAGCATCTTCGTTTATCGTGGCGACCTTCCACGAACCAAGCTCGATAAGATTCAGCGATATAAGCTAAAGGATATTATTGAGAATAAAGTTGAAAGTGTAAAGAGTAAGGATGAAAGTCTTGAGGAGATGACCAACGAGATGCGTATCCTCAAGGAGTATATAGAGGCTGAGAAGAAGATTCCTGTTCATGCTGATGATCATTTGGAGACTGACCTTGCCTTTGACTCTCTTGACAAGGTGGGGTTGCAAGGCTTCATAGAGCAGACCTTCGGTGTGGATATCCAGCCAGAGGTCATGACAACGCTCAGGTCGGTTGCGGAGAAGGTGGAGAATGGCAAGACGCATATCGACGTGAACAAGATGGATTGGCATGAAATGCTTCTTGCCAATAATTCCTCGCTCGAACTGCCTTCTACTTCCGTTTTCTATCCGATTCATGCAAGGCTGTTCAAGTCTTTCCTGAAACTGAACAACCGATTGAAGATTGTCGGAGAGAATAATATACCGAAGAAAGGACCTTTCATCATAGCGCCTAATCATCAGAGTTTCCTCGACGGCCCTATCGTGTCTTCCGGCTTGAGTTACAATACTCTTAAGAATTCATATTTCTTTGCCACAGAGGAGCATGTGAAGCATCCTGTGGTCAAGTTCCTTGCCAGGAGGAATAACGTTGTCGTCATGGAGAAGCGTAACCTGAAGAACTCTATTCTGAAGCTCTCTGAGGTGCTGAAACTCGGTAAGAATGTTGTTATCTTCCCAGAGGGCTCACGCTCATTCGATGGTGAGATGATGCCTTTCAAGAAGACTTTCGCAATCCTGAGTAAGGAACTGAATGTGCCTGTTGTTCCTGTGTGCATCCGTGGTGCTTACGACGTTCTTCCAAGAGGCTCTAAATGGGTTAAGCCTAAGAAGATAGAAGTTGAATATCTGGAGCCTGTAATGCCTGAGAATGGAGATACTTATGACAGTATTTCGGATAAGGTTAAGGGTAGTATTGCGGAGAAATTAAGAAATTGAACCCCACAGCCCTCCCCAAGGGAGGGAGTCTTAGATAGTAAGTATCTAAATCAATCCCCTTTGAGGAGAAGGAGAGGAGCGAAAAGAGGCATATCACTAGTTGTGATATGCCTCTGGTTTTGTTTTGTAGATTAACCTGTTGTTATGAGTCTTATTACTTGAAGTAACGTTTGTAAAGTCCCATAAAGCCTGCTGCGTGACGAGCCTCGTCCTTAGCCATCTCGTGAACTGTGTCGTGGATAGCGTCAAGACCGGCAGCCTTGGCATTCTTTGCGATGCGGAACTTATCCTCACAAGCACCCTTCTCAGCTGCAATACGTGCTTCGAGGTTTGACTTCGTGTCAGAGAGAACGTCACCGAGTAGCTCAGCAAACTTTGCAGCATGCTCTGCCTCTTCCCAAGCGTAGCGCTTGTAAGCCTCTGCTACTTCTGGATAGCCCTCACGGTCAGCCTGACGTGCCATAGCAAGGTACATGCCGACTTCTCCGCACTCGCCATTGAAGTGGTTGTTGAGGTCCTTTATCATTTCCTCATCTGCTCCAGGGAGCTTACCGTCACCGAGCTTGTGAACTGTGGCAAACTCTGGTGTGTCTTCAACCGACATCTCATTAAATTTCGAGGCCGGTGCTTTACAAATCGGGCACTTTTCTGGTGCCTCGGTACCTTCGTGGATATATCCACAAACGGTACAAATGAATTTTTTCTTCATAATGTTTTTTGTTTTGTTAAAAAAATTAGGGGTTTATTTTTACATTAATATATTTATAGATTCCGACCCAACCACATCCCTGACACATACTTCGATGTTATCAACATCGTACTTCCTCAAGGGAGGGCTTTTTTTTAGATCGTATCTCTTTGTGTCTAAATACTCCCTCCCTCGGGAGGGCTGGGGAGGGGCTTTTAATCCTCTACCGTTGTCGTACTACAGTCGGGGCACAGTCCCTTGTAGTAAAGTTGTGCCTCGTCTATCTGGAATCCGTCAGCCTCCTGCTTTGTGGGGAGCAATGGCATTGGCAGATTCATAAGGTCGAACACCTGACCGCATTTCCTACAGATGAAGTGTGGGTGCGGATGCGTATCTCCGTCATAGCATACCCGATGCTCGTCGATTGTTATCATCTGTGCTGCGGAACGTTCCGAGAACATCCTAAGCGTGTTATATACTGTTGTCTTGCTGAGAGTCGGGAAATTGGCTACAAGACCGTTATATACATCCTCTATAGTGGGGTGTATGCGGTGTTCAAGTATGTAGCTCATTATTGCTATTCGTTGAAGCGTAGGTTTTATGCCGTGGGATGTTAATATCGTTGATGCCTCTTTTGCCTGCATATCTTTGTATGGTGTTTAGGTTGGTTCTTAAAGGTCTAAGGACTAAAGACTAAAGATTAATGACTAAAGACTAAGGTCTAAAGTCTTTTGCCTTTTGCCTTTTGTCATTTGCCTTTTGCTTTTTTTTGACTTCAAGTCAAGCCTTTTGCCTTCTTTGATTGCAAAGATAGAGAAAAAACTTGAAACACCTACAAAACCCTTGTAATAATTTCAGTTTTTAACTTATATTAAGGATTGTGGCTGTTCTTTCATTGTTCATCCTTAGCTATGCTTTCGTTCATCCTTAGCTTTGGAACAAAGAAAAAGCGAAGGAAAATGGATTTATCAGTAATTAGTACCTCCCTTCTTCCTCCTATGATCCTTCGCTCTACCTCCGTTGATCCTATAGTTCCGGAACGGAGAAGAAGCGGTTTTACGGCGAATCTACAACGGAGGAACAACGGAGGCATAACATAACTCACGTTAGCTTATATTGATGTTTGGGAATAATGTCTATTTCTCCAGTTTCTTCAATAGCTCTATATTTTTGAGGAACTGTTCCTTACCACCATCTCGGTATTTGTTGCAAAACTTTAGAACATTGCCATTTCGATCAAGGGCTTCATATTGAGGAATGCCAGAGAACTTGAAAAGTTCCATAAGCTTATTGTATTCGGCTTGAGGAATGCGATAAACCTCTGCTCCGTTGAGATTCTCAGCTACATATTCGTCAAAGTCTTTCTTGGGAGAATCTTTATCGCCTGTTATGAAGATAAACTCGAAGTCAGGGATGTTTCGCAATTCCTCTCGCCAAGTCTTGCTTTCCTCAATGCCTTGACGGCATGGACCGCAAAATGTAGCCCAGAAGTCAATGTAAACGTATTTGCCCTTGTATTTGTCAGTTATCTTTCTAAGGATAGTGGTAGCCTCACAGTCAGGAAGGGAATATGACATCTGCTTGTCGTTGAGACCATAGTTTACATATTCATCAAGTAAAGACTCAAACAAAGGATTATTGAGGACAGCCTTTATGTTTTTGGTCCTTCGCTTGATGTTTTCTATTCTTTCATTTACCATTATATCCACGGAATCAGCAGGATAGCGGTTAATAAAATCGCTTTTGAAAGTTATGTAATTATAGTCGCCGCTCCTTGATTTACGATAGAACTCATTGAGGTACTGAATCTTCATTGGTAATGATACTTCATTTCCACCAAAGATTACCTTATCTATACACATTTGCATGCTATCTACAATTGAATCCTCATAGAAAATATATTTTCTTCCGTCTTTAGTATCTTTATAATAGAATGTTCCTTGATTGTATGCAGGACCTTGCTTGAGAAGATGTGTAATTGGTTGGTACATTGGCATACTAAATGCTAAAATGTCATTAAGAGGAATCTTACGCATGAAGGAATAGTATTCAGGCTTTATGACATCTTTGAGAGAGTCAGGTAATTCGTCAACTCCAGACATCCGTACTTTTCCGTTAGCCATGTAATAATAACCGATATAAAAAGCATACTCCATCTGTATGTTAGTTTTCCCCATAATATACTCGATGTCATTGTAGTGAAAACGGTCTGCAAGGTAGTCGTGGGTGGCAGCAGCATTTTCATACGTATCTTCTATGAATTTTGTGTAATTTTTGAAACGTAGTTGATTCGCTTTTTCTAATAATGTATAGAATTTTTTTTCTGTGTTGTAGGTAGGTGTTCTTGATGTGATTGCTGAATATTCCGATGGATTGCCAGAAGCATCTTTAACGGTAGCTTCACCATACGGATTTATAGTAAAGTTTAGTGTCTGTCCTGGCTTGATAAGGAACATAATCAAGTAATTCCTATTTTCATCGTACAGACCGTTAAGAATAGGAAAGTGCAGAATAAACTTGCGCTCGAAAGTACCATCCTCTTTGATATCTATGCTGATAGGGTCAGATTTACCAGTAAAAACATTGTCTTGGCTGATGTTTAGTGTGTTATATCCGAGAGAACGAGAGTAGCCTTCAATCTTTCCCTTGATGCAGGCGGTATCAGTACGGAAAAAGTCTTTTCTGAAAGCTTCTACCTTTTCTTCATTCAGTTTGTATGGCTTTGTTTTTACGGGTGTCTTTGCATCTGAGATTCCAAAAGTCCAATTGCTCTTGCGGGCAAATCCCTCAAGCATATCAAAAAATTGGGTATTAAGAGGCAGAGGTTCAAAGACAAGAGTCATTGAAGCCACACCTTTTTCATCAACGGGAATTGGGCTATCGGTCTTGAATTCCTTAACGAACTTCAATTTGTAGTTCTTGCCGTCTTCTCCGTATATGTGTATATTACTTCCGATGGATATTTCGGGATTGTTTATTGAGGCCTTTACGATTGTAGCCGTGTCGTGGAACTCAACGGAATTGAGTTGCAGTTGGCTGATATTGGTAGAAAGATAGATTGGGCTTTCCCAGATAACAGGTTTCTTCGCTGCCGATGCGTTTAGCATGCAGAGAATAAGTAGGATAGAAAGGATTGTTTTTGTCATTTTTGTAATTAATGTTTTAGGTTATTTCGTCTAAGTTAATAGAATCTTTCGCAAAGGTACACAAAAATTACAAATATGCAAATGTTTTCATGGATTTTAATGTGAGTTAAAAAAAAATATTGCTGTCTGGTAAAAAATTTTTGATTATCTTTGCTTTTTTACATCGCCTTCCATGCCCCCCAAGTATTCCACAATACCTTGTTAGCTTCATTCACCCCCAACAGAGCATATCCAGACGGAGGGTGCTATGTCTGAAATGAGATACGCTAACACTAAAATCCTTATTGTTACCCGTTACCCGTTACTGCAAGGTTAGAAATGTCGTTCTGCCTCCGTTCTGCCTTCGTTCTGCCTTCGCTTCGGGTTCGCTCCCATCGATGGAGCATCTACGGACTTACAACGGATTTACAACGGACCTGCATCTTAGGGAGTTGAATGTTCTCGCAGAATCTCATTGAAGCCAGTATTTAGTTTTGTGGATGTTTTTGGAATCGTTTTCACGTTTTACATCGTTTTTCAAGCATACTGAATAAGGTTAATCAGCCTGAATTTAATGATTATTGTTATGCTACTGAGACTGGCAGCCGCCTATACTCCGCCCTCTGATTTGTATATAACAACCTCATTATCTTTGACTTAGATGGTCACTAACATAATCTGAGTCTTGCTCAACAAGCAAGCAAAATCCCGGCCTGTAACAAGTAACAGGTAACAATAAGGATTTTAGTGCATGGCCAAATTTTACTGAAATCTTCTAAGGAGTTTATATACCTTAATTATATATATATAAATAATAAATATATGCATAAGTTTACACTATTTTTCTTATTGTTACCCGTTACCGGTTACCAACACGTTTTCTGTGATTTTGTGGCAATAGATTCTATTAATGGCAGACTCAATGTCTGCCATAACTCACTCTCCTGATTTGAAAGCATTTTTCATTTTCGTTTAAATTATATTACTGTTTATAAATCCGCATTGTAAGTCCCCATTGGTCGTATAGACAAAAAAAGAAGGCTCGCACGAATGCGAGCCTTGTTATCTGGGGGGTTATTCCACTTTTGCACCAGAGAATTTCACGTATTTGATTTTCTTTCCGGAAGTGATCTTTGGTTCCTTCCATTCGCCGTCGAGTACGCAGATGGTTGACTTGGCATAGATAGGCACGTTGTTTATGGCTGCCTGAAGAGTGAGGTAGTTGCCGAAGCCCTTGGCAGAAACTATGAAGTCATAATGACGCACGTAGGGCTTGAGTTCGGGGCATGCCTCTGCCATTGCATCAACGAGGAGCCCTGCAACACGGTGTGCTCCGTATTCGGTGTAGTGGGTGTTGTCCTTGCTGTTCTTGTCAGCACTCAGCATGTGGAGGAGCTTTGCGTTGGTAGGGCCGAGTCGGTTTTCAAGATCTGTCGTTATCTTTGTTGCATCGACAAAGGGGACACGAAGTTCGCGTGCTACATACTTTGGTGTTACTGCGTATGCTCCGTGGGTGTCCTTGAGCTTTTCGCTATTTTCTATGTCAACATCGTCAGACGAGCCTTTCTTGGCGCGGGCCTCGTTTACCGTTTCACGGTCAATTCTCTTTGTGAACTCGCAGCGGACCACAGGATTCATCACGATAGGCGTAGCACCCTTGCCGAGGGCTCCACGACAGAACATACGGATGTTGTCGTCAAAAGTGAGACCGGCAATGGTATGGCGCTTGTCACCAATCTTACCTTTTTCATCGTTATGTCCAAACTGAATCACAAGGTAATCGCCGGGCTTCATGTCGTCAAGCACTTTCTGCCAATGACCTTCATCGATGAACGATTTGGTGGAACGTCCGTTGAGTGCACGATTGTCAATATACACCTCCTCGGCGAAGAACCCTTGAAGTGCCATTCCCCAACCACGTTCACGACCTTCTTTCTCAATGTCCTTATTGGCCATTGTAGAATCACCTATGAGGTAGATGGTGAACGCTTTGTTGGATGAGGTCATCATGACGAGTGTCATGATACTCATGGCGATTATTGTGATGTATTTACGCATAACGTGAATAATTACTAAATACGAATGACGACTTGCTTTAGCTTGTTGAGCTTTGCGAAAAATTACCTATTTACTCTAACCCCTAACCGATAGTTGCAATAAGCTGTTCAGGTGTTACGAGTGTCTGCTCACCTGTGACCATGTTCTTGAGGGTGACTTTCCCCTCTGCAATCTCATTGTCGCCTGCAAGGGCAACGAATGGAATCTGCTTTGCATTGGCATAGCTCATCTGCTTCTTCATCTTTACAGAGTCAGGGTAGATTTCCGTGCGTATGCCTTGCGTACGTGCCTTGTTGGCTATTGGAAGACAGTATGCAGTCTCTTTTTCTCCGAAATTGATAAAAAGGAGCTGTGTGGCTGTCATTGCATCCTTTGGATAGAGGTCGAGCTGGTTGAGCACGTCATAGATGCGGTCAGCTCCGAATGAGATACCTACACCTGAGAGTCCTGGCATTCCGAAGATGCCCGTGAGGTTGTCGTAGCGTCCGCCTCCTGTGATAGAGCCGATCTGAACGTCGAGAGCCTTTACCTCGAAGATAGCACCTGTGTAGTAGTTGAGACCGCGTGCGAGGGTGAGGTCGAGCTGTAGTTCGTTCTTGAGAACGGATGTGTTACCCTCAACATATCCCTTCATTGAATCAAGGGAAGAGAGGATATATCGGCATTCCTCAACACCCTTCATACCAATCTCTGAAGATGCGAGAACCTCTGCAATAACGTTGAGCTTCTCTTCGTTTGTACCTTCGAGTTTGATGATTGGCTGGAGCTTTTCGATAGCCTCTTCTGATATGCCGTCAGCACGAAGTTCCTCGTTAACGGCATCGAGGCCTATCTTGTCGAGCTTGTCAATGGCAACGGTGATATCCACGATTTTGTCGGCTTCACCAATCACCTCTGCAATACCAGAGAGTATCTTACGGTTGTTGATCTTGATCTGCACGCGAATGCCGAACTTTGTGAATACGGTATCGACAATCTGCATAAGCTCAACCTCGTTGAGAAGAGAGTCAGAGCCTACAACGTCGGCATCACACTGGTAGAACTCGCGATAGCGGCCTTTCTGCGGACGGTCAGCACGCCATACCGGCTGTATCTGATAACGTTTGAAAGGAAGCTGAAGTTCTTCACGATGCTGTACCACATAGCGTGCGAATGGAACTGTGAGGTCGTAGCGAAGACCTTTCTCGCAGAACTTGGCCGCAAGTTTCAGGGTGCTTGTATTTGCTACCTCATCGGCAGTCATTCCGTGGCGGAAATCTCCTGAGTTAAGAATCTTGAAGAGGAGTTTGTCGCCTTCTTCTCCATACTTACCCATGAGGGTTGACAGGTTCTCCATGGAAGGAGTCTCTATCTGTGAGAATCCATAAAGGGCATATACATCCTTTATGGTGTTGAAGATATAGTTGCGCTTCGCCATCTCGACAGGACCGAAATCGCGAGTGCCCTTTGGTATGCTTGGTTTTTGTGCCATGTTAAAAATTAAGTGACCCCCTCCCTCGGGAGGGCGGGGGAGGGGAGTTTTTTCTTATTTCCTAACGATTGTCTGATCGCGGTCAGGACCGATGGAGATTATTGTGATAGGAGTTTCGAGCTCTGTCTCAAGGAACTTGATGTAGTCCTTGAACTGCTGTGGGAACTCGTCCTCGCTTGTGTACTTGGTCATATCGGTCTGCCATCCTGGAAGTTCGGTGTAGATTGGCTCGATACCCTTCTCGATGTCGTAAGGGAAATCGCGTGTCTCGACACCATTCACCTTATAAGCTGTACAAGCCTTGATTGTTGGGAATGTATCAAGAACGTCAGACTTCATCATGATGAGCTGTGTAACGCCATTGACCATGATAGAGTAGCGGAGAGCTACGAGGTCAATCCATCCGCAACGACGCTCACGACCGGTAACGGCACCATACTCATGACCGATATCACGCATCTTCTTACCAGTCTCATCGAAGAGCTCTGTTGGGAACGGACCTGCACCAACACGTGTGCAGTAAGCCTTCATGATACCGAACACCTCACCAATCTTGTTCGGACCGATACCGAGACCTGTGCAGGCTCCTGCGCAGATGGTGTTTGAAGATGTTACGAAAGGATAAGAACCAAAGTCAACATCGAGCATAGTGCCCTGAGCACCCTCTGCGAGCATAGATTTGCCAGACTTGAGGATCTTTCCAACCTCATGCTCTGAGTCAACAATCTGGAACTGCTTGAGGTATTCTACACCTTCCATCCATACCTTCTCGGTCTCTGCAAGTGCTGCCTCGTCGTACTTGAAGTCGAGTGCTTTGAGAAGCATGATATGACGAGCCTTGTGAGCTGCATATTTCTCTTCAAAGCCATCGAGAATATCACCTACGCGAAGACCGTCGCGAGATGTCTTGTCGGTATATGTAGGACCGATGCCCTTGCCTGTAGTACCAACCTTGTTCTTACCCTTGAGAGACTCGTAGGCTGCATCAAGAAGTCGGTGTGTTGGCATGATGAGGTGAGCTTTCTTAGATATATGGAGACGCTCTTTGAGTGAATGTCCGCTCTTCTCGAGATCCTTTGCCTCTCCCATGAAGAGGTCTGGAGCAAGAACAACGCCATTACCGATGATATTAACCTTACCTCCCTGGAAGATACCAGAAGGGATAGAGCGGAGGACATATTTCTGTCCTTCAAATTCGAGGGTGTGACCAGCATTAGGGCCACCCTGGAAACGTGCTACTACATCATACTTAGGGGTCAATACATCGACCACCTTTCCTTTACCTTCATCGCCCCACTGCAAACCGAGCAGGACATCTACTTTACCGTTCATTTTTTATTTTATTTCTTTATACTTTAGACTTTTACTCTTTAATCTTAAGAGAGGACTTGTACCAATCGAAGAGTTTCTGAACACCATCCTCGATCTCAACCTTGTGAGTCCATCCGAGAGAGTGGAGTTTGCTGACATCGATTAGCTTGCGCATAGTTCCGTCAGGCTTGTTTGAGTCGAAGATAACCTCGCCCTTGAAGTCAACGGCCTTTACAACGAGTTCTGAAAGCTCGCGGATTGTGAGTTCTTTACCTGTGCCTACGTTGATGTGACAGTTGCGGATCTCGCCAAGTGATGGGATTGCTCCGCCACGACCTGTAGAATGGTTACGGTCAACTACACCATCAGCCTTCACACCATAATGTACGCTTGAATATTTCTCGATACCGATAATATCCTTGAAGTCAACATTGAGAAGTACATGGACAGATGCGTCTGCCATATCCTCTGACCAAAGGAACTCGCGGAGAGGCTTACCTGTTCCCCAGAGAGTAACCTTGTTGTTCTCAATTCCGTAGAATGCAAGAACCTTGAGGATAAGCGCCTCGTCAGAGTTGCCGTCGATGACATAGCGTACAGTCTCGCCATTCTCCTTCATATTTGCACCAACAGGACGGATGCTGAGGTCGGCACGGATAGAAGTCCAGTCGCCGTCGTGAATGAGCTTTGCGAGATACACCTTACGCATCATGGCTGGCATTACGTGTGAGTTCTCAAGGTGGAAGTTATCGTTAGGACCATAGAGGTTTGTAGGCATAACTGCGATATAGTTGGTGCCGTATTGCAAGTTGTATGACTCGCACATCTTGAGTCCTGCAATCTTTGCAATAGCATACTCCTCATTGGTGTATTCCAACTCAGATGTGAGGAGGCAATCCTCCTTCATTGGCTGTGGAGCATTCTTTGGGTAGATACAGGTAGAACCCAGGAAGAGAAGTTTCTTAACACCATGAGCGTAAGCCTCACTTATAACGTTGCATTGAATCTTCATGTTCATCATCATGAAGTCGGCACGATAGAGTGAGTTTGCCATGATTCCACCTACGAATGCAGCTGCAAGTACTACTGCATCAGGCTTTTCCTCATCAAAGAACTTCTTTACTGCATACTGGTCGGTGAGATCCAGTTCCTTGTGTGAACGACCTACAAGGTTCTCATAGCCACGAGACTTGAGATTGTTCCAAATAGCAGATCCCACGAGACCGTGGTGACCTGCTACGTATATTTTGCTGTTTTTATCTAACACGATGATTGATTTTTACTTAACGATACCCTTCTCAAGATACTCTGCAAGGTTGGTGCGAACCTCTGCTGCTACAGAGTCTGCCTTTACCTTTGCCATATCGTGCTGAACCATGATTTCAACGAGCTGCTCGAAGCTTGTTGTCTGTGGATTCCAACCGAGTTCCTTCTTTGCCTTTGTTGGGTCACCCCAGAGGTTTACAACGTCTGTTGGACGATAGAAGTCCTCAGATACCTCAACGAGTGTCTTGCCAATGAGTTCCTTAGGACCGTCAACGCAGATACCCTTCTCGTTGATGTCCTTGCCCTCGAACTTAAGCTCGATGCCTGCAGCCTTGAATGCTGCGTATGTGAATTCGCGAACAGAATGCTGTACGCCTGTTGCGATTACGAAGTCTTCTGGTGTCTCGTGCTGGAGGATGAGCCACATACACTCAACATAGTCCTTTGCGTAGCCCCAGTCACGGAGTGAGTCGAGGTTACCGAGGAAAAGCTTATCCTGCTTGCCCTGTGCGATACGAGCAGCAGCAAGAGTAATCTTACGTGTTACGAATGTCTCACCACGACGCTCTGACTCATGGTTGAAGAGGATACCTGAGCAACAGAACATATTGTATGCCTCACGATACTCCTTGATGATCCAAAAACCATAGAGCTTAGCAACTGCGTATGGAGAGTATGGGTGGAATGGAGTCTTCTCGTTCTGTGGAACCTCCTCTACTTTACCGTAGAGCTCTGATGTAGAAGCCTGATAGATACGGCAAGTCTTTTCGAGGTGGTTGGTACGAACTGCCTCAAGTACACGGAGAACACCTACAGCATCAACGTCAGCTGTGAACTCAGGAGCATCGAATGACACCTGTACGTGTGACTGTGCAGCGAGGTTATAGATTTCAGTTGGTTGAACCTTGCCTACAAGCTTTACGAGTGACATAGAGTCGCTCATGTCTGCATAATGGAGATGGAAGTTAGGTGTACCCTCAAGATGTGCGATACGCTCGCGGAAATCTACAGAGGAACGACGGATAATACCATGAACTTCATAACCTTTGCCAAGAAGGAACTCTGAGAGATATGAACCATCCTGACCTGTAACACCTGTGATTAATGCAATATTCTTCTTTTCCATTTTTATTTTTTATTTTTTTCTACTTTACACATTTTACTTTATTCTCTACTCTCTACTTAGAAAACTCCTTGATTCTCTGTTCGTCAGCGAGTTTACAGATAAGGAGACGACCGTCTCTTTCTGCAACGATATATCCATCAAGTCCTTGGATTGCAACTTGCTTTGCACCTTCTACGTTTACGATGCAGTTGCTTGATTCAAAAAGTTTTACGTTCTGACTGATGATGGCATTTCCTTCGTCGTCTTTCTTTGAGAGTGTTTGAAGAGAACCCCATGTGCCGAGGTCGCTCCAACCGAAGTCGGCAGGGAACACGAATATCTCATCTGCCTTCTCAAGGATGGCATAGTCAACGCTGATATTCTCGCACTCTGGATATTTCTCGTCAACAACCTTCTGTTCTTCTGGTGTCCCCATTACAGGGATTATCTCTTCAAATGTAGCGGCAATAAGTGGCTGATACATACGGAATGCGTTTACGATCGTACGCACGTTCCAGATGAAGATACCTGCATTCCAGAAGTAGTAGTTATGTGAGATATACTCCTTTGCTGTCTCAAGATTTGGCTTTTCGCGGAATGAATCAACGCGGAAGATTTCCTTGTTGCGAAGACTCTGCTGAGCGAGGTCTGCCTGAATATAACCATAGCCAGTCTCAGGACGGGTAGGCTTCATGCCAAGTGTTATTATGGCATCAGTCTCACTTGCAAAATTAAGGGTACTTGTGATGACGCGCTGGAATTCTGCTACGTTCATCACTACATGGTCACTTGGAGTGACAACTATGTTAGCGTTAGGATCCTGTACCTTGATCCTCCAGCTTACGTATGCAATGCATGGAGCTGTGTTTCTGCGACATGGCTCACTAAGGATATTGCCACGAGGAATTTCGGGCAACTGTTCCGCAACAGTCTCTACGTATGCCGCATTGGTTACAACCCATACATTCTCAGCAGGGCACACCCCCTTGAAACGATCATAGGTAAGTTGCATGAGAGAGCGTCCCACACCAAGTACATCGATAAACTGCTTTGGCTTATCTTCGGTACTCATTGGCCAGAAGCGGCTTCCAACGCCACCTGCCATAATTACAAGATGATTATGATTCTCTGCCATAATGTTTCTAACAAGTTTTCCCTTTTTTATTTTCAGTTTCCAATTTTCAATTCGCTCAATCCTCCATAAGGTGTTTCATGAAATCATCAAGATCTTTTTCAAGATTCTCCATGAATGCTCCACCTATTATAATAGTGTCGTCTGTATCTGCAATGAACAGTTCATCGATATGTTCGCCTGTCTCTGTCTCAAGTACGAAACTATAAGGCATTATTATGCCCATTGATGAACCGAAGCCGTCATTGAGTAATAACTGTCGGAGTGTTTTGGCTGCCTTTTGATAGAACAGTTTTTCATCCTCCTGATTGTCAATCCATTCGTCAACAACAATGCGAGTAATCTCTTGCTCGTCGTCGTCATATACCATGACATCACCCGTTTCCTGATTGATACGGATGTGGATGTCTGTCATCACTGTAGGCTCTTCTGCCTGTGGAAATTTCTGCGACACCTTATTTAGCATTCGCGAAAGTTGTGACTGAATTTTTTCTGCCATGACAATTTCTTTATACTTTCAACTTTATACTTTCTTCTGTCTAACTAAAGTACTCATCCAACTGTTTGTTGGCTGCACCATCGATATTGTCAATAAAAGATATGATCTTTCCCTTTTCCATTAGTGCCACATGCGTAGAGATATCTACGGTGTGGTTCAGGTTGTGACTTGATATCAGGAGCGTAGCACCTGTTTCCTCGTGATACTCCAAAAGGAGTTTCTTGAGCCTGTTCTGACTTGATGGGTCTAGGAAGTTGAAAGGCTCATCAAGTATCACAATTTTGGGTTGGGCAAGGAGTGCTGATACGATTCCGACTTTCTGCCTGTTACCAGCAGAGAGGTCTCTAATCAGTTTTCCTGCTCCTATTATCTCATCTGTGAGGAATTCCGAATATCGATCAACAGTGGTCTTCACTATCTCCTCAGGAATCTCGTTTACCTTACCTACAAAGAGAAAGTACTCTTCGGGTGAAAGGAAGTCGATGAGGAATCCTTCGTTTACGTATGCTCCGACAAAGTGTTTCCATTCTTCGCACTTGGCAGGATTCAGAAGTTCTTCTTCTTCGGACTTGCTCAAGACAACTTCTCCATTGGTCGCTTTTATCAGGTCGAGAAGAAGTCTGAAAAGGGTGGTCTTACCAGCACCATTGTTCCCGACGAGACCCAGAATGGTCCCATCGGGAATAATAAGTTCTGGAATATCTACGGCTCTTTGCTCTCCGTAGTCCTTTGTCAGATTTGTCGCTTTAATCATGTAGATTAGATGTTCTTTCCGTGACAGTTCTTGAACTTCAAACCAGAGCCGCATGGACATGGATCGTTCGGACGAGGCATCTTATCCTTTATAATAGGAGTGCGAGGCTGCTGTCTTGCTGAAGGATCGTTGTATTGTGGACGTTCCTTGTCCTGTACAGGACTACCGTCGCCTTGAAGCTCGTCATGCTGTGTAGTCAGCTTTGGCTGTTCACGTTTTGGCTCCTCTGCAGGTGCCTGATGCATCATATCCATTGGAATGTCAGGTTGCTGCTGATGAATGCGGGCACGTGTTAAGGTCATAGAGATGGTGTCGTGCATCTCGTTGATCATGTTGTCCCAAAGCTTAACGCTCTCGAGTTTGAAGATGAGGAGAGGATCCTTCTGCTCGTAGCTCGCATTCTGTACAGAGTGGCGAAGATCATCCAACTGACGGAGATTCTCCTTCCAGTTGTCATCGATGGTGCGAAGCATAATCATCTTCTCGAACTGCTTGATGATATCCTTGCCTTCAGACTTGTAGAGTTCCTGAAGGTCGAATGTCATATTGTAAATCAGACGACCGTCGGTAATTGGAATTGCGATGCGCTGGTATTCATTACCGTGGTTTTCTGCAATGTCCTTGATAACAGGCCAAGCCATGTTCTGAATACGCTCCGTACGGTTCTTGAACTCTGTCATTACAACCTGGAATGCCTTTTCTTCCAACTGCTCCTTGCCTAATGTTGAGAACTCCTCTTCTGTGAATGGGATATCCATCGCAAACACTTTGAGGTACTGCTCCTTGCATCCAGCAAAGTCATTGTTGTTCAATATAGAGGTTACACGATCCCAAAGCAGGTTCGTGATGTCCATTCCAATACGTTCTCCCATAAGGGCATGACGACGGCGCTCATAGATTACGGTACGCTGTTTGTTCATTACGTCATCATATTCCAGCAGACGCTTACGGATACCGAAGTTGTTCTCCTCAACTTTCTTCTGGGCACGCTCGATGCTCTTAGAGATAAGTGGGCTTTCAATTCTTTCTCCCTCCTCGAAACCGAGACGATCCATAACCTTTGCGATACGCTCAGAAGCGAACAGACGCATCAATTTGTCCTCGAGAGATACATAGAATACAGAAGAACCTGGGTCTCCCTGACGACCAGCACGACCACGGAGCTGACGGTCAACACGACGGCTCTCATGGCGCTCTGTACCGATGATTGCAAGACCACCTGCGGCCTTTACCTCTGGAGTAAGCTTGATATCTGTACCACGACCTGCCATGTTTGTAGCGATGGTAACTGCGCCAAGACCGTTTACTGATCTACCTGCCTCTGCAACAATCATAGACTCGCGCGCGTGTTCCTTAGCGTTAAGTACGTTGTGAGGAATGTTCCTCATCTTCAGCATTCGGCTTATAAGCTCGGAAATCTCAACTGATGTTGTACCAACGAGAACAGGACGACCTGCTTTTCTCATTGCCTCGATTTCCTCGATAACGGCTGTATATTTCTCGCGTGCTGTCTTATACACGCGGTCATCCATGTCGTTACGCAGAACCTTGCGGTTAGTCGGAATCTCCACAACGTCGAGTTTGTAGATGTCCCAAAACTCTCCAGCCTCTGTACTAGCCGTACCAGTCATACCTGCGAGCTTGTGGTACATACGGAAGTAGTTTTGCAATGTGATTGTTGCGTATGTCTGTGTAGCAGCCTCTACCTTTACGTGCTCCTTGGCCTCTACTGCCTGATGAAGTCCGTCACTCCAGCGACGACCTTCCATGATACGACCTGTCTGCTCATCAACAATCTTTACCTGACCATCCATTACGACATACTGGTCGTCCTTGTTGAACATTGAGTATGCCTTAAGAAGCTGCTGGATAGTGTGAACGCGCTCTGACTGAATTGCATAGTGCTGGAAGCATTCATCCTTCTTCATCAGTTTTTCTTCCTCTGTCAGAGACTTGTCTGCCTCAATAGCGGAAATCTGGCCTGTGATGTCTGGAATAATGAAGAGTTCTTTGTCGCCAACCTGACTTGAGAGCCATTCTACGCCCTTGTCTGTAAGTTCTGCTGAATTTGACTTCTCGTCTGCTACGAAATACAGAGGCTTTACGCACTCTGGCATGCGACGGTTGTTGTTCTCCATGTAAATCTCCTCAGTCTTCAGCATACCGGACTTGATGCCTTCCTCTGAAAGGAACTTCAGCAGTGGACGGTTCTTTGGAAGAGACTTGAACGAACGGTACAGGGCAAGGAAACCTTCATCGAGTTTTTCCTTGTTGTTTGTCTTCTGTCCCTCTGCAATGAGAGTCTTTGCGTCAGCGAGATATTGTGTGGCAAGCTTTCTCTGAACTGCAACGAGCTGCTCAACGAGAGGCTGATACTCTTCAAACATCTGTACGTCGCCCTTTGGAACAGGACCGGAGATGATGAGTGGGGTACGGGCATCATCAATGAGTACTGAGTCAACCTCATCCACGATGGCGAAGTTATGACGACGCTGCACGAGATCCTCAGGCTGCATAGCCATGTTGTCGCGGAGGTAGTCGAAACCGAACTCGTTGTTAGTACCGAATGTGATATCTGCCTGATAGGCTCTGCGACGAGCCTCTGAGTTTGGCTGATGCTTGTCGATGCAATCTACGGAAAGACCGTGGAACATATAGAGTGGGCCCATCCACTCAGAGTCACGCTTTGCAAGGTAGTCGTTCACAGTTACTACGTGAACGCCATTGCCTGTAAGTGCGTTAAGGAATACCGGGCATGTAGCTACCAGAGTCTTACCTTCACCTGTCGCCATCTCGGCTATCTTACCCTGATGAAGTACAATACCACCGAAGAGCTGCACGTCATAATGGATCATCTCCCACTTGAGATCATTGCCTCCTGCTGTCCAATGGTTGTGATAGATAGCCTTGTCGCCGTCAATGGTAACAAAGTCCTTGCTTGGGTCTGCTGCAAGTTCGCGGTCGAAATCTGTTGCTGTTACGATTGTTTCCTCGTTCTCTGTAAAACGACGTGCTGTATCCTTTACGATGCTGAATACTACTGGGAATACTTCATCCAGAGCGACTTCGTATTTCTCGAGAACTTCCTTGTCGAGCTTGTCTATCTCTGCAAAGATGCTTTCGCGCTCATCGATAGGAGTATCCTCAATCTTTGCCTTCAGTTCCTCGATCTGCTTCTTCAGGTCGTTTGCGGAATTCTGTACGTATGCCTGTATCTCCTTGGACTTTGCACGGAGCTCATCGTTAGAGAGAGCCTGAATGGCTGGATATGCAGCCTTAACTTTCTCTACGAGTGGCTGTATTTTCTTTATGTCACGGCTTGCCTTATTGCCGAAAAATGCTGATAATAATGCGTTGAAATTCATATCTGGTTTGGGTGTATTCTTTTTGCCGAAACGGTAATTGACTGCAAAAATAATATTTTTTTTTCAAATATGCGAATAAAACTGTGATTATTTGAGAAAACAGTATGTATTTATTACATAAGCCTTGATTTTTAGGCTGAAAATGACCTAAAACAAAGGCAATGACTTGCAGCCGTTCGGGGCACGAATACGTAATGACTTTGATATGGTTGGCGCAATTCTGTCTGTGCTTACGACAGTCTCTATATGATTGGCTTTTACACCTGATCCGTAGAAGATGATTGGGAATATTACCGCTGATGGGGTAGGGTTGAACTTCTCGCCCGTATTTTCATTGACAATCTGCCATCCTGGGGCAACCTCGCAGATGATGTCGCCCGACAATGTCAGACTATATCCGTTCCTGATTTTCTGCAGGTTCTCGTTAGTTGAGGAAAGAATGTTCTCGGATGTCTGAATGTCCCTTACTCCTTCGCTTAGGAATAGGAAGTCGCGGGAACGTTTAAGTATCTCAGAGAGACTTAGTTGCTGTTGCTCTATGAGCTTGTGATTGAGATAAATCTGATTGTGATAGACGGCATCTACATACTGTCCCTTGCCATAGACGTTGGAAAGGTACATGTTGAGCAGATTTGACGTGCGGTTTATATAGAAAGTACCAGAAGGTATGCCATATTTGTCATAATCCACATCCTCTATTTCCGAGTAGCCTGTTGATGACAATACAAACAATACCTGTCCCTTGCCAAGACGGCTCTCAAGAGTCTCTATTATGCGATTTAGCTCATGATCAAGGCGCATGTATGTGTCCTGAAGCTCGGTTCTGTTGCTTGACAGAACACTCTCCAGAGGCTTGCCTGCATAGTATTGTATGCACAAAAGGTCTGTCACATCGTCAGTTCCGAGACCATTGTCTTTCTGGCACTTCAATGCCATGAGTGATACTTCTTCGTTGACGAGCGCACTTCGCTTGAAATCAATGAATTTCCTCTCTCCCGTGAATGGGTGTGAGAATGATTTCTGCATACCTTCGCCCATAAACAGACTCAGCGTCTCGCCAAGACCGCTCAGAGGTGACCATTTGAGACTTTTCAATTTGTCCGCGATAGGGAAGTTTGCGGTTACTCCCATAGCCCATTGGTCGGCTGCAAGGGTGTATGCGCTGGTGGTTGTCCAACGACCTGTATTGTCGTCAATCCAGAGTGCGAGATCGCCTGCGTGACCTGCACTTATAATAGCCGCATCGCGCTCAGGGCCAATGCTATACACCTTTGACATTCCGTTGGTGAAGACCTTCAGTTCGTCACCAATTGTCGTGGTCATCAGGTTCTTGGCAGAAACGGCATCACGACCTTGTCCTGCCTTTATGTTCTTGTCTTCTACGCAACCCATTCTACGTAGGGACTTACGGTCTATCCATGAGTCGCTTACGATACCGTTGTAGTAAGGCGTTGCGCCGGAAACGATAGTGGCTGTTGCCGAGGAACGGTCGGCAGGGAAATAGTCGTTTATGGCTTTCTCATAGACGAGACCATCCCTCATAAGACGCTTGAAACCACCGTCACCATAGAATCGCTCGAATATCTGAAGGTAGTCGGAACGTAATTGGTCAATCGTGATGTTGACTACGAGCTTAGGCAATCCGCTTTCTTTCATCTGAGCAGCAACCTCGTTGGCGCACATACTCGCTACGAGGAGCGCGGTCAGGTATCTGTATATGTTTGATGAATTCTTCATTCTTTCAACTTTACACTTTACTCTTTACACTTTATTCTTTAATCTTTGACTCTTTATTCCACAAACAATCCTTACAAGCAAAGATAATGCCAAAATGTTCATTCCTTCGGCATACGATTGAAAAATATTTCCGACGAAGAACAAAATGACCATTACAAGTGCCACATTCCAGCGATGCTTCCATTTCGTCCAAGGTGACATTAGGTAGAACCAAAGCGGATTTAGGACAAGTAGCTGCAGGTTAATCTGCACGAATGGATGTTGACTGAAAACCATTACAAGGGGCAACAGACCTGCAATTCCGCAGATGTAGAAAAGAATGACGTCAAACCAGCGGCCAGCGGTCTTCTTGTATATTGTCCACGCTACCACAAATACCAATATTACAATCGCGAACATTGTAGGCGTTAGCGGAAAATCGGGCATAGGCTCGAATTGAGGCTGCACATCTTTCAGAAGCCAGAAGGCGCTATCCACAAGTGCCACTTGCTTTCCGTTTGCTCTCGTGATGAATGCCGAGTCGAAGTCGGCTGCAAGGATTTCCGGAAGGAACTCTCTTTCTGAATGAACGGCGTTACGGTCGGCTCTTAATCCGATAACAAGGTCATTGCCTGCCTTGCACCATTTGTATTTGTTTGTCTTCCAATGAAGAAGGTCGCGGAACGTCTTTTCTCCTCTCTGCTGAAAAGTCTTAACACAATGGGGGGTGCCGTCGATGTTGGCGATGATGATGTCCCTTGCCCTTGTCGTGCAGTTGTCGTAGATGTAGTTGTAGCGATAAACTCGGTTCTCAGGACGATAGTTCTCGTCGAGGGCTTTCATGATGCGAGCCTTCTCTGCTTCCGTGAGGTTGAGCCTCTGCTGATAAACGGGACTTCCATAGTATTCGTATTCACGAAGGAAGTAATCAGTCTGGACTATAGCCATGGTATAGTCGGTGAAGCCGAGGACGAACTTGGCAACAAAATTTGGCTGGGAAGCATCGAATACTCCCCAGTTGATGGCAACATCCATATTTTGCTCCGTATCAACAACCCTTAACGCCGTATGTCCATAAAGACTATAGATCTGGGCGTGCGGTTTGCAAGTCAGCAAACTAATTTCCGTCTTTGCGGACACTCTAATTGCTAAAAGTGTCAAAAAGACCACGATTGACGTGTAAAAATATACTATATTTCGTTTCACGATGCAAAAATAACTTTAATTTATCACATTTCGTGCGATTATTTCATTTTTTTTCGATAATTTTGCACCCTGTAATCAAAAAACGGTCAAAAAACAGATAAATGAAGAAAATATTTGCTGCAATGAGCATTGCTTTGCTCGCAACTCCGGCTTTGGCTCAGAGTGGAACAAACTCTCCATATTCTCAGTATGGAATAGGCGTGCTCTCAGATCAGGGTAACAGTTTCAATAGAGGAATGAATGGCATAGGCTTAGGCCTCCGTCCGCACAATCAGATAAACTATCTTAATCCGGCTTCATATTCGGCTGTTGACTCCCTTTCCTTTATCCTTGACGCAGGTCTTTCTCTTCAGATGACCAACTTCAAGGAGGGCAAAGTGAGCAGGAATGCTAAGAATGCAAACTTTGAATATGCTGTTGCCGGATTCCGTGCAGCTCCTAATCTTGGTGTCGCTTTTGGTATCCTGCCAGTCTCAAATGTCGGCTATCAGTTCACAAATAAACAATACGATGAGACTTATACAACATCGGTTACTTCCACATATTCTGGCACTGGAGGTCTCCACGAGGCGTTCGTTGGTTTGGGCTGGTCTCCTGTTAATGGATTCTCATTCGGTCTCAACGGCGGATATCTCTGGGGTGAAATGGAGCATGTTGTCGAGAACTCATATACTGACGCTTCTGCAAAGAGCCTGAAGAAAAAGCGCAATTGCAGTATAGGCAGCTATAAGCTCGACTTCGGCGTTCAGTATCAGCATAACCTGAATGACAAGGATGTTATTACCGTTGGTGCTACATATGGACTTGGGCATAGTCTTAATGCCGAACCTACTTTGTCAATCATAAGTTCTGGTAGTGTTCATGATACTACCGAGTATGTTGCTCATGATGGCATTGACTTCCCTTCACAGATTGCAGCCGGTGTTTCTTATACTCACGGCACTAAGTGGACAGTAGGTGTTGACTACACCTTGCAGCAATGGGCTGAGGCAAAGTTCCCTGAGGAGCAAGGTGGCTCCTATGTGTCAAAGAAAGGCATGCTCATGGATAGCCATAAGATTAATGCCGGCTTCGAGTATTGTCAGAATTCCGAGGGACGTAGCTTCATGTCTCGCATCCGCTATCGTCTGGGTGCAGGATATTCAACACCTTATATCAAGGTTGGCAGCAAGGATGGCCCAAGCCAGTTGTCTGTCAGCGCTGGTGTAGGTATTCCTATCGTGAATGCTTTCAACAACCGTTCTATACTCAATGTGAGTGCTCAGTGGGTTCGTAATGATGCAAGCGGTTTGATCCAAGAGAACAGCTTCCGCATCAATATCGGCTTCACCTTCAACGAGCGTTGGTTTGCTAAGTGGAAGTTCGAGTAAGATGAAGATGACTATAGGCAATCCTAACAGAGCGGTTCCATTGTGGTGCTTTGGCATCATGATGGTTCTCTCGTTTATTGCCTGTAACAATCCGAAGGAGCACACGGCACCTGCTATCAATGCCCGTGACTCTGTGGCTATGATGACCAGCTATGGGGTTAATACGCTGATAAGTGATTCGGGTGTCATGAAATACCGTATCGTGGCAGAGCGTTGGGAGGTGAATGAGAACGTGAACCCTAAACGATGGATATTCCGCAGGGGACTGTTCTTTGAGCAGTTTGATGAGAAATTCCATGTTGAGGCGTATATTCAGGCAGATACCGCCTATTATTTTACGGATCAGAATCTCTGGCATCTTATTGGTAATGTTCGCGTGCGCACGGTAGACGGTCTTAAATATAGCTCTGAGGAGCTGTATTGGGACCAGAACAAACACGAGCTATATTCTTATAAATTCAGTCGTCTCGTAACCCCGGAACGTGAGATGCAGGGCTCTTATTTCAGAAGTAACGAACAGCTTCGCCGCTATTTCATCACCAATTCCAAGGGCTCGTTCCTGAAGAGCGATATGTTCAAGGAGGACACGACAACCCAGAAATCACCAGCCGACACATCGGCTGTTGTTCCGCCAAAGCGTGGAATGACAATGCCGCATAGGAAGACCGTAATTCGAAATTAGCTTTAGCTTTCTGGGGCTTTAACTTTAAAATCAGTACAATGCTTATCCTTTCCATATTCATAACTATGCTTTTCTCCGCGTTCTTTTCGGGCATGGAGATAGCCTTTGTGTCTAGCAACAGAATGCTGGCTGAGGTGAATCGTGAGAGGGGAAGTATTACCGACAGGGTGGTTTCAACGTTCTATCGCCATCCCAATATGTTTGTCTCCACCATGCTTGTGGGCAATAACATTGCGCTTGTAATCTATGGCATATTGATAGCAAGGCTCTTTGATGCGACTATCTTTGCCGGACTCTCAGAGCCTGCAAAAGTCTCAGGTGATACGATACTCTCAACATTGATAGTCCTGTTTACGGGAGAGTTCCTGCCAAAGACCATTTTCAAGGCAAATGCCAATAAGTGCCTTCGTGGTTTCGCCTTGCCTGCATATCTCTGTTACATAGTGCTTTATCCTGTTTCTCGCCTATGTGCTGTGCTTTCAAAACTGTTGCTTCGTACCTTTGGCGTGAAAATGGATAAGAAGGAGGCTCGCGAGGAGTTTTCAAAGGTGGATCTCGACTATCTCGTACAGCAGTCTATCGATCAGGCTGGCGATGATGCGAAGATTGACGAGGAGGTGCGTATATTCCAGAATGCACTTGACTTTTCTGATACGAAGGTAAGGGACTGTATGGTTCCGCGAACAGAGATAAAGGCTGTGTCATCCCTCTGTACGGTGGCAGAGCTTCGCCAGATGTTTATCGAGTCCGGGCACTCTAAGATTGTTGTCTATGAGAACGATATTGACAATATCATCGGCTACATCCATTCTTCGGAGCTGTTCCATGACTTGAAGGATATCAAGAAGGCTGTCCGGCAGATGCCGTTCGTTCCTGAGACGATGGCTGCAAAGACGCTGATGCATACGTTCCTTCAGCAGAAGAAGAGTCTTGGCGTTGTGGTCGATGAGTTCGGAGGTACGAGTGGCATAGTGGCTCTTGAGGATATCGTGGAGGAGATTTTCGGCGATATAGAGGATGAGCACGACAGCACCAACTATATCTGCCATACCACGAGTGACGGCGATTATATCATCTCTGCCCGTATGGAGATTGACAGGGTGAACGAAACCCTGCATCTCTCATTGCCTGAGTCTGACGACTACAAGACTATCGGTGGACTTATCCTTGACCGTTATCAGAGCTTCCCAAAGCTCAACGAGGTCATTGTTGTGGATGGAAAGTTCGAGTTCAAGATTCTCAGGAGCACAAGGACTAAGATTGAGCTTGTGAAACTTAGGCTTGCAGGTGAAGGGTAGGGCAGCTTTTCCTTCGATTATAGGGAACGGACTTACAACGGATTTACAACGGAGTTATAAAGGATTTGCTTGGTAACCGCTATCACCTACACCCAACACTCATGTAAAAACACAAAAGCATTTTGCCATAAGTCTTTCGTTTTAGTTATAGCCTTTTTGGTCATTGCTGAATAGGTGAAAAACGTGTTTTATTCCATGTAATATGAGAAAATACTCTTTTTCATGGAATTTTTTATGGTCAAAGTTATGTTTTTTCCTTTTTTTTTACTAACTTTGTACGCAATTTGTACGCGAGTGCCAACGAGAATATGTTGCTTGCGTGTGAAAAGGGCCTTCGGGCTTGTCAAACAGAGAAGATAAAAACAATAATAAAAACCAAATCAAAACTAAAAAATGGCAGTATTAGGAAAAATCAGACGCAGGGGCGTATTACTGGTGGGCTTCATCGGTTTTGCTCTCTTTGCCTTCATTGCCGAGGAGGCTTTCCGTTCATGCGAGACTACGAGGAACAGTGCCCGCCAGCAGGTTGGCTCGGTTCTCGGCGACAAGATCACTTATGATGAATTCCAGAAGTTGGTTGACGAGTTCACCGATGTTATCAAGCTGACACAGGGTAAGGAAAACCTTACCGAGGACGAGCTCAATCAGGTTCGCGATCAGGTTTGGAACACCTACGTTCAGACCAAGCTCATTGAGGACGACGCAAAGAAACTCGGTCTCACTGTAACCGACGATGAAATTCGTGATATCCTCAATCAGGGAACAAACCAGATTCTTCTCCAGTCTCCATTCGTGAACCAGCAGACAGGCCGCTTTGATGCAAATTCTCTCAAGCAGTTCATGAACGAGTACAAGAAGAATACAAACCCACAGTTCAAGGAACAGTACCAGAAGATATACAACTACTGGCAGTTCATTGAGAAGACTCTCCGTCAGCAGACTCTCGCTCAGAAGTATCAGGTGCTTCTCGGTCATACTTTCTTCTCTAACCCAGTTGAGGCAAAGCAGAGCTATGACGAGGAGACAAAGGAGTCGGCTATCGAGCTTGCTGCATTCCCTTACTCTTCAATCGAGGATAAGGACGTGCAGGTTACAGATGCTGATCTCAAGGCTAAGTACAATGAGCTGAAGCCACGTTTCAAGCAGTATGACGAGACACGCGACATCAAGTATGTTGCTGTTCGTGTAATGGCATCTGCTGGCGATAAGGCTAACCTCATGAAGCAGACAAAGGAATATGCTGCTCAGCTTGCTACCGCAGAGGATCCTTCTGAGGTTATCCGCAAGTCTGGCTCTAACGTTCCTTACCTCGGTGTTCCTGTAAGCAAGAGCGCATTCCCATCTGACATCCAGTCTCTTATCGACTCTACATCAGTAGGCACAACAACAGCCATTAAGGAGAATGCTGAGGACAACACCTTCAATGTTCTTCGCCTTATTTCAAAGGCTGAGCTCCCAGACTCTATCGAGTTCCAGGCTATTCAAGTAGGCGGCGAGACGCCAGAGGATGCTCACAAGCGTGCTGACTCTATCTACAACGCACTTTCAGCAGATGCTACACAGTGGGAGACTATTGCAAAGAAGTACGGTCAGACTGGTGAAAAGAACTGGCTTACAACACAGCAGTATCAGTATTCTCCATCTCTTGATGCAGATACAAAGACATACCTCAATGCTCTGAACTATGCAAGCGTGGGTGCTTTGAAGAACATTCAGACAACTGCTGGCAACATCATCATTAAGGTGACAAACCGCAAGGCAATGACAACAAAGTATGTTGCAGCCGTTATCAAGACAGATATCGCATTCTCTAAGGATACATACTCTAAGGCATACAACAAGTTCTCTCAGTATGTTTCAGAGAACCAGACAATCGAGAATCTTGAGAAGAACGCAAAGAAGTACGGCTATACAGTTGAGTCAGCTTCTAATGTACGTACCACACAGCACTATGTTGCTAACCTCCGTGCCACCCGTGAAGCTCTCAAGTGGATATTCGACGCTAAGGAAGGTGATGTTTCTCCAAACTATGAATGTGGTGAGAATGATGCTCTCCTCGTAGTTGGTCTTACAAAGATTAATGAGAAGGGCTATCGTTCACTTGACGATGAGCAGATCAAGGAAATCGTAAAGGCTGAGGTTTTGAAGGATAAGAAAGCAGAGAAGATTATTGCCAAGGTTGCAGGCGTTAAGAGCATTAAGGACGCACAGGCTAAGGGCGGTAAGGTAGCTTCTATTGATCAGGTATCATTCTCTGCTCCAGTATTCGTTCAGATTGCAGGTTCTTCAGAGCCAGCTCTCAGTGGTGCTGTAGCTGCAACAAAGGTTGGTCAGTTCTCTGCAAAGCCAGTTAAGGGTAATGCCGGTGTATATCTCTTCCAGGTGAAGAGCAGTGGTGCTCGTGCAGGTGTCAAGTTTGATGCTAAGTCACAGGAGATGAAACTTGCTCAGCGTAATATGCAGATGGCAGGCAACTTCATGCAGGAACTCTATATCAAGGGTGATGTAGTAGATAACAGATATTTGTTCTACTAAAAAGCCCCCAGCCCCCCAAGGGGGAGCCTTTTATATAGTAATGTCGCTTATGGTAATTCGTATGAAAGCCATAAGCGACATTTTTTTATTGGCATTACTATAAAAAAACTCCCCCTTGGGGGGTGGGGGGCTTTAATATATTATAATAAGGTATCTCCTTTTCTCAAAAAAATATAAATCCGCTCTCTGAAATCCATCAGGGAGCGGATTTTTTTGCAGTATCGATATTTTTTTGTACCTTTGCACTCGCAAAATGAAACGTGCGCCAGCTTTATGGGCTGACACGCACTTTTTGCATTCATGCGAAGTTTTCTTTGCACCCGCAAAATGCGCAGTCGTTTTACTATATTCGTGCTTACCTTTGTCATTGTCTTTGCAATGGCAAATACTCGTGTGTCGTTCTTCAATGAGATGAAGAATGATACAGATACTATTGTGTCGGGCAGTAAGCATGATACTGTCAGGGTGGATTCTGCAATTACAGAGAAAAAATCTGTTGATACAGCTTTGGCACAGACTGCTTTATCACAGGCAATAGATACGCTCGATTCCCTGCATCGTGCAATTCTCCTTCATAATAAGGCGATTGACGATTCTATAAGGCTTGACTCTCTTAACAGAAAGAAAAAGAACGGAATAGACGCTCCTGTGGAATATACCGCAGACGATTCTCTTGTGTATTTTGCCGGCAATAAGATGGCACATCTCTATGGATCTTCTACGGTGAAGTATGAGAATATGGATCTTGCTTCGGAAAAGGTTGCCATAACGCTTGATTCAAGTCTTGTGCGTGCAACGGGAGTCTATGACACAACAACACGTGAGAAGCTTGGTACGCCTGTGTTCAAGATGGGTTCAGACACGTATGAGAGCGATACCATGGCTTTCAATTTCAAGACGAAGAAGGGACTTATATCTTCTGTATATACAGAGCAGGAGGACGGATTCCTAACGGCTGAGCGCTCAAAGCGTGACAAGGAAGGAAACCTGTATTTGAAGCATGGCCGCTATACTACCTGTGACGAAGACCACCCGGATTTCTATCTTGCCCTTTCACGTGCAAAAGTGCGTCCGGGCAAGGACGTAGTATTCGGACCTGCATATCTTGTTGTGCAGGATGTTCCGCTTCCTTTAGCCATCCCATACGGCTTTTTCCCATTCTCCAAGTCATATTCAAGTGGTTTCATCATGCCGACATACGGCGATGAGACAGCCAGAGGCTTCTATCTTCGTAATGGCGGCTATTACTTCGCCATTTCCGACCGTATTGACCTGAAGCTAACGGGTGAGATCTATACCAAGGGTTCTTGGGGAATAGCGGCAGCTTCCAGCTATCGTAAGCGATACAGGTATTCTGGTTCGTTCGATGCCTCTTACCTGGACACACGTAATGGCGACAAGGGAATGCCCGACTATGAGAAGACAACGAATTTCAGGATACGATGGTCGCATAACCAGGATCCAAAGGCAAATCCTTATAGTACTATCCAGGCAAGTGTAAACTTTGCGACTTCAAACTATGAGAATAATAACCTTACCTCATACTATAATCCTGTGATGTCTTCTTCGAATACACGCGGTTCTTCCGTGTCATGGAGCACACAGTTCTCAAGTATCGGACTTAATCTATCATCAGGTATCAATCTCAATCAGAATACGGCGACATCCAAAATTGGGCTTGAATTGCCTGACCTCAATGTCTCAGTGTCTCGTTTCTTCCCTTTCAGACGAAAGTATGTTGCGGGTGATGAGCGTTGGTACGAAAAGATAAATGTATCATATACAGGAAGTTTCAAAAGCTCTATCGATACGAAGGAAGAATATTTGCTGCATCAAAGCTTCAAAAAGCACTGGACTAATACGATAACGCACAACATTCCTGTCGGTGCCACATTCTCCCTGTTCAATGCCATAAACGTAACGCCTTCTATCAATTTCAACGACCGTATGTCTCTCAGGAGATTCGAAAAGACATGGGTAGAGGATGCGGATTATAAAGAAGGAGGCTATGAGAAAACAGACACGGTTGGTGATTTTAAAAACGTGTATAACTTGACTGCATCTATCGGTCTCAATACCAAGTTGTACGGTATGTTTATGCCTAACAGAAAGATTTTCGGTGATAAGATTCAGGCAATCCGACATGTCTTCACACCTACTGTGTCACTATCTTATGCATATGCTCCTGATTATCAAACTCAATATATACGTTCTGGCAAAAAAGTTAATTATATACAATATGAAGGTGCTTCGGCAGGTGGAAAGACTGGAGCTATCAATATGCAGATTTCCAACCAATTGGAGATGAAAGTAAAGTCCGACAAGGATTCTACGGGCTTCAAGAAAATCTCGCTCATCGACGAACTCGGTGCGAGTATGTCGTACTATATGGATTCCAAGACATGGAGTGACCTTACCATGAATATCCGTCTAAAGTGGTGGAAGAACTACACCTTCAGCCTCACTGGCCGATTTGGCACTTATGCCTGGGGAAAAACGAAGGAGGGAAATATAGTACAGAGTAAGACTACGCATTATAGTTTAGGACATTTTGGACAGTTTGCCGGAATGTCGCAGAGTATATCATATACGCTTAACCCTGAGAAAATCAGAAAACTCTTCGGAGGCGGAGACGATAAGAAAAAGGAAGACGATGATGAGCGTGATGATGATTATGACACAGGATTGGATACTAACGTCGATCCCGTCATGATGAAAGGACAGAACGCCCTTGCCGATAGAGGAAGTAGCAATAAGGCAGAGACCGATGATGACGGCTATATGCGTTACTCCATGCCTTGGAGCCTGACTTTTGCCTATAGTATTTCCATGAGTGAAGATCATTCGAAATTCAGGGAATATGGTAAGTACGTGGATTATAAAAATTCTTTCAATGAAATAGAAAGAATTCCAGGTGGATACCTGGGTTATAAATTCACACAGTCCCTGAACGTATCCGGAAACATCAGCCTTTCCGATGGTTGGAATATATCATTCATGTCTGGCTACGACTTCGATGTTCATAAACTGGTACGAACTTCCGCATCATTGATGCGCGACCTTCATTGCTTCGCCATGAGCTGTCAGGTGGTAATATCCCCATATACAAGCTATAACTTCTCGTTCTACTGTAAAGCGTCAACACTTGCCGATGCCCTCAAGTATGATAAGCGGTCTGGATATTCCAACAATGTGAGGTGGTATTAGAGGTGAAAGGTCAAAAGTCAAAGCTCAAAATGTCTTCGACCTTACTCCTTTGACCTTAGACCTTAGTTAAAAATGTACATTTTTATAAAAAAAAGTCGTAATCCTTTGTTTTAACAAAAAAAAGTTGTATCTTTGCCACTGAAATACCAAAAATGAAATAACAAAGGTACAAAAAGGTCAAAGACAAAAGGCAAATAGAACAATGTTGACGAAATAGGGAATAGGGTTTGATACTAACACCCCTTCATCCTTAATCTTTAGTTCTTAATCCATATTTTCCTTAGTCCTTAACCTTTAGACCTTAGTCTAATTAAAAAAATTACTTATGAAGATAACTGTAAAAATCACTTTGATTCTCATCTGCTTTGCATACTCCTTGGCGATGCATGCACAGGATGCCATAGTCTATGACTATCGTCTTGATCAGAAAGCCCTCAATGACTCAAAGAATCCTATACCTTATGAGATTCGCAATGCTCCATTGTTCGGCAAGACCATCAATGTGTTTGGTGCCAGCCGTGCCCGCAACAACCGTAAGGATGTTACAGAAACATGGCATTGTAAGCTTGCACAGAAGTATCACATGCTCTATCGCAACTATGCCCGAAACAATTGCTGTATATCATTCGACCGTCGTAGAGAGCGTTGGAGCGCTCCAATCAACGAGTTCTATGAGGAAATGGATACATGTGACTATATCCTCCTTATAGGCGGTCATAGTGACGCGGAGCAGATCATCAAGGGTAAAGGTACCTTAGAGGAGTTTGAGGAAGGCTATGCTAAGCTTCTTCGTGGTTTCATCCATAAGGCTCCAAGTGCAAAGGTTGCAGTCTTCACTCCTTGGAGAATCAATAATCCTCCTTATCCGGATATTACTCGTATAATGGTAGAGACAGGTGGTAAATTCGCTATTCCTGTTTATGATTGTTCTACACAAAGCGGTATCTATGTCTGGGATATGGAATTTGCTCGACGGTACTTCCATACGTATCAAGACAATACCCACCTGAATTCCAAGGGACATGACCTGTTTATGAATAAGGCAGAGAAATTCATGTTAGGGCTTTAGGGAAGTTGAAAATTGACTATCGACAAAGAATACCAGTCAATAGCGATTGGAATTAAATAAAATGCAAAGACGCAGAGCCACGAGGCGTTAAAACCTCAGAGTCTCTGCGTCTTTTCGTTTAATATTTTTTGTGTCTGGTAAAAAAGACTCAATGTGAAATAGATCAAAATGCTTTCCTTGTGTCTCCCTCTTATGGGCTTTGCTTGTGGCAAATCCCTACTGATGCGAGTTCTCCTTTTCTCTGGTAATCCTTGGGGCTTCCCCGAGAAAATGAGCCCTCACCCAGCGGAAGCCACTACGGAAAGACAAAATTCGGGGACAAAATAGCTCCCTGTGGTAGTAAAAAATGGCTGGCGAGTTACCCAATCTCGTATGGATTTATCTTCGGAATTCTTTGTAATCAAATTCCACGTTCTCTACATGTTTTTACGACCGCAGGGAGCTATTTTGATCTTGTTTGATTTCTAATTCTTGATGTAAGGTGAGTTACATTGATTTTCCGGGCACCAATAATTATTCATTATTAATTATTAATCAATTAAGCCCCAGCTTCCGGCTTCTACCACGCCCTCTTCGCCTTCAGTTCTATGTATTTGCTCAGTATGCCGAAGGAGAGAGACTCAGGATGTATTGAAAGGCAGTAGATGCCGTTTTGCTGAAGGGTGTCGGCTATAAGCTGTTTCTGGTTCACCATGTCTTTGGCAAGGGTACTCTCCACGCATTGGGAGTGTGTTCTGCCTATTTTACTTTCAACAATACCCTTTATTCGCAAGCTCATCAAGCTAAAGCCAGTTCTTCGCTTTGGCTCATCAAGCTGCGCAAGTCTATTTTCTACTTTATACTTTTCCCTTTCCGCCATGCCTTCAAGTTCGCGGTCAAGGCAGTTTACTATAACAAGACAGTTGCGTGAGGAAATACGCTTGAAGAACTGCAACTGGCGCTCAAGAACAGATATTGTCGGTATCTCTGTGTAGAGGAAAATAAGACTTCTGCGCTTTACGTTACGGTCAATCATCAGGCATAGTTGCTCTATGTCGCTCTCGCCATACTCCGTGTCAAGGGCATATAGTTGCTGCATTATACTGTTGAATTGCGGTTTTCCTGCCCTCGGAGGCAGGAAGCTGATACCTTTTGGACCGTATGAGCAGACACCTACGCAGTCAGACTCCCTTTCCAAAGCGGAGTAGGACACAAGCAGAGAGGCATTGATGGCATGATCCTGAAGTGACAAGGAATTAAAGGTACGCTGCATAGCCGTACCGCAGTCAATCACATTGATGACGTGCTGCGAACGTTCATCCTCGTATTCATTCACCATGGTATGCCCTGTTCTTGCCGTTGCCTTCCAGTTTATGGTACGTATATCATCGCCTGCCACATACTCCCTGATATCACGGAACTCTGTCTTGTTGGCAGGCAACTGCCTCTTGTGGTTTCCTGTTGATATTGTCTGTCGGGAGCGCACCTGTTCATCCTTCTCGCGGAGTCTTGAGAAAGCTGGATATACATCAACCTCCTGTCCTTCTGGCTGGAGTATTATTCTGCGTTCAAACAGTCCAAGACATGATACATAGACAAGAGACCTGCCAAGTAGGAAATGCCCCCTGCACGACGGCATTATGGATGTTTGACAGTTGAAACTTGACTTCTCTTTGTTGGAAAAAGGCAATCTGTCACCCTCCATTTTCTTTAATTCGGTAGGTATCTCGTCAATGGCGTATGCACTCTTAATCCATCCTTTTATTATTTTGAAAGATACGGAATATACGTTTTCTTCGCCAAGGTCGAGTTTTGAGGCAATATCCCTTCCACCATCAATACGCAGCATCATGAGCAGCGCGATATCGATAGCCGATGCCACGACTAACAGGCATAGCAATACGAGTGCTATGCCGTACAGCGCATCAACCATCACACCAAGGGCTGATATGGTTGCAATGGCAAACAGGATGATGAAAAATCGCTTTTTTAGGAACATATCATATTAATTAATAATTAACACTTGCTTTAGCTTGTTGAGCTTCAGCGAAAAATTAACATGGAAGGGCATGGGCGTCAATCTACACGAAGGTTTGCGCGTACAGGCATGTTAATTATTAATTGTTAATTGTTAATTATCAATTGCCACGCTGTCGATAATCTGCTTTACGAGTTGTGCTACTGTCATGCCGTTAAGCTCTGCCTCTGCCGTAAGCGTCACCCTGTGGGCAAGTACGTAAGGAGCAAGGAAATGAATGTCATCAGGAGTAACGAAATCCCTTCCTGATAATATGGCATGAGCCTTGGCTGTCTGCAACAGAGCGATGGAAGCACGTGGAGAGCCTCCAATCCACGTATAGGCAGAATTGCGTGTAGCTGCAACGATATTACACAGATACTTCATCAATGAATCATCTACTACCACATCCTTGAGCATCCCCCTGAGTGTTCTGAGCTCGTCAAGCGTGAGTACAGGTTTGTCGAAGCGTACCTCATGCAATCTGTTGCCCTGATGATACTCTTGAAGAATCTTCAGTTCTGATTCCACGGAAGGATATCCAACGGTAACTTTCAGAAGGAAACGGTCCATCTGAGCCTCTGGCAGACGGTAAGTACCCTCCTGGTCAATAGGGTTCTGCGTTGCCATCACCATATAGAAGTCGGGTAGGGGATAGGTAGTACCGTCGAATGTAACCTGTCTTTCCTCCATACACTCAAACAATGCAGCTTGTGTCTTGGCAGGGGCACGGTTTATCTCATCCACAAGCAGGAACTGCGTAAAGACAGGTCCCTTGCGGAAGGTGAAGTCCTGTGTCTGGGTGTTTAGGATTGATGTACCTACAACATCGGTAGGCATAAGGTCAGGAGTGAACTGCAGGCGCTTGAAATCTGCACTTATAAGTTGTGCGAGTGTCTTTGCCATAAGAGTCTTTGCCACTCCAGGCACACCCTCAAGCAATACGTGACCATCGGCAAGGAGGGCAGTGAGCAAAAGCTCAAGAACCTCATCCTGTCCTTTTACAATACTATTGACTGCATACTTCAGTTCTGCAATCTTGGAGTTGAACTCCGTTAGGTCTATACGTGAAGAATATTCCATATCTTTGTTTTTTTATTGTTCGCAAAAGTTCATCAAGCTAAAGAAAGTTGCTAAGGCTCATCAAGCTAAAGCAAGTTTCCTCAATTGATTGTATCTAATTGTTCCAGACATAGCCTGTACGACTTGGCATCCACCTGTACTCCGCTTGCCGTCAGTTCCTCCAGGGTGGAGAGCACCTCCTTGACATGTTCCTCATTGAGTCCCCTGTTTGCTGCCAGTATGCTTGCAAACTGTGATACTTCCGAGAAATTCCTTGTCCGCATATCAAAGTAGAACTCCTTGCGAAGTTTGTAGAGCAGTACACGCTTCTCTATGCGCAGCAGTTCACGGTAATCCGTATCGTCTGTGTATATTGTGGCAAGATGTCTGATAAAGTTAATGCTTGAGTTCTTCACCTTCTTGTTCACATTCTCAGGTCTGCGCCTGCGTCGTGTATTGAAGATGATGACAAGGGCAAGGGCTGCGAACAACAACCATAGGAACAGGGCGGTGGCAGGATGTTTTAGCAGAACCATGAACGTGGTGCCCTCAACTTCGTTTATTTCCTCATAGTCATTGTAGATGATAATCAGTGGCAGTGACTTGTCAAACGTACACTCCATGATATGCTCCATGCCAATACGCAGATCCTTATTCTGCACAGCGTAGTTGGTGAAGAATAAATAGTCGTTGAAGGTTAGCGTGACATATCCTTTTCCTATATCCCTCCTTGCTACCACATCGTATTTATCGTTAAAGGATATGAGCGGTGTGTAAAAGCCTAAAGGAATGTCACCGTAGAAATCACAGTATTCGTCTGCTACTATTATGTCGCCTTGTGTGGTGTCGTTCTGTAAGCTGTCGTTCTGTAAGCTGTCCTCCTGTAAAATACAGATAGTCTCTGTTATCATGTTCTCCCATACCATGATAGAGTCAGGTTCGCCGTTCGACTTTTCACGCAGATACAGACTGGTGCGCTTTATATCGCTCTCCCTGTTAAGGAAGTCGAGAATGTCGAAGGTGCCCCATATACCGCCCCCTGACTCGATAAGCAGCTGTCGGGATAATCTATAATTAACACCACCGGCAATAAGCAGTCTGTTGCCTGTGTTAACCATGCTTATGAGTTTGGCAAACTGTTCTTTTTCATCATTTAGTTGATATCCGGAACCCACAAACAGGTAGTTCGCCTTTTTCTTTCCGAATTTTGCAAAGGCAGTGTCTGCATCAACCTCAACATACACCTTTCCTTTCCAATAGTCATGCAGATACTCGTCAAGATATTTCGCGCCGAAAGGCTCTTTTGACTTCGTGCTGCCCATCTGCTCATTATCCCATTCGTATTTTGGAGTCTGGTCATAGATACGCTTACCATAGGGTAGCAGTAGGACGCATACTATGCAGATGCCAGCCAGAATGTATATCCATGTGGCGTGCCTGTTCAGGAAGTTCATGCTTTTATTCATGCTCACCTCCTTCCTCAGTCATCGTACACAGGGTGTTGCTAATGGCTGTCACATCGTCAAACAGTTCCTTGCTTGCAGGGTAGTGGCCGTATTTTATATACAGGAAAGCCATGGTTATCTCCCTGAGCTTGTCTGCTCCCCACTTCAATTCCCTCACATACATCATCGGAGTCTTCGTGGGTTGCCACGCTATCCTCTTCATATTGTCAAGCCTTTGAAGAGTCATAAGATAGCGCAGGTGTATGGCAAGTGCGAAGTCGCCATCATCAACCGCCTTCTGAAGTTCCTGAACGAAGTTATGTCCCCTGATATCTGCATCCTCCGTAGATCCCATTTCCGTGGTGGATGAGAAATACTGCGGATCAATGGCTTCAACGGTAGGAGCACGATAAAAACTGCCGAACTCCTTATATATAATCCAGCCAATAAAGCATATCAGGAATACCCACATAAGTATCTGGATAACATTGAGCGCACCCTCGGGAACATGTATGCTGAAGATTGACTTGAGCAATTCGCCGAGGGCTTTGCTGAAGTCTATCTTCTCTGTCTTCGAGAGTCGGATGATATCCTCTTCGTAGTCTGGTATGTCGGAAATGTATATCACTTACCTTGCTGTTTTAATCTTCGTTTCTTCCTTGCTTCTATTTCCGCTTCCTTCTTCTCTTCACACATCATGCAGTGACCATAGAAGAAGTGCGTGACAATGATTGATATCATGCCGGCAAAGACGTAGCCCACTGCCAGGCATTCCAGTATGAGGCTAATCTGTGTTTCTGTGTCGTTGAATAGCCTTGTTATGGGCTCTTTCAGTGCCGGTGATATATATAGTGAAAGTATTTCTGCAAATGACAGAATCAACAGGAGAGGGCCTATAACCATCGACATCGTGATTATTGTGACTCCGAGAATCATGAACATCAGGCTTACAAAGTTTGAGAACGATAGCGTTACCGCATTGCCAATAGCCGACATCATACCATCCTCTCTGTTCCTATGATGTATCACAAGTGCCATGTTCCTTATCGAGTCAATGAAAAAAGGTGCTGCAATCGTCATAGAGCTGAGAAAACTCGCAACAACACTTATGCCGCCTATTACAATGGCACTATGAAGTAGGCTTATCCACATCCTCCATAGCTCAAACAGCTTTGGCAGTCGCTTCGGGTAGTCGAATTCCTCAGCATGCTCTACCACATACATCATCATCGAAGGGACTGTAGGTATGAGAAGTAATGCAACAAAGGCAATCCCAAGCGAGAAGAGTATGCTCTTCAGGAAGATTATATTCACCAGTTCGATGACGGCAAGAATGAGCACAGGCTTCACGGCAAGTTGCATTGCAAGCCTGCTGTGGGTCACAATCCACTGGCAGCCTTCTGTTACAACCTGTCCACGTTCCCTTATCTTGTATATCCCCGATTCTGTCATTGTCTTTCTTTCTTTGCTAATTGTCTTGGCAACAATATTATATAATACACGGAGAAGGTAAGTCCGGCTACCATGAGCAGCACTCTTAAAGCCATAGGCCATTCCTGATGCCTCGTGATGAAACTTTCAATGAATCCTGCTATCATAAAGAACGGCATCATGGCGAGTGCCATTGTCAATGCCTCCTGCGCCGATTGCATCAGGGCCTTCATGCGTGTCAGTTTGCCGGGGAAGAACCATCCCATTCCCAGTTGCATTCCTGCGGCACTGCATACTATTGCTGCCGGCAACTCAAGTGAGCCGTGCTCATTTGGAGCTATCAGGGCATCTATAAGATATCCGTTCTGGGCAAAGAACGTCGTGAAGCACCCCATCATCGTACCGGTTGTTATGGCTTTGTAGATGGTGTAGAATGGGGTCAACAGTCCGGATACGAAGTAGTGAAGGCCTACAAACATATTGTTGGTAGTGATTTTGAAGTACATTTCCACCTCGCCCTCACTGCCGTATATTCCCATCGGATTCCCGTTTTTGATGTTGTTCATTGTCTCATGATAGTATCCGCCTGAGAAGAACGCCTCGAAATAGCCGGTATCAAGGCATTGCGACATTACACCGACAACCCAGCCGATAAGGAACAAGCATAGTGAAAACAGCAGGAAATGCCTGCTCCTGTAGAATGACATCGGTACGGTATGCTTGAAGAAATGCAACAACTCCGTCCACCTCTGTGGCTGTCGCCTGTATAGTATGTGGTGAAACTGCAAGGCAAGGGCATTAAGATCCTTGCAGACCTGTGTCTCAGGGTAGTGGCTCTGCGCATAGGCAAGGTCGCTGCATACTGAGAGATAAGCCTGACCGAGTTCGTTGGGAGAGTACAGCTTCCAGCCGTCAAGCATGTTCTGATACCTGTCCCATTGATGTTTATTCTTGGATATAAATCGCCCTTCTGTCATTGTTCGTAGCCCCCTCCATCCCCCCGAGGGGGGAGTTTTTTTATACAAAATACTATCTAAAGTCCCTCCCCCTCGGGGGAGTAGGAGGGGGGCTTTTTACCTTTTTTGACTGCGAAAATACAAAAAATATTTGGAAAATGATACTTTTTCCATTTATTTTTCTTACTTTTGCCATAAAATTTCAGTTTAGTGTTCAGAGTTGGGCGTTTAGTGTACTGCTCTAACCTCTAACCCCTAACCCCTAACCTCTTAACCCCATTTATCATGCAATACATCCTCTCATCACAAGGTATAAGAATACATCAGGAACCGGCAAGCTTTGCAGCCCGTCTTGCCGCATTTTCCATCGACTTCATGCTGATGGGCATTGCGTGGCTTTTTCTCTTACTAATGCTCAAAGAAGGGGCGTTTGAAGGTATAAACGGGGCCTTGGTTATTACCCTTGTGATACTTATCCCTTATTTGTATCCTCTTATCAGTGAAACCGTGGCAAGCGGCCAGACGTTGGGTAAGAAACTGCTCCACATCCGTGTGGTGGACCTTGAAGGCGGTGGTCCGAAGATCTCGGCATTCATCCTCCGTTGGCTCATCCTTCCGCTTGATGTCTTCGGCTCTGCCGGCATCGGTTCCCTCTGTGTCTTCTTCACCAAGCATCAGCAGCGTCTCGGCGACCTCGTTGCCGGCACATGGGTTGTGCGCACTCAGGAATACGAGAAAGTAGATTTCTCATCACTCGAGGCAGAAGAAGTTAACGAGTAGTAAGAAGATGTTTTTTTAGAGACACACATTTAATAGTGCATAGTTGTTAAAATAACGTGGGTTCGACGACTTGACGAGGACAAGCAGCAAGCTGCTTTTAACTGACAATAATTATTCACAAGGCTCATCAATCTAAAGCAAGTGTTGATGCGTGATTAAAAACGAAATCGGGCTGCCTCCTCGCTTGAAGAGACAGCCCGAAATGTTATGGGGTTTCTTTTTACGATACTTTGTTGAGCTTCTTGATGATTGAGAAGATGAAGACAGCTGCTACGAGGCAGATGACCATCAGGGCACCCCATACGATGTAGAGGTCCTTACCCCAGAGGTAACCCGGAATCTGGACGAGGAAGTTGCCTATGGCGGTTGAGACGAACCAGCCACCCATCATCATTCCCTTGTACTTTGGAGGTGCTACCTTGGTAACGAATGAGATACCGATAGGGGAGAGGAGCAACTCGGCGAAGGTGAGGATGAGGTAGGTTTCGATGAGGAGGTTTGGAGATACGTCTGCCATGTGGAGGTTAGAGCCGTCGGCTGCATATTCTGGCACAGGGAGACCGATAGAGCCTACTGTCATGAGCAGATATGCAATGGCTGCAACGAGCATTCCGAGACCGATCTTCACAGGTGCCTTTGGCTCAAGTCCCTTCTTGCCAAGCCATGAGAAGATGGCGATGCTCACAGGGGTGAGCATTACAACGAAGCAAGCATTGAACTGCTGGAAGATTGGTGCGTCAACCTTTACGCCCTCGGCTGGCAACTGTGTGTAGTTCCAGAAGAGGTATGCCAATGGCAATAGTACGATAGTAGCACCGATTCCCTTCTCCTTGCCTGTCTTGCCCTGGAAGAGGGAGAAGAGGCCGAAGACGATGAAGATAGCGGCTACGAGGTTGGTTACATCGAACTGCATAGCCTCAATGCCTGTGGATGTTGTTGCGGTATAGTCGCGTGCGAAGAAGGTGAGGGTGAGTCCGTTCTGATGGAATGCCATCCAGAAGAAGATGACAACGGCGAAAACAAGGCACAGGCAGATGATGCGCTCTTTTGTCTCGGCTGGTGAGAGTTCCTCGACGGTCTCTTTACTCTCTCCACTTTCTACCTTAGTCTTTGTAGTGATAACCTGACGGTAGGTTGGTCGGCCAATGTAGAAGATGAGAATAGACACGATCAATGAGGCACAAGCCACACCGAAGGCGTAGTGGTAGCTCTCGGATACAGATACGCCGAGCGAGTTCTGAGCCCATTCCATCACCTTTATGGCTGCGGTAGGCGCAAACATAGCACCGATGTTGATTGCCATATAGAAGAGTGAGAAGCCTGCATCGCGCTTTGCAGAATAGGCAGCTTCGTTGTAGAGGTCGCCCACCATTACCTGTAGGTTACCCTTGAAGAGACCTGTTCCGATGCTGACGAGTACGAGTGCTCCTGCCATTGCAATCATGGCTATGGAGTTGCTGCCGAGAGGCAGGGCGAGCAGTACGTAGCCGGCGAACATGATGAAGATGCCGATGGTGACGAGTTTGCTATAGCCTACCTTGTCGGCGAGGGCACCGCCGAAGAGTGGGAGGAAATACACGAACATGAGGAAACTCGAGAAGATGGTACTTGTGAGTTTCTCGTCGAAGCCGAAGTTGGCTTGTAGGAAGAGTGTGAAAACGGCGAGCATGGTGTAGTAGCCGAAACGCTCACCTGTGTTGGCTAATGCCAAGGTCCATAGACCTTTAGGTTGTCCTTCGAACATAGATAGTTAAATAATGGCCCCTCACCTGCCCTGTGGGCATCCTCTCCCCAAGGGGCGAGGAGGAAGTTAGTATCTTCAATCATGGGAAGATGAAAGGCAAGGATTTTTTTTATTGTTAATTATTATTTGTTGATTTTTTAGCGATATATAGGTAACTTTTTCCCTCGCCCCCTGGGGAGAGGGTGTCACGAAGTGACGGGTGAGGGGCTGTTTTACTTCACATTCGGTTTCTGCAATCCGTAGCCGTTCTTCTTGTCGAGGGCGATGATCATCACTGAGATGATGATGGCGAAGACTCCGAAGCCGGCGAAGATGGTCATTGACTGGGTGTAGTCGATGAAGCCGGATGCGTCGGTGTTAGCCTCGTTTACTGAGCCTATCCACATCGGAACCATGGAAAGACCGATGTTCTGAATCCAGAAGATGAGGGCATAGGCTGTGCCGAGAAGCTTCATCGGGATAATCTTCGGAACGCTTGGCCACATGGCTGACGGAACGAGTCCGAAGGCGATTCCGAGTACTATCATCACGGCGATGGCGAGAACCCAGTTGTTGACGGGTAACGCAAAAGTAACGTGAACGATGGTCAGGAGTATGCTTCCTGCAAGCATGAGGGTTGCGCCCTTACCGTATTTGTCGTAGATGCTTCCGAAGAGTGGGGTGAGGAAGATGGTGCCGAATGGGAGCATGGCAGGGATGAGTCCTGCAAGTTCCTGATCAACGCCGTACTTGAACACCATGAGCTTGGTGGCGAACTTCAGGAATGGGAATACTCCTGCATAGAACATAAGGCAGAGGAAGGTGATGCACCAGAAGCCGGGATTGAGGAAGAGGATTTTGAGGTCGGCGAACTTGAAGCCTTCTTCTGACTCTTCTGACTCTGCTGCTGATGCCGCATCTTCTTTCTTGTCCATTACATTATAAACAATGAATGAGATGAGACCGATGCAAAGACATGCAGCTCCAAGTCCTACGGATGCGCTTACTCCACCCATTGCCTTTGCAATAGGCAGGGATGCTGCGAGGGCGAGGGCTGTTCCGATACGTGCAAGTGCCACCTGAAGTCCCATGGCAAGAGCAAGCTCATGACCTGTGAACCACTTTACTATGACCTTTGATACGGTGATACCTGCAATCTCGCATCCTACTCCGAAGATTGCAAAACCGAGACCTGCGTATGCCACCTGTGACTGTACGTCGCCACCGAAGGGTACCCAGATAGTTGCATCGCCGAAATCGGTTGTTACTGCCCACCATTTAATCAATGCACCACCAAACATAAGGATTGTGGAGGTGAGACCGGTGAAGCGTATGCCGAACTTATCGAGGATGATACCGCCGAAGAAGAGCAGCAGGAGATATACGTTCATCAAGCCGTATGCGCCTGAGAACCATCCGTATTCGCTTGATGTCCATCCGAGACCAAGTCCATTCTCTGCGCCTTTTGAGGCAGTGAGAAGTGGTTCGAGCGGTGACATTACGTCGCAAAAGAAATAACCGAACATCATCGTTACTGATACGATGGTGAGGGCTGTCCAGCGTGCCGCTGGGGAGTTGCTGAGTTTGTTCATAGAAAAGTAAGCCACGGCCTCTCCCCCCGCCCTCCCCCGTAGGGAGGGAGCCGGAAGGCGAAAGGCGTTTTCAATTATTATATTGTCATTTATCAATTGTGTTGGGCACTCCGGCTCCCTCCCTACGGGGGAGGGCGGGGGGAGAGGCCGTTATTTTAGCCATTTATCCAACCACTCAAAGAACGTGCGCTGCCAGAGGATGCCGTTCTGTGGCTTGAGTACCCAGTGATTCTCGTCAGGGAAGATGAGGAGTTCGGCAGGGATGCCTCTCATGCGTGCTGCATTGAATGCTCCGAAACCCTGATTGGCATTGATGCGGTAGTCCTTCTCACCGTGGATGCAGAGGATAGGAGTGTCCCATTTGTCAACAAAGCGGTGTGGGGAGTTCTCGTAAGTCTTCTTTGCACGTGCCGTAGCATCCTTGTTCCAATAGGCATCATCGTATTCCCAGTTAGAGAACCATGCCTCTTCGGTGTCGGTGTACATAGACTCAAGGTTGAAAGCACCGTCGTGGGAGATGAATGCCTTGAAACGCTTGTTGTGGTGAGAGGCAAGGTAATAAACGGAGAAACCACCGAAACTTGCACCTACGCATCCGAGACGGTCCTTGTCAACGTAAGGGAGGGTGCAGGCATCGTCAATGGCTGAGAGATAGTCGTCCATACACTGACCTGTCCAGTCGCCTGATACCTTCTCGTTCCATTCGCTTCCGAAGCCAGGAAGACCACGGCGGTTAGGTGCTACGATTACATATCCGTTGGCTGCCATTATCTGGAAGTTCCAGCGATATGACCAGAACTGAGACACAGGGCTCTGAGGACCACCCTCACAGAAGAGGAGGGTAGGGTATTTCTTGTTAGGGTCGAAGTTGGATGGAAGGATAATCCATACCAGTTCCTCCTTGCCGTCGGTTGTCTTAACCCATCGCTGCTCTGTCTTGCCGAGAGACAGTTTTGAGAGGATATGCTCGTTCTCCTTTGTGAGCTGCGCCACAGTTGCGAGTTTCGGAGCAACAGAAAGGGTGTTGTTTCCTTTCTGCTTGGAAGCCTTTGGAGGGGTTACGAGGTAGATATCATCAGGAGCGGAGAAAGAATGGCGGGTAGCGATGAGGCTTCCTTTCTTGTCGCCGAGCATCTGAAGAGAACCAAAGTCAGCCCAGTCGTTTGTTATCTGCTCAACGTTGCCGTTGAGGTTTGTACGATACATATTCTCGCAGCCATGCCATACACCTATGAAATAAAGGGAGCGGGAGTCGGCTGCCCAGCAAAAGTCATCTACGTTTGAGTCGAATGCCTCGGTAGCGTATTGCTTATTGCCATTAGCGAGGGTGTAGATGCAGAGGCGGTTGCGATCAGACTCATATCCGTCGCGCTCCATGCTAAGCCATGCCACAAAAGTGCCATCTGGAGAGAACTGAGGATTCACGTCGTAGCCGAGGTTGAGGTCTTGCGATGTCTTGTTCACGCTCTGTGTTGCGAGAGTCTTGGTATAGTCAATGGCAGGAGCCTTGTAGTCGGCTGGCTTGCAGAGGTTGCGAGTAGTGCCTGAAGCTACATCGTAGAGGAAGATATCAGTGTCAGTAGATACGGCATAGTCGCGACCAATCTTCTTACGGCAGGTATATGCTATTGATTTTGAGTCAGGACTCCAGTTCATCTGCTCCATTCCACCGAAAGGCTCACCCGGGCACTCGTAAGGCTCTCCTGCGAGAATATCCTTTGCATTTGCTGTGGCGATAGTGCCATCCTCTGAAACTGATGCAAGGAAAGGATGCTGGATAGACTCTACATAGTGGTCCCAATGGCGGTACATAAGGTCGGTTATCTTTCGGCCGGTAGCCTTTGGAAGGTCATCGGGATTCTTCTGAATGATCTCATGGAAAGGCAAAGACTTGACGATGATTACCTGTTTGCCATCAGGAGAGAACTTGAAACCCTCTATGCCGTCATCATCCTTGGTCAGTTGCTTGCGGTTAGAACCGTCAGCGTTCATTGTCCATATCTGGCCATTTGTGATAAATGCGAGAACGGTTCCGTTAGCTGTCTGTACCCATGCAGGTTCATTCTCTGAGTCGGCAGAGGTGGTAAGCTGACGGTTATCAGTTCCGTCAGCATTCATAACATAGATAACGGTGTGGGAGGCATTCTCCTTCACGCTATAATAAGATACGGTGTATGCAATCTTCGAGCCGTCGGGAGAGGCTGCCACGCCACCTATGCGTCCCATAGCCCACAGGGCTTCAGGAGTCATGAGATCGCTTTTGAGTGAGATGTCACTCTTACCGATATTTACTTTTGCCTCGGCAGGAGATGTTGTTAGGGTTGTAGCCATAATGGCGGTAAGTGCCAGTTCTTTTATCATATTAATTCAACTTTATTCGCTTAGCTCAAGTTGAAAGTGAAGAGTGAAGAGTTAAAAGTGAAGAATTTGAATTAGCTTTTATCGCGAATGGGCGAGTAATTGCCTTAAAACTGCAATACTAACTTAAATTCTTCACTCTTAGTTATTCACTCTTCACTTTTATCTGGATTTTCAGTTTATCTTCGGAAATGTGTAATTTCAAGTGAAGATTACTCACCTCTGAGGCGAGCGTTCTTCCTTGCGAGTTCCTCACGCTTCTTGCGCAGTTCCTCAGCCTCTTTCTGCATAGCCTGCATACGAGCAGCGAGGCCGCTTACCTTGCGGTTAGGGTTCGCCTTGTTCTCTGCACGCTTTGCCTCGAGTATTGCGAGCAGCTTCTCCTCGTTTGTGGTCTTGCGGAGAGTCCACATGATTGCTGCTGAGCAGAACAATGAGATGAAGTAGTAGAAGTTGAGGCCTGAAGAGTAGTCGTTGAAAATGAAGAAGAACATCAGCGGCATGAGGAACATCATGTACTGCATCATCTTCATCTGCTGTGCTTGCTGACCTACCATCTGGTCACGCTGCTGGCGCATTGTCATCCATGAGTAGATGAGGTTGGCTGCGCAGAACAGGATACAGGTGAGTGAGAGGTGGTCGCCTATGAGCCAAAGGTTGGTGCTCCACTCCCAGATAGGGTCGTATGCTGAGAGGTCTTCCATCCACAGGAATGACTCACCACGGAGCTGTATTGCGTTTGGCACGAAGTTGAACATTGCAATCCACACAGGCATCTGAATGAGCATTGGCAGACAGCCTGAAAGCGGACTTACGCCATACTCTGAGTATAGTTGCATCATTGCCTGCTGCTTCTGCATCTGATCCTCCGGCTTGTCATACTGCTTTGTTGCCTCGTCGAGCTTTGGACGGAGCACACGCATCTTCGCACTTGACATATAGCTCTTCTTCACCATAGGGTAGGTGAGAGCCTTGAGAATCAAGGTGATGAGGATGAGCACTACACCCATTGGGATAGCCAAGTCCTTCAACCACTCGAAGATATAAAGTGTGAACCAACGGTTGATATAGTGGAAGATAGTCCATCCGAGATATACAAGACGCTCGAGCTGAAGGTCCTTGCCGAATGCAGACCCCTCCTCTACGTCCTGAAGAAGACGGAAGTCATTAGGACCATAGTAGAACTCGAACTGTGTAGGATTCACTCCTGATGGGTCGAACGCTGTCTTGAGCTTTGCCTCATACTGCTTGAGATAGCCGTTGCCGTTCTTCTTCTCATAAGGAATAGAGGTGAGCAGGGCATTGTCGGCGAAGTCGCTCTTTGAAATCATCACGGCAGAGAAATACTGGTTCTTGAATGCTACCCAGTCAATCTTCTCCTCCACAGCCTCGTCAATCTTCTCGCTTGTCTCGCTCAGTTCGTCAGTACCGCCTTCAGAGAAGTGGTAGGTGAGGGCAGAGCGGTTGTTCTCGAAAGTGAATCCGCGCTCCTGCTGACGCACACGGTCTTTCCAGTCGATGTTGATCTGGGAGTTGTTAGGATCGAAGAGACCTGCCATTCCGCTTGCCTTTATAGAGCAGCTGAGAAGGTAGTCCTTACCGAGCTTGTATGAAATCTCAAGTGTCTTACCCTCGGCAGCCTTTGCTACGAAGGTCACCGTTGAATCGCTCTGGGCGGTAGGGGTGAAGAACAGATCCTTAGTGGAGATGTTCATCTGCTTAGCCACGAGGATGTAGTTCAACTGCTGGTCGTTGCCTGCGAAGAGGGTTACATCCTTGTTGCCGTTACGGTCTTTGTAGTTCTTTACTACCGCCTTGCTAACGGTTGCGCCCTTGGTGCTGAGCGTGAGGGCAAGCTTTGTGTTCTCAAGAACGATGTCCTGTGCCTTGCCGTTGAGGGCTGAGTAGAACATAACGGTGGTGTCCTGATTCTCGAGGGCAGCCTTAGCCTGTTCTTGTTTCTTAGCTTCTGCTTGCTTGCGCTCATTCTCCTGCTTTGCCTTGTTTACGGCTGCAATGGAGTCCTGCTGGTGCTGTGCACGGATTTCCTCCTCGGATGGACGGCTGAACCAACTGAATCCGAAAAGTACTGCGGCTATGAGCACAAAGCCTGTGATAGTGTTTTTATCCATTTAATTTAATTTGGCCTCTCCCCCCGCCCTCTCCCGTAGAGAGGGAGCCGGAAGGCAAAAGGCGTTTCAATTATTAATTATCAATTATGTCTGCTCTCCGGCTCCCTCCCTACGGGGGAGGGCGGGGGGAGAGGCCGTTATTTCTTTATGCAAGTCTTCACAAAGTCAAGGAACAGCGGATGCGGCTTGAGAACTGTGCTCTGGTACTCTGGATGGAACTGAGTTCCGATGTACCACTTGAGCTCTGGTATCTCAACAATCTCTATGAGGTCCGACTCTGGGTTGCGACCTACGCATTGCATACCGTTCTGCTCATATTCCTTGATATATTGGTTGTTGAACTCATAACGATGGCGATGGCGTTCCTTTATCTCCTCTGCGTCGTAGATAGCGTGTGTGCGACTGTTCTTGCGAAGTACGCACCCGTATGCCCCGAGACGCATGGTGCCACCCATGTTAGAGATATTCTTCTGATCCTCCATGATGTCGATGACATTGTGTGGAGTGTTCTCGTTCATTTCGCGAGAGTCGGCATCCTGATAGCCCAGCACGTTACGGGCGAACTCGATAACCATCATCTGCATACCCAGGCAGATACCGAATGTCGGGATGTCATGCTCACGGGTATATTGTGCAGCTATTATCTTGCCTTCTATGCCTCTGTGGCCAAAGCCCGGGCAGATGAGGATACCATCCTGACCGGCAAGTTTCTCTGCTACGTTCTCCTTCGTGATAAGTTCGGAGTTGATGTATGTGATAACCGTCTTGCGGTCGTTATACACACCTGCATGGAGCAGAGACTCACGTATTGACTTATAAGCGTCCTGAAGGTCGTACTTGCCCACAAGACCGATATGCACCTCTTCCTTTGCGTTGCGACGACGCTCGAGATATGCTTTCCAAGGACCGAGAGTCGGGGTCTCGCCTACTGGTATTCCGAGCTTGCGGAGTATTGCAGCGTCAAGTCCCTGCTGCTGCATACTTACTGGAACCTCGTAGATGCTTGGAAGGTCTTCTGACTGAACCACACATTCCAAATCCACGTTACAGAAGGATGCTACCTTCATGCGTAAGCCGTCGGAGAGATGCTTCTCTGTACGGAGTACGAGGATGTCTGGCTGAATACCTACAGATTGCAATTCCTTTACTGAATGCTGTGTAGGCTTTGTCTTCAACTCGCCAGCAGCCTTGAGGTAAGGCACGTATGTGAGGTGAATATTGATGGCGTTGCGTCCCATCTCCCAGCGGAGCTGACGTATAGCCTCAAGGAACGGAGCACTCTCAATATCGCCGATGGTACCGCCAATCTCCGTGATTACGAAGTCGTACTGTCCCTTTGTGCCTAGATACATTATGCAACGCTTAATCTCATCGGTGATGTGAGGCACAACCTGAATGGTCTTGCCGAGGTAGTCGCCTCTGCGCTCCTTGTCGATGACAGACTTGTATATACGGCCCGTGGTCATTGAGTTGGCGCGGGTTGTCTGTATGCCTGTGAATCGCTCGTAGTGACCGAGGTCGAGGTCGGTCTCCATACCGTCAGCGGTCACATAGCACTCTCCATGCTCGTAGGGGTTGAGAGTACCCGGGTCAATATTGATGTACGGGTCGAACTTCTGAATCGTAATCTTATAGCCGCGAGCTTGCAGCAACTTACCGATTGAAGACGAAATAATACCTTTACCGAGGGACGAAACCACGCCGCCCGTCACGAAGATGTACTTTGTATCTGCCATGATGTTTGTGTATTTATGTGTTGTTAATTATTATGTTTATCCTCAAAACAAGTTGCAAAGTTACATAAAATTTTTCACATCAAGAAAAAATAATCATTTTTTATTAGATATTTTATAATAATGTACGAAAAATCGACCACAAAACAAGTGGAAACGCAAAAATAAAGGTGTTCGGCTTTGATGCCAAACACCTTATTTGCATTATTATTAGAATGAGTTGAAATATTTTTGCAGTTTATCTGTTCCGAGGAAAATTGAGCCTATTATCCCATCTGGTCTTATAATCACATAGAATGGCCATCCTGGTATATCGAATTTTGATCCCACGATAGTGCCAAAAGCATGGTCGTTCCAGTCATGCCAACTCACTTTCTTTTCTTTTTTCCAAATTTCCTCGTTATCCATAGAAATAGTAATGATCTCAACCTCATTCTTGTGCTTTGCATAAAATTCCTCAACCTTTGGTTTTATAGCCTGACAAGGACCACAACCAGCGGTAGAGAACTGTAATAGGACTATTTTCTTTCCGACAAACTCAGAAAGCTTATGTTCCTTGTCTTCACGATCATAAAGCGTGAAGTCTATCATTTTATTACCAACATGCAGATAGTTGCTTGATGGAACAAGAATTCGCTTTTCTTCGGCTAGGGTTTGATCATCATCATAATCTGTTGAAACTTTTTCTTTTATGAGATTGCGTATTCTATCACTTAGGTTCTCACTACCTATACGATGAGCTTTAAATGATATATCCCAAAGTTCTTGTATAAAAACAGGATTACATTCCCTATTCTTCATGAAGTCGAGCTTAGACACAATATAGATAGAGTCTCTTATGACTTGCACTTTTTCCAACATCTCATCGCTATCTGATTCAAGGTCTCTTGGTGCCTTTTTGTCAAGTTCTTTTACTATCATGCGTTTGAAATCTGAATATTCATTCGATTCTTTTTGCAAGGGATTGTCACTATCTGCACGCCATAGTAAATTCGGCAGATCTGGAGTACCTGTAACTTTTACTTTCGCACCTTGACATGCATAAATATTTAAGCCACATCCATTAATGTCCAGCAAATATTCAATATTATCTTCACTATCTTCGAGATCCTTATATATAAATTTCTTTTCTATATGGAATTTCCCATTCCTTATTGTGTCAACTAATGTTTTATTGCCATTTTTATATAATTGCGATTTCTTTGCCCGAAAAGCAAACTGAACAGGAGTTCCGTCAGGAACACCAGTAAGCTCCCCTTCGACAATGATAGGCTTTATGGGTATTCTCTGTTTTTCGTCAGAGGCAGACGTGTCCTTGTCCTGTGCCCAAGAGCAAGTAGCAATAAGCAATAACAATAATGATATGAGATTTCGCTTCATAGAATGAATAGACTTTTGATTTTATATTAGGAATTTCTATTTCCTGTTTTTGAGCATATTCTCTATTTCTGCATCTGGAATATGCTCGATTAATTCCTTGAAGAAAGGTCCTAAACGACCTTGGGACTTGTTGATAATGTTACCATTCGGATGTATAATCACAAAGGATGTCTTCATTCCATAATATTCTGATAATTCAAGTGCATAATTATAGTCATTCCACTCCTGAAAACTTACTGTACTTTTTTCTTTCAACCAGTCTCTCTTTTCATCTGCAGAAATAGCAATCACTTCCACTTTGTCTTTGTGGCGCTTGTAGAATCCGTCAAGGATAGGTTTCGCCTCAAGACAAGGTTTACAGCCTTGTACGGTAAACATCAATACAATATATTTCCCCTTAAGCTCTGATAGTTTATGCACCTTGCCTTTACGGTCGTAAAGCGTAAAGTCTTTCGCTTGGCTATTAGATTGAGTTTGCTCGTCTGTTGAGGATTGTGGTGCCTGAGAATCTTGGAATGTATCGAAATATTTTAGCAATTCGTTGTTACCGGGGAAAATAGAACTGATAACGCCATCTGATTTTATAATCACATGATAAGGATATCCGGGAATATTGAATTTGCTTCCTATGGAAGAGCCAGAAGTATGATCATTCCAATCTGACCAACTTACTTTCTCCTCACTTTTCCAAGTCTTTTCATCATCCATAGAAATGGTAATTACCTCAACCTCATCCTTGTGCTTTGCATAGAACTTCTCAATCTCTGGCCTTACAGCATGACAAGGACCACAGGCTTTTGTAGAAAACTGTAATACGACATTTTTCTTTCCTAAAAACTCCGAAAGTTTATGTTCCTTGTCATTACGGTCGAAGAATGTTAAATCCGGCATTTTGTCACCGACTTTCAGATATTCACTTGACGGAATAAGAAGTTTTTTTGCATCAATTATATTAGAGTCATCGTTATATTCAACGGGAACTTTCTCTTCAATTAATTTGCGTATTCTTTCACTAAGTTCTTTATTTCCAAGCTGATGAGAAATGATAGAAATTCTATGAAGCTCATTAGCAAAAACAGGATTAAATTCTCTTGCCTTAATGTAGTCAAGAGTAGATACAATAATGATAGAATCCTTTGCTCTTTCCAGATTCCTGATAAAATCTTCATCGTTATCATCTTCGTATGCATCTTGTATTTTCTTACTTATATTATCTGTTTTTTCCCGTCTGTAAGTCCAATATTCGTTAAATACTTTTTGTAATGGATGATTGCTCGTAGCAATCCAATTACTACATGGTAATCCTTTTGCTGTAACCTTTATCTTTGTGCCAGGATTGGCGTAAACAGGAAGAAATGTCCCATTTGTGGAAAGTATATACTCAACATTTTCTTCATTATCTCCATCGTCTTTGTATATAAATTTCTTTTCTATATGAAATTTTCCATTCGTAATTGTTGTAGTCAATGTGTTATGGGCATGCCTGTATTCTCCTGTTTTTCTTACTCGGTAACAGAAACTAACAGGAGTTCCATCGGGAACACCTGTAACCTCACCATCAATAATGATAGGCTTAATCGCTATTCTCTGCTTTTTGTCATCGGTTGATGCGTTTTTGTCCTGTGCCCAAGAGCAGGTGGCGATGAGCAATAACAATATTGATAGGATATTTCGTTTCATAGAATGAATATATTTTGTTTTTTATGTTTGTCTTTTGGGGGCTATTTACTATTTCTCTGTTGCTCCTCTATTTCCGCATCAGGAACATGTTTAATCAATTCCTTGAAGAATGCGCCAGCGCCATGAGAAACATTAAGAATATTACCATTCGGATGTATGATTACAAAGCATGGAGTTCCCTTCGATCCATAAACATTTGTAATTTCCCCTGCAAACTTACGGTCATTCCATTCATGGAAACTTACATTATTGTTCTCTTTCAACCAGATTTCTTCATGATCTACAGAAATAGCAATGACTTCTACCTTGTCCTTATGGCGCTTGTAGAATTTATCAAGGATAGGCATCACCGCCAAACAAGGACCACAGGCTTTTGAAGTGAACTCCAATACTGTATATTTTCCTTTGAATTCAGAAAGTTTATGTTCATTTCCTTTACGGTCATAAAGCGTAAAGTCTCGCATTTTATCACCAAATTTCAATACTTTTATCTCTTCGCCTGTTTTTTGCAACTCGCCCGTCGAAATGAATTGTTTTGCCCGGTTTATCCATTCGTCATCATAGTCAACAGGTATTTTATTAATTAAGAAACTGTGTATTTTGTCCTTTAGCGATTTGTTGTCAAGTGTTTTGGCAATTATAGAAATACTATAAAGTTCGCTGGCAAAAACAGAATTACACTCTCTGTTTTTCATAAAGTCAAGCATATAGGCTACTTGGGAAGAATCCTTTTCTATCTCAATTTTTTTCACTAAATCATCGTCATAATCGTCAGCCTCAAGCACTTCTTGTAGTTTTTTCTTGATAGGGACTAATTTATCGTGCTTGTAGGTCTCATATTCGTAAAATTCTTTCTGCAAAGGATGGTTGCTTTCCGCCTTCCATGTTGAAAAATTCAAACTAGGAGTGCCTGTAATCATTACCCTTGCACCTGGATATGCATAAACAGGTAGACTTTTGTTTTCTATGCCCAAATAATATTCTACATTATCGTCATTTTCGCCGAAATCTTTGTAGATGTATTTCTTCTCAATATGGAATTTATTATTTCTGACGGTATCAACCAATGTTCTGTCTGGTATCGTATGATATATAGCTGATTTCTTTTCTCGGAAATATAATATGACAGGAGATCCATCAGGAACACCAGTAACTTCACCTTCAATTACAATAGGCTTAATCGGTATTCTCTGTTTTTCGTCAGAGGCTGATGTGCTCTTGTCCTGTGCCCAAGAGTAAGTAGCAATGAGCAATAACAATATTGATATAATTTTCTGTTTCATAGAATGAATTGAATTTGGGTTTTACGTTTGTCTTTACTATTAATGACGCAAAATTAAGAAAAAAGATTTAAAAACTCGGCATTTTTTTCAAATTTCAATAAAATTGTTGGTATTCGTAAGCATTTTCCCTTTGTTGATAATCTTATGAAAGTCCCTTGTTCCTCCTAAGATACTCCATCGATTCTCCATCGATACTCCATCGATTGTCCATCGTTTCGATGGAGTATCGATGGACTAACGATGGACTTACGATGGAGTATCTACAAAGAAAAAACGAATTGTTAGTGATGGTTATGGTAGGGAATGGGGTTTCATGTTGAAAAAAATCGCCAAACATTTGCATATTGCGGATTCTTTTTGTAACTTTGCAGCTAATTTCCACTCATACAGGTATATAAATATGACTAAGAAACTTGTCGGCATTGCTTTGATTTTGCTTGCAACCTTGTCAGCCAATGCACAGTTACAACACTATATGGACTCTCTTTCCATCTGCAAGGCTCGTATTGATTCCTTGCAGCGCTCGCTCGATTCACTCAGAAACAGCAATGTGGACGGAAGGTTTTTCCGCCTGTTTGCTCCTATGACTTTCTATCCTGATGTGGTGGAGAGCGTAATAAGTGGCAATCAGGGAAAGGGAATGTCTTCGGAACTGGATTGGGTTGTTAATAACGTGTTGATGCAGAACTATCTGAAGCATCCGGAACTTATTGAGACAACGGCTTGTAAGTTGTATAAGGTGGCTTCGGTGGCAGAGTCGGCTCCAACGGTTCCTGTTCAGAGAAAGGTGGAGGTTGCCCGTGAGGAGTCATTCGAGAATGAGGTGGCTCTCGTGGCGGATTCTCCTGTAAGTCTGGAGATTTTCAAGCCTAATTTCTGGAAGTTCTCAGGCGACTATAACCTGCAGTTCATGCAGAGCCATTTCTCAAGAAACTGGTATAAGAGTGGTGACGATAACCTCTCGGCTGTGGCTAACGTGATACTGCGATACAACTATAACAATCAGCAGAAGATTAAGTGGGAGAACATGCTTGAGATGAAGTTGGGTATTCAGAATTCGCCTTCTGACACCATTCATAAGCTGAAGACTACATCCGACCTTCTGCGTTATACCGGTAAGCTTGGTTTGCAGGCAACAAAGAAGTGGTACTATACCTTCCAGCTTATTGCCACCTCGCAGTTCGTGAGAGGCTACAAGAGCAATGACCCGACTGTTTATTCTGATTTCTTCTCTCCATTCGAGGTTAACTCATCAGTCGGTATGGATTATAACATCGAGGCATATAACAAGCGACTTACGGGTTCGGTTCACATAGCTCCTTTGGCTCATAACTTCAAGCACGTGTCGCGTTTGATTCTTGCCACACGCTATGGTATTCCCGAAGGATGCCACAACCTGAACGACTGGGGTTCTCAGTTTACAGCCAACATAACGTGGAAACCTACGGATAAGTTCAAGTGGGGAACTCGTCTGTATGCCTATACCACATACTCAAGGGCTGTGATAGAGTGGGAGAACACCTTCTCATTCGCTTTCAGCAGATATATCTCTGCACAGGTGTTCCTCTATCCTCGCTTTGACGATGGCGTTCAGAAGATGCCTAATCACAGTTATTGGCAGATAAAGGAGTATCTGTCGCTTGGATTCTCGTATTCGATGTAGGACCCACCCAGTCCCTCCCCAAGGGAAGTCGAAGATTGAGTATCTTCGAGTATGTGTCAGGGCTCCACCCCCCTCACCCCCTCCAGGGGGAGTAGATAGTATAATAGTACAAATAAAAACGACATTACAAGCACGACCAAATGTATAAAACATCCTTCCCTTTGGGAAGGCTTGGTTAGGCTACTTTTGGGAAGGCTTGGTTAGGCTTTATGAACAACCCAGAGCTTGATTTAGCTTGGAATATCATAGCTAATACTGATACGCATCTGTTTCTGACGGGAAAGGCAGGAACGGGTAAGACGACTTTCCTTCGTGAGTTGCGTAGGAAGGTGCCTAAGCGTATGATAGTGGTGGCTCCTACGGGTATTGCCGCTATTAATGCCGAGGGCGTTACGATTCATTCCTTCTTTCAGTTGCCTTTCGGTCCGCAGATTCCCGGTACTCAATATGGTAATAACAAGCGCTATGCCTTCCGTAGGTCGAAGCTGAGGCTCATCCGTACCGTTGACCTCGTGGTAATCGATGAGATATCAATGGTGAGGGCGGATTTGCTTGATGCCATAGACTCTGTGCTGAGGCTGTATCGTGATAAGAACCGAGCCTTTGGTGGGGTGCAGATGCTTATGATTGGCGATATGCAACAGCTGGCTCCTGTGGCTCGTGAGGATGAATGGGCAATGCTCCGTCCTTATTATGACACCCCTTATTTCTTCTCAAGCAAGGCACTTCAGCAAACGGATTTCGTTACCGTAGAGCTTCAGCATGTGTATCGTCAGAGTGATCCGTTGTTTGTGAACCTTCTGAATAAGGTGCGTACAAATACCGCAGATGCAGAGACTTTGAATACGCTTAACCAGCGTTGTATTGCAGGCTTCAATCCTCCGAAACAGGAAGGCTATATCCGACTTGTAACGCATAATGTTCAGGCAGATAATATCAATCAGAAAGAGCTTGAGGCTCTTCCAACTCCTGCCTATCATTATGATGCAACTATCTGGAAGGATTTCCCGGAATTGTCGTTCCCTACGGATAAGACTCTCACCTTGAAACTCGGTGCTCAGGTGATGTTCATAAAGAACGATTCGTCGGCAGATAAGAGGTATTATAACGGTATGATTGGTGAGATTGTCGATATTGACGACGACCACATACAAGTGCGTCCTTCTGGTCAGTCGGATGTTATTGATGTTACTCCAGAGGAGTGGCAGAACATGAAATATGAGCTTGACGAGAAGACGAAAGAGATACACGAGACCGTTGTCGGCACATTTACCCAATACCCTCTGAAAACGGCTTGGGCAATAACCGTACATAAATCTCAGGGCCTCACCTTCGAGCACGCTATTATAGATGTTCAGCATAGCTTTGCCCACGGTCAGACCTATGTGGCCCTGTCTCGTTGTAAGTCTTTGGAGGGAATGATTCTTGCTGCTCCCATTCCTCAGTATGCTATCATAAATGATAAGACGGTAGAGACGTTTCAGGAAGATCCAAGGCATAAGTCGCCTGATGAGCAGAAACTTGACCAAATGCAGAGGCATTATCTGCTTAGGACGATAGAGGATTTGTTCTCCTTTGCGCAGATAAAGTTTGGCTATGGTGATATCATCCGCCTGATGAGAGAGCATTTCTATTCATCTGCAAACAAGCAGTATAATGCATGGGTGGAGTCTTCGGAATCGTTCAAACAGAAGGTGGATGATGTGGCTGTGAAGTTCCATAACCAGTATCAGAACATCGTTCTCACGGAGGTTGACTATCAGAACTCGGAGTTGCTTCAGGAAAGATTGATGAAGGGTGCTGACTATTTCGAGCAGCAGTTGTGTGATACATTTACTCTTCTTACAAAGACTGCCCTTGAAACTAACAATAAGGCGGTTAAGGAGCGTGTGGATAATCTCATGCAGAACTTCAACGATTTGGTGAAGTTCAAGATGCTTCTCCTTCATTATGTTGCCCACAACGGATTGAGACTTCAGCCTTTCCTTCAGGCAAAGGCAAAGATTTCCCTTTCACTTGACGAGGATGTAGAAAAGGGTAAAGGGGAAAGTAGAAAGAGTAAAGAGGGAAAACCAAAAGCGGAAAAGGAGAAGAAGCCAAAGGTGACGATGGAGATGAAGCAGGAGAAGGCTCTTGAAATGTACCTTGACGGCAAGCTCGTAGAGGATATAGCCAAGGATATGGGCGTTGTTGAGAGTACTGTGTATAGCTATCTGCTGCCTTCGGTATTAAACGGAAAGCTCCCTTTGAATCATCTTTTTGAACAGAAGAAGATAGATGCCGTGAACAAATGTCTTGAAGCTAATCCTTCAGCAACAGCCAAGGAAGTTGTTGATGCCTTAGGACGTGATGAATACGGATATGGCATAGTGAAATGCTGTATGGCGGTAAGAGGAAAAATTAACAATTAATAATTAACAATTAACATAGGCTCGCGCAGAATGGCCTTCAAGCTCTCTGGCATGTTAATTGTTAATTATTAATTGTTAATTGTTAATTTCAAGAATCTGCTTTGTGTGGTAAATACATACATCGCAAGCCCTATGACGTGAACTCCAGCCATTACCCAGAACATTGCATCATACCCCAGATACTCGGCTATTATACCTCCGAGGAGAATGCCGAGGCCTAATCCGAAATCCCATGAAGTGAGGATGGTGCTGTTGGCTGTACCTCTCTCGTTATGATGCGCAATGGCGATAATCATGTTTTGGAAGGCAGGCCACATGTGTCCGTTTCCGAAGCCTATGAGAATGGCGGAGGCATAGTATGGAATATAGTTCAGGGTTGCATCGCATGAGAAAAGTCCGAGGAGGTAGGGGCCTGCTATGAATATTCCGAAACCGAAAGTGGAAAGCACGATTCCTTCTAATGCGTTGTGTGTGAGTTTTCCTTGACGAAGAGCCTTGTTGCCGATAAGACGAGATACGATAAGACCTATGGAGAGAAGAAGGAAATATGTTCCCGTACCACTTGTTATGCCGAGATGCTCCTTGCCATAGATAGCGAGGTAGTTACTCAATACTCCCCAACAGAAACCGAAGAAGCAGATGTTTACGGCAAGAAACCATCCTCGCACGAGGAAGAAACGGTCAAGAGAGAATTTGAATTTCATTCTGTCCTTTGGCTTCTCGTTCTTTACATCAAGCGTGTAGGTATTCACAAAACCTATCCCAGCGATAATGAAGGCAAGCCAGAACATAAGTTGAAAATCGTGCGTGTGAGTGTAGATGAAAAGTCCTACGGTAGGTGCTATGGCAGATGCAAGGTTGTTGCTCATTCCATAGAAGCCTATACCCTCATTTCGTCGGGAAGCAGGAAGAACATCAATTGCCATTGTGGAGTTTGCCACGGTTGTAGCCCCGAAAGGACCTCCGTGAAGTGTCCTGAATAAGGCAAATGCAAGTAGGCTTCCGGCTATGAGATAGCTACCGAAGAATATGAAATACACGAAGAGAACCAAGAGGAGTACGGTCTTGCGTGCAAAGTTATCCACCATATAACCGCTAAACAGTCGTATGATAAGTGCCACGAGGGTATAGCCAGAAAGGACAAGTCCGATAGTGTCCTTTGAGGCAGAGAATGTCTCGCTGAGATAGAGAGGCAGGAGCGGAGTTATGAGATAGAACGAGAAGAACAGGGTGAAGTTTGTAAGCATCACCTTGTTGTAGTTCTTGTTCCAAAGCTTTTCTTCCTGCATAGCTTTATTCCTTACTCTTTAATCTTTAATCCTTATTCTTTACTCTTTAATCCTTATTCTTCCCAATAAATTCCCCCTCGTTTCACAACGAAGGGGAACAACAACACAAACACAAATAAATCCCCAGGCTTATTGAGATACCCGGGGCCTCTTGAAATCTTACTTATTTTACTTAAAAGGCAAAAGCCATAGGCCTTTAGCCCTTATGCCTCCATGCGAAGATATTTCGCACTTTGCAATTGCAAAATTAATACAATCTTTTCGTTTTTACAAGTTTTTGTTTGGAATTTTGACTAATTTCGGCAAAAAACGAGTTTTGTTCCACTTTTCATTTGGTTTTCTCGGATTTTTCTAGTAATTTTGCAACTTCTAATGAACGGATGAAGGATGATTTTGTCAGCCTTATTTTTTCGCAAAGCTCACCAAGCTAAAGCAAGTTAGGGATAATTAATGTACGATTCTAAAAGAAATCAATACGACCAGTATGTAGTAGATCGGGAAGCTCCGCTTCTTGAATGGATGCTATCGGCTCTTCCGGGTTCAAAGACAAAGATAAAAGCCACTCTTCAGGGACATGGCATCAAGGTTGACGGAAAGCAGGTCACCCAGTTCGACTTCCCTCTCAAGCCCGGCATGAAGGTGAGCGTCAGCAAGTCGAAGAAGAACGACACGTTCAAGAGCCGTTATGTGAACATCGTGTATGAGGATCGCTGGCTCGTTGTCATTGAGAAGAAGATTGGAATACTGTCAATGGCTGCCGGACACAGTTCGCTGAACGTGAAGAGTGTGCTTGATGATTATTTCAAGCGTACCCGTCAGAAGTGTACTGCCCATGTGGTGCATCGTCTTGACCGCGATACCAGCGGACTTATGATTTACGCAAAGGACATGCAGACAGAACAGCTCCTTGAGCGCGACTGGCATGGAACTGTGTTCGACCGTCGCTATGTGGCTGTTGTGAGTGGTGAGATGGAGGAAGATGAGGGTACGATAGCAAATTGGCTGAAGGACAATGCCGCATACATTACATACTCTTCTCCTGTGGATAATGGTGGAAAGTATGCCGTTACGCATTTCCATACTCTCAAGCGCACTACAGAGCATTCACTCGTCGAGTTCCGTCTTGAAACAGGTCGTAAGAATCAGATACGTGTTCATACCTCGGATATGGGGCATCCTGTGTGTGGCGATATAAAATACGGCAATGGTGATGACCCTCTTCACCGACTTTGTCTTCACGCCTACGTGCTCTGTTTCTACCATCCGGTTACGGGCAAGCCGATGGAGTTTGAAACTCCGATCCCGGCACAGTTCAGGGCGCTGTTTAAGTAAGATGGCCAACGGCCCCTCACCTGCCCTGCGGGCATCCTCTCCCCAAGGGACGAGGGGAAAGTATGTATTAAATATCATAGGAAATAAGTTAAACAAAGGCTTGCAGCTCAAAAGTGTAACTTTTCCCTCGCCCTTTGGGGAGAGGGTGCCCGAAGGGCGGGTGAAGGGCCGTGATTAGGCTTTTATGAGTAACTTCGGATATTACATAGCGTGCCTTATCGTCATCATCATCGGCATATTCATCGTCAAGAAGGTGGTGAGCTGTATGATACGTGCAATTGTCGGCTTGATTGTCGTGGCAATACTCGCCTACGTGTATTTTATGTATTTGAGATAATATAAATAGTAAATAACATATCACTTAAAAACAAAACAAAAATTATGGAAAGAGACCAGAAGATTTTTGACCTCATTGAGCAGGAGCACCAGCGTCAGCTCAAGGGAATCGAGCTTATCGCCTCAGAGAACTTTGTCAGCGATCAGGTGATGGAGGCTATGGGTAGTTATTGCACAAACAAGTATGCTGAGGGTTATCCAGGCAAGCGTTACTATGGCGGTTGTCAGGTTGTTGACCAGATTGAGCAGCTTGCTATCGACCGTGCATGTAAGCTCTTCGGTGCTGAGTATGCTAACGTACAGCCTCACTCAGGTGCTCAGGCTAACGCAGCCGTTCTCCTCGCTGTTCTTCAGCCAGGCGACGTATTCATGGGCCTTAACCTTGATCACGGTGGTCACCTCTCTCACGGTTCACTCGTAAACACATCTGGTATCCTCTACAAGCCAGTAGGTTACAACCTCAATAAGGAGACTGGCCGTGTTGACTATGACGAGATGGAGAAGCTCGCTAAGGAGCACAAGCCAAAGCTCATCATCGGTGGTGGTTCTGCTTACAGCCGTGAGTGGGATTACGCTCGTATGCGTAAGATTGCTGATGAGGTAGGTGCTCTTCTCATGATCGATATGGCTCACCCAGCAGGTCTTATCGCTGCAGGTCTGCTCGACAACCCTGTTAAGTACGCTCACATCGTTACAACAACAACTCACAAGACTCTCCGTGGTCCTCGTGGCGGTCTTATCCTTCTCGGTAAGGACTTCGACAACCCATGGGGCTACACAACTCCAAAGGGTGTTGTCAAGAAGATGTCACAGCTCCTCAATTCTGCTGTATTCCCAGGTCAGCAGGGTGGTCCTCTCGAGCACGTTATCGCTGCTAAGGCTGTTGCCTTCGGTGAGTGCCTCAAGCCAGAGTGGAAGGAGTATGCTTCTCAGATCAAGAAGAACGCTGCTGTTCTCGCTGACGAGCTTACAAAGCGTGGCTTCATGATCGTATCTGGTGGTACGGACAACCACTCTATGCTCGTCGACCTCCGTTCTAAGTACCCAGATCTTACTGGTAAGGTTGCTGAGAACGCTCTCGTTGCTGCTGATATCACAGTTAACAAGAACATGGTTCCATTCGACTCTCGTTCTGCATTCCAGACATCTGGTATCCGTCTCGGTACTCCAGCTATCACAACACGTGGTGCTAAGGAAGACCTCATGATTCAGATTGCTGCTTGGATTGAGGAGGTTCTCAACGATCCAGAGAACGAGGCTGTAATCGCTAAGGTTCGCGGTGAGGTTAATGCTAAGATGAAGAACTATCCTCTCTTCGCTTGGTAATCTCTCGATAGTATAAAGTAAAAAGTGTAAAGAGTATGTCACTCTTTACACTTTTTTTATTTGGTGTAACTATCGTTTTACTTTTTGCTTCTTCCCGTCTTTTTCTGCTATAAAGAATTGCGGCTCATTGGGAAGAAGGTATATTTTGTCGGGCTTTATGTCTTCTAATATTTTGAATAGCTTGACATAGTTTTCTGAGTTCTTCTCGTAGGAAATCTCGTCATCGCCATTTTCCCTGAGATACCACACAACACCATCACTTGTCTTTACCAAAACAGCATCAAGTTCTGTGTGCTCCCCATCCGTATAGATAGGATATTCTGCCATCACGGAATCGCAGAAGAATCCGTCAATCTCCACCTCTGCAAATCTCATAAGCTGTCTCTCTGCCTTCGGATGCCCACAAACGCCTTGTGCGAATGATGAAGCCCACGCAAGGCATAATATCATGATAATTGTAAATCTCTTCATTTCTTGATTCTTTTTACAATATAACGCATCGCAACACGAATTATTATCATACCGAAGTCCTTTGGTCATGAGTATTTTTCTGTCATTCAAAATTTCTTCTGGTTTCTTTGGCAGTATTGGAAATTTTGTTTACTTTTGCTCTCGGAATAAACATGTAATTACGAAATTCAATATCTCGAATACGTTTTCAAAATGAAGAAGATAAAATATACATTTCTGATATTGTCAGTTTTATTCTTATGGATTGACAATGTTGTCGCACAGACAAAATGCGATGAAAGATGCAATTATGAATTTATAGAGAAAAATGACAGTATAGTGGAACTACGTGTTTCTATTAATGGCATGAATGCAACGGCTGACTATTCAAAAGCAAATAATGATGAGAATATTCCAATTCCTAAATTTCAAGGAAGGTATAAGGACTGCTTGCTCTTCATGCTTGGTTATGGTCAGCATTTTAGACTATTGATAACTTTTCAGGCAAATAATGGAAAGATTATCAAGAATGATTACGAGCATAGTATGTGCTTGAATAATAATGGGAAAGAGGCATATCTTTTCTTCTATAATGAACAGCCTATAAAAATGGAATATGATTATAGTACTTCAAAGGTGACGTTTAAGAAACTGAGAAATAGCAGGAAATATAACAGTTTAAAGGGCAAAGTTATAGAATCCTGTAAAAACAGTTTCTCTTCACTTTAATTTTTCGCGAAGTTCATCAAGCAAAAGCAAGTCGTCGAATTCACATCATAAATTAGAATGTTCATGTCAGACAAAGCATTTTTGCCAATGAAAATCCTTTTTCTGCATCTATCTTTTTGCCTTTAGCCTTTAGCCCTTTGTCCTTAGTCCTTACTATAATCAATCATCAGCGGCGTATGCCTGTCTCTTGGGAAGTCGTAGTGATTGAAATGGTCAAGGTCGTATTTGAATTCCTCATACATATCAGGCAGGTCGCTTATCTGGCGTTTCCTGTTGTATAGGTTTCGTTTGCCATCCTTCTCGAAAACGAGATAGCCCTTGCCGAAGAGAGAGTAAATCTTATCAGGTTTAATGGTCTCAAGAAACTCGAAGAATGAGCGGTCCTTCTCGTTGCCTTTTATGTAGGCATACGCTTCCATGTCCTTGTATTTGCCTATCAGCGCCCATACCATGTTGTCAGTTGTCTTTACCAGAACATAGTCGATTATGGCATTCTTGAAGTTTATAAGCGGTTCCAGTTCTGCAAACGACGGAATCTTGTCAAACTTCTTGTTCTTGTATTCATTCTTTCTGAACGCGTTGAATACAGAGTATGCCTTTACCACCGAATCGCAGTGGAAGTCATCAATGTATTTCTCGGCAGTTTCAAGATATTTCCTTGTCTGCTTGTCGAGTCTGTTGATTCCCTGAGCATTCATGGTAATACATCCAGCGAATAGCATTATCATCAGATAAAGTCTTTTCATTGTTCTCATAGTTTTCTTTGTTGTGTTATTACAGATAGTTTTTATTGTAATATAACGCAAAAGCTATTGCTTTATTGTGCTATTGCCCGATGTTTTTTTAGAAATCGCTCATTTCATTGTTAAAGGCTTGTCGAACTATGCTAATGATCAGTGTGCCTTTGGGTAGGGTGTGTGTAAAAAATATGTGTACTCTGTGTACTATAGAAATACCACTTACAGCATCCATAAGCGGAATGCCATAAGTGGTAATTTTTTATTTTAGTGCCTCTTTTAGCTTCTTCTCAACTTCAGCATCAGGAATATACTCCAAAGCCTTTAACAAACCGCCTGCACCCTCTTTTATGTCAAGAATCTTACCATTTGGGTCAATGATAACAAAGGTGGGATATGCTCTTACGCCATAGGCAGCAACAGGCTCTGCTGAACGTGCATGGTCATTCCATTCATGATAGCTTGCCTTGTATCTTTCTTCTTCTGCCATCCAACCCTTTACTGTATCATGATATATTCCAACAACTTCCGCCTTGTCCTTATTGCGTTTGTAGAATTCATCAAGGAATGGCTTTATAAACACGCAACCGCCGCAGCCAACGTAGGTAAACTCCAATATCGTGTATTTTCCTTTGAATTCACTAAGCTGATGTTTGTTGCCTTCACGATCGAAGAGGGTAAAATCTTTCATTTGTTCTCCTATTTTCGCTTTGGCGGCAATTTGTTCTCCGCTTTTCGCTATGTCGGCATTTTGTTCTCCGGGTGTTTCGCGGTAGTCGGCATATTTTAGAAACGCTTTTGTCTCTGCTACACGTTCATCATTCATAGCCTCCTGTGGGGTTTTCTTGAATATTTCACGCGCTTTTTCTACGATAGAAGGAATTTGGTCACGATTGGCTATCATCCATATTTCCTCAATCATTCGCTTACTGAAAGGTCTGTCCTTCATGAAATCAAGAATCGCAGCATTGTACTTTTCTATTCTCAATGCTTCGAGTTGTTGATATAATTCGCGAGTCTCTTGAATCGCCTTATCGCGCTCCTCCTGTGTTAATGAGTTATCAAAACGTCTTCCAGATACCAGCCTTAACTTATTATCCAGTTCGTAGTAGTCCGGTAGTTTATCCTTAACGAACTGGTTATAGGCATTATTTTCTTTCTGATCAAAGTGGTTACTTTCTATATCCCAATAGGGAACGGAAGTGGCACCATCTCCTTTAACCTTGATTTTCATTCCAGGTTTCGCGTATATACTTATAAAACTGTCACCATGAATAAGAGCATAGGTTCCTTCTTCCTGCTGTAGTAGAACTGCTATACGGAATTTTCCGTCTTTGACAATGACTTCCTGCATAGAATTTGCACCTTCTTGCATTAACGGAAGGTGTGTACCATCAGCAATGTTTGTTACAACACCTTCAATGATAACAGAGTCAAGAGGTGCAGAGCTTGAATTTTGAGTGTCGTGTGCCCAGCCGCTCATAGCACATAGCATGAGCATGGACGTAATAATTGATTTCTTCATAGGGTTTGTTTTTTGTTATGAATTATTTTTACTGTTTATCAACCATCTATACTTATAAAGACGTAAATACAAAAAAATAGATTTAAATTTTCTACATTTTTTTCAAAAAACTTTTCCCAGAAACGTGTCGGTAACAGGTAACGGGTAACAATAAGAAAAATAGTGTAAGCTGCTGCCTATTTTTTTAAATTCTATATATAATAAGGTATATAAACTCCTTAGAATAATTCCGTAAAATTTTTGGCCATACACTAAAATCCTTATTGTTACCTGTTACTTGTTACTGGTCGTGGCTTTGCTTGCTTGTTGTAGCTGCCTAAGGTGAAGATAATGAGGTTGTTAACGTAAATCGGAGGGCGAGGTGTGGATGGCAGATAGTCTCAATAACATAATAATAGGCATTAATTCTGGGCAGATTATCCTTGTCTTTTCCTGATTTTGGTTTACAGTTTTTAGTTATTCTTATACTGCATTCGTTGACGTCACGCTTGAAAGGTTGTCGTTTTCCTGGAAAGGTTTACACAATCCTGATTTCGTTGACATCATACTGAATTCGTTTACTCCGCATAGAAAACGATGTAAAGACGCGAAAAAGCTCTGGTACCCCATCCGATGCAGTTCCGTTCTACCTCCGTTATAAGTCCGTTGTAAGTCCGTTGATACTCCATCGATGGGAGCGAACCTAAAGCGAAGGCATAGCGAAGGCAGAACGAAGGCATAGCGAAGACACGACATCGTTTCTGCACCTGCGGTAACAAGTAACAGGTAACAATAAGGATTTTAGTGTCAGCGTATCTCATTTTGTCTTTTTCGAACACAGATTGCACGGATTAAACGGATAGGCTCGCATGCGCTCGTGATTAACATCTGTGAGATCCCAGCTATCTGTGGTCAATAAAAAAGAAACGGATGTATCTGAAAGGATGGCTTGCGCCCTTTGACTGAAAGTAAATTATATTCAGTAAATTATTCAGATAAATCGGATAAATCCGCTTCCTTTTTAGTTTATCGAACTCAGGTTATCTTAAAACTCAATCTTATAGCAGGTTTATGAATTGAGAGCTTCTTTTAGCTTCTTCTCAAATTCAGCGTCGGGAATGTATTTCTTTATTATCTCATAGAAACCAGATGCGCCTTCTTTTTTATCAAGAATCTTACCATTAGGGTCAATGATAACAAAGGTAGGAAATGCATACACGTCATAGTCAGCAACAGGCTCTGTAGCTTGTGTCGGGTCGCTCCATTCATGATAGCTTACCTTGTGTTCTTGTCCTTCTTTTATCCAGTTCTCTTTCGTGTCCCTATAAATTGCAATAATTTCTGCTTTGTCTTTATTGCGCTTGTAAAATTCCTCAAGGAATGGCTTTACAAATATGCAACCACCACAGCCCCTGAAGGTAAACTCCAGTATCGTGTATTTCCCTTTGAATTCACTAAGCTGATGTGTTTTGCCTTCACGATCGAAGAGGGTAAAGTCCTTCATTTGTTCTCCGATTTTCGCTCTTTCAGCATTTAGTTTTGCTTTTATTTCTACTACAAGTCGATCATTCATAGCCTCCTGTGGGATTTTCTTGAATATCTCACGCGCTTTTTCTACGATTGCAGGTGTTTTGTCATAAGTAGCTATCATGCGTAGTTCACTAATCATTCGCTTACTGAATGGCCTGTTCATCATGAAATATACCATAGCAGCATTGTATTTTTCTTTTCTCAATGCATCAACTTTTTTATTTAATGCTCGAATTTCTTGAATTGCCTTTTCTTGTTCTTTCTGTGTTAACTTACCGCTTATAGACTTGTCGTCTAGCTTTGCCTCTGCCAAGCAGCATTTATTGTCAGCTTCATAAAAGTCGGGTAACTTTTCTTTTATGAACTGATTATAGGCATTATTTTCTTTCTGATTAAAGTTGTCGCTTTCTACATGCCAATAATTAATAGGAAGTGCGTCATTACCAATAATCTTTATCATCTTTCCTGGTTCTGTGTATATTTCTGTCATAATACCACCAGATTGTAAAAGATAAAGGGTTGATTCTTTCTCCTTTTGGGAAATTGCAATACGGAATTTTCCGTCTTTGACAATGGTTTCCTGCATTGCGTTTACGCCTTCTTGTAAAAAATTAAGGTGTGTGCCATCAGGCATGTGTGTTACGACACCTTCAATGATAACAGAATCTGGAGATACTGAGTTTGAATTTTGAGTTCCTTGTGCCTGACCTGCTATAGCGCATAGTGCAAGCAACGATGTTAGAAGATTTCTTTTCATTTTCTTTTGTTAGTAAAATACTAATTTAGTTGATAACCTTAATTCACCTACAAAGATACATTATTTTTTCATACCCCTAATATTTATTGGCGTAACATTATAGGATTTTAACTTTCGGAAGTTTGGAATAGCCGAAAGAGGTCGGCGGTCGAAGGGACTTGCTTTAGCTTGATGAGCCTTGCATCTCGGTAACAAGTAACAGGTAACAATAAGGATTTTTGTGTCAACGTATCAAAAAAAAAGAAACGGATGTATCTGATGTATCTGAAAGGAAGGCTTGCGCCTTTGACTGAAAGTAAATTATATTCAGTAAATTATTCAGATAAATCGGATAAATCCGCTTCCTTTTTAGTTTATCGAACTCAGGTTATCTTATAACTCAATCTTATAGCAGGTTTATGAATTGTGTGCCTCTTTTAGCTTCTTTTCTAATTCTGCATCAGGAATATGCTCTAAAACCTTGAATAAACCTGCAGAACCAGGGGCGATGTCAAGAATCTTACCGTTAGGATCAATGACAACAAAGGTAGGGAATGTATTCACGTCATAGGCCGCAACAGGCTCTGAAGCACGTTCTGGGTCACTCCATTCCTGATAGCTTACCTTGTGTTCTTGTCCTTCCTTCATCCAGTTCTCTTTCGTGTCATTATATATTGCAATGACCTCTGCCTTGTCTTTATTGCGCTTGTAGAATTCCTCAAGGTATGGCTTTATGAATACGCAACCACCACAGCCATAGAAGGTGAACTCCAATATGGTATATTTTCCCTTGAATTCACTTAGCTGATGTGCTTTAAGCTCACGATCATAGAGAGTGAAGTCCTTCATTTGTTCTCCGACTTTCGCTCTTTCGGCATATAGCTTCGCCTTTGTTTCTACTACAAGTCGATGATTCATGGCTTCCTGTGGGAATTTCTTGAATATCTCACGTGCTTTTTCCACGATTGCAGGGGTATGGTCATAAATAGATATCATCCATATCTCAGTGATCATTCGCTTACTGAATGGTCTACTTGCCATGAAATCCAGTATAGCAGCATTGTATTTTTCTTTTCTCAATTCCTCGCTTTTTTGGTATGCAGCCCGAGCCTCTGGCATAACCTTGTCCTTGTCCTCCTGTGTTATCGTTCCTTTCATGGACTTCTCGGTTAGCATTGCGTTCAACAAATTCCATTTGTTGTCTGCCTCATAAAAGTCGGGTAACTTTTCCTTAATGAACTGATTATAGGCATTATCTTCCTTCTGGTCAAAGTTGTCACTTTCTACATTCCAATAATTAACAGAATGCGCATCGTCACCGATAACCTTTATCTTCTTTCCTGGTTCTGTGTATATTTCGAGAGTAGGACCAGATTGTACAAGACGAAGGATTGATTCTTTCTCCTTTTGGGAAATGGCGATACGGAATTTTTCATCTTTGACAATGGTTTCCTGCATTGCCTGTACGCCCTCCTGTAAAACCATAAAGCGTGTGCCATCAGGCATGTTTTTTGCGATACCTTCAATGATAACGGAATCAGGAGATACCGAGATTGAATTTTGTGCCTGACCTGCTATAGCGCATAGTGCAAGCAACGATGCTAATAAGTTTCTTTTCATTTCGTTTATGTTAGTGAAATTAGTTGATAATCTTAATTCGTCTGCAAAGATACATTAACAATTCATAGTTCATAATTCATAGTTCATAGTTAGCGTTCGCCACCAACTATGCACTATGAACTATGCACTATGAACTATTTAAAAGTTGAAGTAGTTCTTCGCGTTGTTGTAGCTGATGTCCTCAATCATCTGACGGACACGCTTCTCTTCATATCCTGTGAATGGGATGAGGCCGTTCTCTATGTCCTTGCCCACGAGGTTGCAGAGAGTGCGGCGGAAGTACTCGTGACGAGGGTAGGAGAGGAATGAGCGTGAATCGGTGAGCATACCTACGAAACGGCTGAGGAGACCGAGAACAGAGAGGGCGTTCATCTGCTTCTCCATACCGTCTTTCTGGTCAAGGAACCACCAACCTGAACCGAACTGTATCTTGCCAGCTACGCTACCGTCCTGGAAGTTACCGAGCATTGTTGCGATAACCTCGTTGGCACATGGGTTGAGGTTGTAGAGGATAGTCTTTGCGAGTGTGCCGTTAGAGTTGAGTTCGTCAAGGAAATGAGACATAGCCTTGGCTGTGTTGAACTCACCGATTGAGTCGAAGCCGGTGTCAGGACCAATCTGTGCGAACATCTTTGAGTTGTTGTTGCGGATAGCACCATAGTGGTACTGCTGTGTCCAGCCAGATGCATAGTCCATCTTGCCCTGCTCATACATATAAGCGTGCTTGTACTTGCGCTCCTCTTCCTTGGTGATAGTCTCGCCATTGAGAGCCTTCTTCATTATAGCGTTGATTTCAGCCTCTGTGTATGGCTCGTCATAGAACTCCTCGATGCCGTGGTCGGAGAGCTTACAGCCCATTGATGCGAAGAAGTCGTGACGCTTCTGAAGGGCAGCGTTGAGTGAAGCGAAACAGCAGATTTCTGTCTCGGCAACAGCAGAGAGCTTCTTGATGTAGGCAGCCCATGTAGGAGCCTCGATATTCATGGCAGCATCAGGGCGCCATGTAGGGAGCATACGTGTCTTAGCCGTTGGATCATCCTTCACGATCTTATGCCATTCAAGAGAATCGGCAGGGTCGTCGGTAGTACATACAACCTTTACGTTGTAGTGCTCCATCATACCACGAGGACAGAACTTAGGATCGTTCTTGATCTGCTCGTTACAGTTGTCGAAGATCTCGCGAGCTGTCTCTGGGTTCAGGCGCTTCTCAATGCCGAAAGCGGTCTTGAGCTCGAGGTGAGTCCAATGATAGAGAGGATTGCGGAATGTATAGGGAACGGTTTCTGCCCATTTCTCGAACTTCTCCCAGTCGGAAGTGTCCTTGCCTGTGCAGTATTTCTCTGCGATGCCGTTAGAACGCATAGCGCGCCACTTGTAGTGGTCGCCCATGAGCCATATCTGAGCGATAGAGTCAAACTTCTTGTTCTCTGCTACCATCTGTGGGCTGAGGTGACAATGATAGTCGATGATAGGCATCTTCTCAGCATGGTTGTGATACAGGTCTTTCGCTGTCTCGTTTTCGAGAAGGAAATCAGGATCGTTGAATTGCTTCATTTCTTGTAGTTTTAGATTTAAAATTATCTATTTTATGTTAGTTTGACTGCAAATGTACGATTTTTTTTCGGAATAATCGCATCTTTCCACGGAAATTTGCTGAAACACATGAAAATGCCGCTTATGAACGACTCATAAAGAGTCTTCATAAGCGGCAATACTATCTAACATCCTTCCCCATTGGGAAGGCTTGGTTAGGCCTTTTAATACTCCTGCCAAGACTTGATGTTGATATCATCAAGACTCATGGTGCAGAATGCGTGGATGAACGCAGACGCAAGACGAGAGTTGGTGAGCAATGGCACGTTGAGGTCGATAGCGGCACGACGGATCTTGTAGCCGTTGCTAAGCTCGCTGACAGAGTGGTTCTTCGGAATGTTCACAACCATGTCAATCTCCTTCTTGCGGAGCATGTCGAGAGCCTGTGGCTGCTTATCCTCAGAAGGCCAGAACACCTCCTTACAGTCGATGCCCTGCTCTGTGAGGTACTTGTAGGTACCGCCAGTAGCGAAGAGCTCATATCCGTTCTTGAAGAGTTCCCTTGCAGCATCGAGCATCTCAGCCTTCTGCTTAGCGTCACCTGTAGAGAGCAGGATAGTCTTCTTTGGAATACGGAGACCTACGGAAAGCATACTCTTGAGCAATGCGCATGAAGTATCATCGCCGATACATCCAACCTCACCAGTAGATGCCATATCGACACCGAGGACAGGGTCAGCCTTCTGAAGACGGTTGAACGAGAACTGGCTCGCCTTGATACCAACATAGTCAAGGTCGAAGAGGTTCTTGCTTGGCTTCTCGAATGGAACACCGAGCATGATCTTTGTAGCGAGGTCGATGAAGTTATACTTCAACACCTTACTTACAAATGGGAATGAGCGTGATGCACGGAGGTTTGTCTCGATAACGAGGATGTCGTTATCCTTTGCCATATACTGGCAGTTGAACGGACCTGATATATGGAGTTCTTTTGCAATCTGCTTTGAGATACGCTTGATACGGCGAACGGTCTCTACATAGAGCTTCTGTGGAGGGAACTGAAGTGTTGCGTCACCAGAGTGGACACCAGCAAACTCAACGTGCTCAGAGATGGCGTATGCTATGATTTCACCATCCTTGGCAACACCGTCGAAGTCAATTTCCTTGGCATGCTCAATGAACTTACTTACAACAACAGGGTGCTCCTGAGAGATGTTGGCTGCAAGCTGCAGGAACTTCTCAAGCTCCTCGCGGTTTGAACATACGTTCATTGCAGCACCTGAGAGCACGTAAGAAGGACGGACGAGGACAGGGAAGCCTACACGGTCGATGAAAGCGTTCATGTCATCCATAGATGTGAGGGCAGCCCATTCTGGCTGAGCAACGCCGATACGGTCGAGCATTGAAGAGAACTGGTCACGATCCTCACAGTTGTCGATATCCTTGGCTGTAGTACCGAGGATTGGCACGTTCTGAGCATCGAGCTTCATAGCGAGGTTATTAGGAATCTGACCACCGGTAGAAACGATAACACCATGAGGAGTTTCAAGGTCGATGATGTCCATTACACGCTCGAATGTCAGCTCATCGAAGTAGAGACGGTCACACATATCATAGTCGGTAGAAACTGTCTCCGGGTTGTAGTTGATCATTACAGAGCGATACCCCTGCTTGCGGATGGTGTTGAGAGCCTGAACACCGCACCAGTCGAACTCTACGGAAGAACCGATACGGTAAGCACCAGAACCGAGAACTACGATAGAGTTCTTGTCCTTCTCGAACTTGATATCGTGAGCAACACCCGCGTATGTGAGGTACAGATAGTTGGTCTGTGCTGGATACTCAGCAGCGAGAGTGTCAATCTGCTTGACGAAAGGTACGATGCCGTAGCTCTTACGGAGAGTACGAACGGCGAGGGTAGCCTTGTGCATATTGCCAAGTTCCTTCTCAAGACCAACGGCACGGGCAATCTGGAAGTCGGTATAACCATATACCTTAGCGGTACGGAGAAGTTCCTTGTCGAGAACATTGATAGAGGTACACTTGCGGAGCTCATCGTCAATGTCAACGATATGACGGAGCTTGTCAAGGAACCACTTGTCAATCTTTGTTATCTCGTGGATCTCGTCAACGCTGTATATCTTTCTCTGCATTGCCTTTGCAATGACGAAGATACGCTTATCTGTTGGAGCGTGGAGAGCTTCCTTGATATCGGGAACCTCAAGTTCCTTGTTCTCTACGAATCCGTGCATTCCCTGTCCGATCATGCGGAGACCCTTCTGGATGGCTTCCTCGAAGTTACGTCCGATAGCCATAACCTCACCTACGGACTTCATTGAAGAACCGAGTTCCTTATCTACACCACGGAACTTTGAGAGGTCCCAGCGTGGTATCTTACATACAACATAGTCAAGGGCTGGCTCGAAGAATGCGCTTGTGGTCTTTGTTACGGAGTTCTTCAGTTCGAAGAGACCATATCCCATACCGAGCTTTGCAGCTACGAAAGCAAGAGGATAACCTGTTGCCTTTGAAGCAAGGGCAGAAGAACGGCTAAGGCGAGCATTAACCTCGATTACGCGATAATCCTCAGACTGAGGGTCGAAAGCATACTGCACGTTACACTCACCCACGATACCGATGTGACGGATGATCTTTATAGCGAGAGCACGGAGCTTATGATATTCTGAGTTTGTGAGTGTCTGTGAAGGAGCGATAACGATAGACTCACCTGTATGGATGCCGAGTGGGTCGAAGTTCTCCATGTTACAAACTGTGATACAGTTGTCGTAACGGTCACGTACAACCTCATACTCAATCTCCTTCCAACCCTTGAGAGACTTCTCTACAAGTACCTGTGGAGAGAAAGAGAATGCTTTTTCTGCAAGTTTGTTGAGTTCTTCCTCGTTGTCGCAGAAACCAGAACCGAGACCACCGAGTGCGTATGCTGCACGGATGATGACAGGATAGCCGAGTTCTGCGGCAGCCTTACGTGCATCTTCGATGTTCTCACAAGCATGTGACTTGATTGTCTTGACGTTGATCTCGTCAAGCTTCTCAACGAAGAGTTCACGATCCTCTGTGTCCATGATAGCCTGAACAGGAGTACCAAGCACACGTACGTTGTACTTCTCGAGAACACCACTCTTGTAAAGCTCAACACCGCAGTTGAGGGCTGTCTGTCCACCGAATGCGAGAAGGATGCCGTCTGGCTGCTCCTTCTGAATTACACGTTCAACGAAATAAGGCTGAACAGGAAGGAAATACACGCGGTCAGCAACTCCCTCAGATGTCTGTACGGTAGCAATGTTAGGGTTGATGAGGATAGTCTCAACACCCTCCTCACGAAGAGCCTTCAAAGCCTGTGAACCAGAATAGTCGAACTCACCAGCCTCACCAATCTTCAGAGCACCGGAACCAAGGAGAAGAACTTTCTTAATATTTTGATCTTTCATTTTTTTCTTGTCTTTTTTCTAGTTATTCTAGTCTTTCTAGTTATTCTAGTAAATCTAGCAATCCTAGATAATCTAGAGTGTTTCAACAAACTTATCAAACATAAACTCTGTATCCACAGGACCTGAACATGCTTCCGGGTGGAACTGGCTTGAGAACCAAGGCTTCGTCTTGTGACGGATTCCCTCGTTTGAACCATCGTTCATGTTAACGAAAAACTCCTCCCAATCTGCACCGAGAGTCTTGGCATCAACAGCATAGCCGTGGTTCTGGGATGTCACGAAACACTTCTCTGTTCCTACCATGCGAACTGGCTGGTTGTGAGAGCGATGACCATACTTCAGCTTATAAATCTTTGCACCTGCAGCCTTTGCAAGCAACTGGTTACCCATACAGATACCACATATTGGCTTGTCGCTCTTTTCCATCTGTTTACGGATGATCTTTACTGCATCCTCACACATATCAGGGTCGCCAGGACCGTTTGCAAGGAACAGACCGTCGAACTCCATATCGGTATAGTCATAGTTCCAAGGCACACGTACAACCTCACAGCCTCTATTGATAAGACAACGAATGATATTAGCCTTAACGCCACAGTCAACAAGCACAACCTTCTTATTAATTGATGTGCCATCCTTTGGCTGATATGTAATAATCTCCTTTACGGAAACCTGATCAACGAAGTTCACTCCCTCATAGTTAGCCTCAGGAATGTTGTTTGGCTCATCATCGAATAAGATTTTGCCCATCATAACACCATGTTCACGAAGAACCTTGGTAAGCTCACGAGTGTCAATGCCAGTGATTCCAGGTACCTTCTCACGCTTCAGCCAATCTGCAAGGCTCTCATTAGAATTCCAGTGAGAGTTCTTTTCTGAATAGTCAGCTACAATGATTGCAGAGGCGTAAATCTTATCGCTCTCCATGAATGTAGGAAGTCCGTTATCCTCGAATGTAAATGGTGGCACACCATAGTTACCTACGAGAGGATATGTCAGAACCATCAACTGACCAGCGTATGAAGGATCCGTGAGACTCTCAGGATAACCCATCATAGCAGTGTTGAAGACAACCTCGCCTGCAACAGGTGCATCATAACCAAAGGACTTTCCGTGGAACTTAGTTCCATCATTAAGTACTAATGTAACGTTTCTCATTTATCTATTGTGATATAATTTCCTTACTCTTTCAACTTTCCTCTTTCAACTTTCCTCTTTACTCCTTCTACTACAATCCGTAAACTTTCTCATAGAAGTTGACGAATGCTTGCAAACAGAGGCGTGTACCGCCCGGGGTAGGGTATTCGCCTGTAAAGTACCAGTCGCCTCTATGTTCTGGAATAGCCTTGTGAAGACCTTCTATTGACTGGAATACAATCTCAACAGGTGTTTTCATACCAGAAGGACGCAGCATCTCGACAACCTTCGCGTTGAGTTCCTCGACAGTAAATGGTGCGTAGATATCACGTACGCAGTTCTTCATCTCTGCACGAGGCTTCATGAGTTCAGCCTTACAAGCCTTATATACATTGTCTATGACGCTTGTCTTGTGTCTGTCCTTAAGCAACTGTATTGCAGCCCTAAATACGCAGAATTCCTCCAGCTTTGCCATGTCAATGCCGTAGTAGTCAGGATAACGTATCTGCGGAGCACTTGATACCATGACAATCTTCTTTGGATGCAGACGGTCGAGAATTCGGAAGATACTCTCACGCAATGTCGTACCTCTTACGATAGAGTCATCGATTACTACAAGGTTGTCAACTCCAGGTTCAAGGACATTGTATGTCACGTCATAAACATGGGATGCAAGGTCGTTTCTTGTAGAACCCTCAGAGATAAACGTGCGGAGCTTGATATCCTTCCATGCCACCTTCTCTGACCTTACATACTCATCGAGAATCTCCATGAGTTCCTCGCGGGTAGGCTTATGATCCATATTTACTATGGTCTCAACCTTCAGGGCGTTGATATAGTTTTTGAATCCTGTAAGCATTCCATAGAATGCCACCTCTGCCGTATTTGGAATGAAAGAGAATACCGTATGACGATGGTCATTGTCGATAGCTTTCAGGATTGGGGCAGTCAACTGCTCTCCAAGCTTCTTTCTTTCGTTGTAGATATCCTTGTCAGAACCGCGTGAGAAATAGATTCTCTCGAATGAGCATTTGGAATCCCCTTTTTGCTCGATAACCTGCTTGAAGCGAACCTCTCCCTGACGATTTACAAGAATTGCCTGTCCTGGTTGTAGCTCTATTATCTGACCTGCTTCAAGGACGAAGGTGGTCTGGAGTACAGGACGCTCACTTGCCAAAGCCATAACCTCATCTGACACATAGTAGAAAGCTGGACGTATACCCCAAGGGTCTCGCATTGCGAACATCTCACCGCTACCTGTTATGCCACATACCACATATCCGCCATCGAAATACTGCATAGTGGTATCAAGCACATTGCTCATATCCACGTTATTATCGATAAACTCTGTTACCTCACGTCCTTCAAGTCCCTGTTTGGTAGCCAAGGCATAGTTACGCTCAACCTCCCTGTCAAGGCGATGCCCCATGAGCTCAAGCATGATATATGAGTCGGAATAGATACGTGGATACTGTCCCTGACTTGTAAGACGTTCAAATATCTCGTCTATATTGGTCATGTTGAAGTTACCGCACAGACAGAGATTCTTCGCCTTCCAGTTATTTCGACGTAGAAATGGATGTACATACTGAAGACCAGACTTTCCTGTTGTTGAGTAGCGGAGATGTCCCATGTAGAGTTCTCCGGCGAAGGAGATGTTCTTTCTGGCAAAGTCCGCATTATTCAACTGCTCTGATGTCAGTCCTTTCATGCTTCCATGCACAAGACCGAAAATCTCGGTGATAGCATCTTTGCCCTCGGCACGCTCACGGAACATATACTCATTACCCGGCTTCACGTTTAGTTTAACGGCTGCCATACCAGCACCCTCCTGACCGCGATTGTGCTGCTTCTCCATCATCAGATAGAGTTTGTTAAGTCCATACATCCACGTGCCGTACTTCTCCTGATAGTACTCAAGTGGCTTGAGAAGGCGTATCATCGCAACGCCGCATTCATGCTTCAGTGGTTCCATTTCTGTGTATTGTGTTATGACTTATTATCCTTACCAATCTTTTTTATACCTTATTCCACTGTTACCGATTTTGCCAGATTACGAGGCTGGTCAACATTGAGTCCCTTTGCTACAGCTACATGATATGATAGTAACTGCAATGGTATTACACTTAGCAATGGAGCGAGACATCCAAGAGTCTCAGGTATCTCAATAACCTCGTCAACCATATTCTTCACCTGTTCGTCACCCTCTGTGACAACAGCGATGATATGACCGCCACGGGATATTACCTCCTGCATATTTGAGATAATCTTTTGGTATAATTGGTGATGGGTTGCTATGAAGACTACTGGCATCTCCTCATCAACAAGGGCAATAGGACCGTGTTTCATCTCCGCAGCAGGATAACCCTCTGCATGGATATAAGAGATTTCCTTCAGTTTCAAAGCTCCCTCAAGAGCAACAGGATAGTTGAATCCACGTCCAAGATACAGGAAATTGTGGGCGAATGTGAATTTTGTTGATAGTTCCTTGATTTTATCGTTCTGCTCAAGTACTTTCTCTATTTTCTCAGGGATAAGGAGCAGTTCCTTGATGGTCTTCTCATATTCTGCCTGTGAAATCGTACCCTTTGCCATACCAAGGGCAAGAGACAGCATGACAAGAACTGTAACCTGACCTGTGAATGCCTTGGTTGAAGCCACACCGATTTCTGGTCCTACATGTATATATATACCTGTATCTGATTCACGGGCAATGCTTGAACCAACACCATTCACAATGCCGAATACCATAGCTCCGTTTTCCTTTGCCATCTGGATAGCAGCGAGAGTATCTGCTGTTTCACCTGACTGGGATATTGCCATTACAACATCATCATGTTCGATGACTGGGTTGCTGTAACGGAACTCAGAAGCATAAGCCACTTCTACAGGGATACGGCAGAACTGCTCTATCAACTGCTTTCCGATAAGACCTGCATGCCATGAAGTACCGCAGGAAACAATGATTATGCGTCTTGCACGAAGAAGTTCACGACGATGCTGAGTAACAGCGCTGAGCACAACCTGAAGTCCCATTTCCGGGCAATCCTTACCCATTGTGCAGGATGAATATGGTGATTCTACGATACGACCGCGCATACAGTCTTTCAATACATTAGGCTGGTCGAAGATTTCCTTCAGCATGAAATGGGGATAGCCCTCATGGTCGAGCATAGAGAGATCGAGATCAACTTCCTTTATCTCTGCATCTGCCTCTTCACCGTTGAGGTTATAGACCTTCATCTCCTTGTCACGCTCGATAACAGCAACCTCCTCATCCTTAAGATATACAATATGTTTTGTATATTCAGCAATAGGAGATGCATCAGAAGCAATGAAGAATTCAGAGTTGTCCTCAACGATACCTACTGCCAAAGGAGAAGATTTGCGTGCGCATACAAGCTGGTTAGGGTAGCGCTTGTCGATTACTGCAATCGCGTATGCTCCGATTGCCACCTGAAGGGCGTTGCGGACTGCATTTCCAAGACCGCAGTTTAGTTTCTGCTGGGTATATTCTATAAGCTGTACGAGAACCTCGGTGTCAGTCTCACTCTTGAAAGTGAAGCCACGCTGCTTCAACTGTTCGCGAAGAGTGGCATAGTTCTCGATGATTCCGTTATGAACAAGTGTAAGGTTTCCTGAGTTGCTTACATGTGGATGTGCATTAACCTCGCTTGGAATTCCGTGGGTAGCCCAACGTGTATGAGCAATACCTATTGTCCCTGTTATATCCTTGCCTTCTGCTACTTTCTCAAGGTCGGAAACCTTTCCCTTTGCCTTATACACATTCAGAGTGTTGTCTGATGCTGAAAGCATTGCACAACCGGCTGAATCATAACCACGATATTCCAATCGTTTCAGTCCCTTGATAAGTATTGGGTAGGCTTCTTTCGTTCCTATATAGCCAACTATTCCGCACATAGATCTTAATTTATTTTCTGTTCGTGTTTCTATTTTAGAAAAAGAGTTAATAAGACAGGGAATCATCCCAAGCCATATTAACTCTATTTCTTATTTTCTATTATTTCAATATGTTATACATCAGAGATGCCAATGAAATCACAATACTTGTTGCAGAGAACCAAAGCGATGTACTTTGACCAACATCAGAGTTCCTTGCTTTCGTCTTGTTCGGTTGTACATAGACGACATCATTCTGCTGCAAATAATAATATGGTGAATTTATCACGTTTGCATCATTCAAATCCAAACGATGGGTAGATTTCTCGCCGTTGGCATCTTCTCTGATAAGCAGTACGTTATCACGTATACCATAGATTGTCATATCGCCTGCGGCACCAAGAGCCTGAAGAACGCTGTATTTCTCAGAATTAACATTGTATGCTCCGGGACGAGCCACCTCACCTAGTACGGTAACGGAGTATGACTGGAACTCAACCACTACGACTGGAGAAATGTCATTTGAAAGGAAAGGCTTTACAAGTCCTGCAATCTTATCCTCACATTGACGGCGAGTTAGTCCCTGAACCTGAATCTTACCAATCATAGGGAAGTTGATGTTTCCGTCTGCACCAACGGTGTATGGCATCATGGCACCTGCTCCAGAACTAATTGTTCTATTACTGCCACTTGCCTGAAGAGTGTTATATACTAGCTGATTGAACTGAGATGAAATTTCTCTGTCAGGTGTCGTTACGCTGATAGTAAGGACATCCTTTGGCATAATACGAGCATCATGAATGCCACGTGAAGCAGAAAGGCTGACCTGTTCTGCATTCTGAAAGTAAGGAACTTTCTTATATGAACTACATCCTGTTAAATACAAGGCCATGCATGATACGGCCATTATGCTGAGACAGCTCTTGATTTTAAATTTCATAGTTTATGTTACAATAAATATGCAATTAAGCAAAATTTTCTGCAAAATTACTCCTATTTTTCGAAAAAAACAAATATTCAGCAAACTATTTGCGTTTTCGATACGTAAAATTTTATTTTCGTCAATTATTCTTCGTCTGCGAACAAATTCTCTGGGTCAAGAATATGTAATTGGAACGCGCGCGTAACAAGGCGTACAGCATTCACGCTCTGCTTGCCATTTCCACCAGGGAAAAGTTTCTGGGTGAGTTCCATCTGGCGTTTCTCAAGACTCTTGACACCGAAAGGCATACCCCTGAGACCTGCAATTTGATCTTTTGTATAGCCAAGGGCAAGATGACGGAGGAATCGCTCGTCATACTCGTCAATCTCATAGCCTATGGATGCTTCTTGACGGAGAACCGTTGACATAACGTTTTTGCGGAAAGATCCTACGATAGCATCCATAATAGGCTGGTTGAATACATACTTCCTGCCTGACATCACGCTTACTACATCTGCACGGGTAAGCATCTCGCCTGTTTTAAGGATAATACCGTCTGCACCTGCATCAAGGGCATCAACCCATAGTTTCTCATTCAATATCTCTCCCGTAAAGATAAGCACCTTCACCTCAGGGTGCTCAACCTTCACACTACGGCAAATCTCCACACCAATAGTGGTAGAACCGCCCAAACCGAGGTCAAGGAGAATAAGGTCTGGGTTGCCTGTGCGCATAAGTTGGATAAACTGCGTTTCATCGCTTGCAGTACCAATTACCTCTGCTTCGGGAACCTCATTGCGAAGCAGTCCTTCGGTGCCCTTGAGTTCAAGAGGCACGTCCTCTACTATAATGACTTTAAAATTCTCCATATCAGTTTATCCAAAAAAGAGACTACAATCAAACATTTATCGCCTGAATGCAGTCTCTTTCATATAATTAAAAGTTAAATTCAAATTTACTTGAAGAATGACTTAACAGCCTCGTTTGGAACCATCTGCTCATCGAAAATGTAAGCACCAGTCTTAGGGCTCTTAACCATCTTGATTACCTTTGTGTATGCACGACCATCAGTCTTACCAGTCTGAAGGGATGCGACGGTTTTCTTTGCCATAGTTTCTTATAAATCTATATGATTACTTGATCTCCTTGTGAAGAGTCATCTTCTTGAGGATAGGATTGTACTTCATCAACTCAAGACGCTCAGGAGTGTTTTTACGATTCTTTGTTGTGATATAACGGCTTGTGCCTGGCATACCACTGTTCTTGTGCTCGGTGCACTCAAGGATTACCTGAACACGATTTCCTTTTGCTTTCTTTGCCATGTTGATTATTCTCCTATTACTTTAACATCCTTCCAATCAAGATAGCCTTTCGCTACAGCCTGCTTCAGAGCTGCATCAAGACCTACCTTATTAATCATGCGAAGACCAGCGGCAGAAATCTTAAGGCTAATCCAGCAGTTCTCCTCTACATAGAAGAACTTCTTGCTAAACAGGTTTACATCGAAGCTGCGCTTTGTGCGATGCTTAGAGTGAGAAACGTTGTTTCCCATCTGAGCCTTCTTACCTGTAATCTGACAAATTTTAGACATTGCTATCTTTGTTTTTTACAATCGTTAATTGATACTTATTCCAAACAGCGTGCAAAATTACACATTTTTTCCCATTCTACAAAATATCTTTTCGCCTTAAGCTTGTATTTAATACTTTTTAACAATTAATCTTGCTACTTTATTCTTTTAAATGGGAAAACCCGATGGAAAAAGCTATTTTGCCTCTGGTGTTGGAACCTCGCTAAGATCTGGTTGAGGGAAGTCTTCTTTTAACACTTCGAGCAATAGTTGAAGGGCGCGGAAAGTGGCACGCGAAACATTGATGTCACGACCGTCATTCTCTGTGAGCTTTACCGTTTTCATCTCGCCTTTCTTACCTGCGGCAATCCATATTGTTCCTACAGGATGCTCTGGTGTTCCGCCACCGGGACCTGCAACGCCTGTTGTTGCAATGGCATAGTCGGTGTTAAGTACCTCGCAAACGCCCTCTGCCATACTTATCGCAACTTCTTCACTTACAACGGTCTTTTCCTCGATAAGCTCCTCTGGAACATTGAGAAGACTCTTCTTCACTTCCTCGCTATAAGCCACGATACCGCCTGTGAAATATGCGCTTGCACCAGGCATGAGAGTTATGGATTCTGCCACCTTACCTGATGTGCAGCTCTCGGCAGTTGCGAGTGTTTTACCTGACTCATAGAGGATGAACAATATCTCTTTACTTAAAACCTTATTTTCGAACTGCATAACTAATTCTATTTATTCAAATGTTACTTTTGAGAATGCCGGTACCTCGATACCGCAGAAGTCCTTGTCTTTCAGTTTATAAGAACCAACCACGCCAATCATAGCGGCATTATCAGTCGTATATGAGAACTTAGGGATATAGATTGTCCAGCCATAACGCTTTGCATGGTCATGGAAGGCATTTCTAAGACCGTTGTTTGCAGATACTCCACCTGCCACAGCCACATGCTTTATGCCTGTCTGCTTTACAGCTAAACGGAGTTTCTTCATCAGGATATCAACAACTGTCCATTCCAAAGAAGCTGCAATATCCTCCTTGTGATGCTCAACGAAATCAGGATCTTCCTTTACCCATTTCTGAAGTGAATAGAGGAATGAAGTCTTCAAGCCCGAGAAAGAGTAATCAAGTCCTGGGATGTGTGGCTCGGCAAACTGATAAGCCTTCGGATTTCCCTGACGGGCAAGTCTGTCAATGATAGGACCGCCCGGATATCCCAAGCCCATTACCTTTGAGCACTTGTCAATAGCCTCACCAGCAGCATCGTCGATTGTCTGGCCGAGAACCTCCATGTCGTTATATGCATTAACCTTGACAATCTGCGAGTTACCTCCTGATACCAACAGGCAAAGGAAAGGGAAGGGTGGGGCGTTATCCACTATCTTATATCCGCCCTCGGCTGTCTCATCTTCCACTCTTTCCTGTATGAAATGAGCCATTACGTGTCCCTGAAGGTGATTGACGTCAATCATCGGGATGCCAAGTGAACGTGCGAAGCCCTTTGCAAAGCTAACTCCTACAAGGAGCGAACCCATAAGTCCCGGGCCTCGAGTAAATGCAACCGCCGACAGCTCTTCTTTTTTCACGCCTGCCTGTTTCAGAGCCTGATCAACTACAGGAACCACATTTTGCTGATGTGCTCGTGAAGCCAACTCTGGCACAACTCCGCCATAAGCCTCATGCACTTTCTGTGAAGCGGTAACATTAGACAACAAGACTCTTCCGTCCATTACGGCAGCTGAAGTGTCGTCGCAACTTGACTCTATTGCCAAAATATATTTCTTCTCCATAGCGAATTATACTATCAAAAATTCCCCCTTGGGGGGATAGGGGGTCAATACGTCAGCACTTCCACTCCATGCTCCGTCATAAGAAGCGTGTGCTCCCATTGTGCTGAAGGAAGCTCATCCTCCGTGATAACCTCCCAGCCATATTCGTCGTCAGCATCAATAAATACCTTTGGCGATTTCATGTTGATCATAGGCTCAATGGTGAACACCATACCAGGAACAAGAAGCATGCCAGTTCCGCGATATCCAGTATGCATAACCTCTGGTTCCTCATGGAATTTCAATCCAACTCCATGACCGCAAAGGTCTGTCACGATTCCATAGCCATATTGCTTACAATGCTTCTTGATGGCATGACCAATATCACCCACGAAACCGTATGGCTTTGCTGCCTCCATACCTATTTCCAGACATTCCTTGGCAACACGCACAAGCTGTTCCTTCTCAGGAGTGGTCTTGCCTATGATGAACATACGAGAGGCATCTGCATAATAGCCGTCAAGGATAGTGGTAAAGTCCACATTTATAATATCACCTTCCTCAAGAACATCCTCTTCCTTTGGAATACCGTGACATACCACCTCATTGATGCTTGTGCAGACAGACTTAGGGAATCCCTCATAGTTGAGGCAGGCAGGAGTAGCGTTATGATCCTTGCAATATTGCATGCAGATATCATCAATCTCCTGAGTGTTCATTCCTGCATGAATCTGTTTTGCTACCTCATCCAGTACGCCCGTGTTCACGACACCGGCACGACGTATGCCCTCAATCTGTTCTTCGTTGAGAATCAATTCGCGGGTAGGCACAAGCTTACCTTTGCTCTCCCAGTACATCACCTGCTTATCCATCTCGGTGAGAGGCTGACCGGGAAGACAATGCCAACGTTTTTTCTTTACCATTTTATTTATTTCAATTTCCGAGTGCAATGTGCAAAGCATCATCGCACGAAAAAATAGTGCGTGTCAGCCCAAAGGCTGGCGCACGTTTTAATTTTCGAGTGCAAAATTAATTCTTTTTCTGCATACTTGCAAATAAATCATAGGAAATAATCAGAAAATAAATTTATTCAAAACGTAATGAGCAGAGCTGAATCCATATCAGCTCTGCCCATGAACCACTACTTGATATTAAGAGGTTTCGCTGTCCACCAAGCGTTTCCCTTAACCCTTCCATTGTCATTATAATCCACGTGGATAGAAATCATTACATCATCTTCTTGGCTGAGAAATGAATCGAATTCTTTTTTCTCAAAATGAAATCGTGCACCTTCACTATCAGAGCAATCTACTTTATCAACATTATTGCCCGCTGCATTCACAGTACGTGCAACATAATGATATCCATATAAGCCTACTTTATTCTGAAAGAAATTAGCATCAATGCCATCCTTAGCCTTCGCTTTTAAGCGATAGTCAAGAGATGCTGGAAGTTTAGACACCTTAACTGTCTTTTTCCACTCCTCCTGCGTGAGTTTTTCCGTCTGCAACTGCAAATTATCATCATAGTATTCAACGGTCAAATCGAATGCAGAAAGCATACTCTCATTTACGACAAGACCGTAATCCACTACTCCGCCAACAGGCTTGGTTTCATCTACCTGAACTTTGTCGTCGTCATCATCATCACTTCCACAAGCGGTGAACATCGTCGAACTCAATGCGCAGCAAAAAACGGCTGCAAGCGTCATCATCTTAATTTTCATTTTGTTTGTTTTTAGGTTAAATAAAATTAAAGTGCACGAAACGTGCTCGTTTTTTATTCCTTTCATAAGGAAAAGTATAAAAGGTCTTTTTCCTTTTCCGAGTGCAAAATTAATTCATTTTCTGCACACTTGCAAATAAAACGCAGGAAATATTTGTTTTCGTCCCGAGCAATAAGCATCGACCTCCTTTGATTTCCCTAAAACTTATTTCTTGTTTTGGGGGAATTTAATCGTAAGGTCCATCGTAATAGAGAATTCCTTTGTCTCCATATTTTTCTATCAATGGCATAAATCTTTCTTTTTGTCCTAACTTTTTAAATGCTCTTGTAAATATGCGACTATAATACTTTCGTAATTTCTTATTCTTTAGGTAGTGGTCAATTAAATTGTATGCCCAATCGTTATCATAAGCCAAGACTGATAGGAAAAAGAATTCAGCGGTGGTGTTATAAACCCCTTTGCGAGAGAACATGTATTTGGCGATTTCTTCATAAATGGGAATAAAATCTTTATGAGGCCATTCTATGACTGCACCTAAACCGCTATAATAGCAGACATCATCTGCTAAAACCTCTCCTTCTATGTCGTTGTCTATTTCATCAAGAGGCAATCTGTATCCTTTGAGAACCTCCTTTATTTTATTTAAATCCTGTTCTTTTTTATAAACTGCGATATTAGGCAGCATACTACAATCTCCTTTGGCATATAGGTCGCAAAAGAGATTGTAGACTTTTGGCTTCCCGCTACATCTATTTAATGCCTCTTCATAATAATCTATTGTCTCTTCCGGATGTCCAATAGGATGTAAATTATTAGCAAGTACCACAGAGTCTATAATTTCTACACTTATACTATCAAACGAATCTATACGAAGTGTAGACATAGACATTTCTGTTATGTAGTTTTGAACAATAATAGTCTTCTTTTTGGGGGAAATACAATAAACTTTGCTTTTGTCTTTTATCAGTTTAGGCAACAAAGATATACATTTTTTCGCATCACGATACAAAAGAGTTTCGTATGCTAGCAAGCGAATTGCAGGTATCTTTGCATTCAAGGCCAAACTGTCAAGTTGTTCGTTTGTAGCAGCATCAATAACACGCTTTTCACGAATACGACCTTGAATTGTGTCATTTCTACTTAATGTAAAATATGAGTAATAAACGCTGTCTTCCTGTGCTTCCAAGTCTGCAAGTGCTTTCTCGAAAGAAATATTTCCTTGTGCTATAACACATAAAGGCGATAATGTAGCAATAATAATAGATTTCAGAATTCTTTTAATCATTTTTGAAGACTTTTTTGCTTCGAGCAATCATGAAAACGCAATATTGTGCGCATTATATTCGGGTATTGCTCGTTTTTGGGGACAAAAGTAAACAAAATATTCAATACCGCAAAGGAAATACACAAGAAAATCAAGGATGATATAAGCTCATGCCTTTAATGGTATTCCTATCTGACAAGGAAGTAAATCCGATTAAAATACATATAAATCACAATACAAATACCATAATAATACAATAGTTTATGGTATTATAATGGTATTATTATGGTAATATAATGGTATTATAATGGTATTATCATCGGAGGAATATCGGACTATCAACGAACTGAGAGCGGACGAATATAGAAATTATTTGCCCTTTGATTTGGATAATCAGAAAAATAGTAGTAATTTTGCAGTCAGATATTTAGACAGCAGCGCCCCGGCTTTGTCGCTGGTCCATTATCACTTGTGACTTGGGCGAGAGGAAAGTCCGGGCAGCATAGAGCGCTCCGCTCCCGAAAATAGGAGTTACCGGTGACGGTAAGATCGGACAGAAGAGAATGACTGCATCTCTCGGCTTTAGCCCTAACTCGTTTATCGCCATTGCCGTGGAGGTGTCAAGGTGAGAAGGTGAGGTAAGAGCTCACCAGGCCGGTGGTGACATCGGTGCTGTGTCTTCCGGAGGCTGCAAGTTCGCGTATACCATCGTCAGAGGGTTGCTCGCCCGATGTCATCCGACTACGGTGGAGGGTAGAACGCTTGAGCCTGGGGGCAACCTCAGGACTAGATAAATGACAAGGCACACCGCATTCCGAGAGACTTGCGGATGTACAGAACCCGGCTTATAGGGACGCTGCTTTCTTTTGAGACCCACCCTAACCCTCCCCGAGGGAGGGAACTTTATATAGTAATGAACGCTAAGACGCAAAGACACAAAGGAAAGGAAAAATCAGCTTTGCGTCTCTGTGTCTTTGCGTTTAAAATATTATGGAACAATGAAAAATCCTTTTGTCACAAGATCTCTTAGCCTAAAGTCTATTAAGGAAATATTGATATCGCTCTATAATGACTTTATGGCAAAGCGCGTTCTGGCTTCTGCAAGTCGGTTGACCTATTCAACCTTGCTTGCTACTGTGCCTATCCTTGCGGTCGTCTTTGCCATAGCACGAGGTTTCGGTTATAATATCTACATAGAGGAGTGGTTCCGCGATTTGCTCAAGGCTCAGCCGGATGTGTCGGAGATAATAATAGGGTTTGTCAATTCATACCTTATTAATACTAAAAAAGGCGTTTTCCTCGGTATAGGACTTCTTTTCATGCTCGGAACTGTGCTGATGCTTATTAGTACGATAGAAGAGACTTTCAACGATATATGGCTTGTGCGAAAGCCTCGTTCCATGTTCCGCACGTTTACCGACTATATGGCTCTGCTCTTCGCATTCCCTATAGTTATTGTTACAATATCGGGCCTTAGTATCTGGATGCAGGCATTCAACCGCCACCTTATAGATATAACGATTATAGGGCCGTTGATGAAGTTCTTTATAGAGCTCATCCCTTACGTGGTGATGTCGGCTGTATTTGTGGCTCTGTATGTTTTTATGCCGAATACCAAGGTGAAATTCCGTTCTGCTCTTTGGCCGGGTATTGCCGCTGGTATTGCTATGCAACTGTTCCAGCTCATTTACATCAATTCTCAGATATGGGTGAGCAACTATAACGCTATCTATGGATCTTTTGCCGTTATCCCTCTTTTCATGCTGTGGATGCAAATCTCATGGACAATTATTCTTGTGGGTGCGGAGCTATCCTATACTGTTCAGAATCATGATGACTTCCTTTCAAATAATTCACAGGCGGATTTGTCATACAAGGCAAGGATGGTGCTGTCTATAAAGATAATGTCTATTGTCTGCAAACGCTTCTCTGAAGGCAAGCTGGCTTATAGTTCCATGCAGTTGAAAGAGCAGCTTGGAATTTCGATGCGTGTATTGTCGAAACTCCTCTATGACCTTCAGCAGATACATTTCCTTGCAGAGATAATGCACGATGACAAAGGTGAGGAAGTGCTCTATCAACCGGCAGAAGCCCTTAATATCCTCACTATAGGCGAATTGCATTCACGTCTTTCAAAGCTCGGTACAAACGTAGATTCCGACATCTTGTCAGCATCGAAAGAGTGGGAGTCTGCCATTTTGCTATATGACGAATATCTTGATAAAGCAAGGGGGATTGAGTTGAAGAAGTTATAAGGGGGAACTACGGCCTCTCCCCCCGCCCTCCCCCGTAGGGAGGGAGCCGATTCGTGAAATGGGGATAGGCTGTGATTTTCCATTTTTTTCATTTTTCACTTTTCGTTTTTCATTTATATTTTGGCACACCTTTTGTTTTACGCATAGCAAATAAATAAAAATATTAACACATCATCGTTTTTATGGCTTTAGCCGGCTCTAAATATCCTTTAGAGGAATGCCTTTAAGCACACCGGCTCCCTCCCTACGGGGGAGGGCGGGGGGAGAGGCCGAAGCCTTGCGATGTTTATTCATTATATTTACTATGCAAAAAGGTAACATCGGGGTTACAACCGAGAACATCTTCCCCGTTATCAAAAAGTTCTTGTACAGTGATCATGAGATTTTCCTTCGTGAGATGATTTCAAATGCCGTTGACGCTACACAGAAGCTCAAGACATTGGCTGAGCGTGGCGAGTTCAAGGGCGAACTTGGTGACCTTACCGTTCATGTTTCTCTCGACAAGGAGGCTGGCACTCTCACTATCTCTGACCGTGGTATTGGTATGACAGAGGAGGAGATTGACCGCTATATCAATCAGATTGCATTCTCAGGCGTAACAGACTTCCTCGAGAAATACAAGGACAACGCAAATGCCATCATCGGACATTTCGGTCTTGGCTTCTATTCTTCATTCATGGTTTCTGACCGTGTGGATATCATCACACGTTCATTTAAGGATGACGCAAAGGCTTTGAAGTGGACTTGCGACGGTAGTCCTGAGTTCGAGATTTCAGATGCTGAGCGCGAAAGTCGTGGTACAGATATCGTTCTCCATATCTCTGAAGACTGCAAGGAGTTCCTTGAGAAGTCAAAGATTGAGTCTCTCTTGAACAAGTATTGCAAGTTCATGGCAATACCTGTAGCTTTCGGCAAGAAGCAGGAGTGGAGTTCTGAGAAGAAGGAGATGGTTGATACCGACAAGGACAACATCATCAATGATGTAGAGCCACTTTGGACAAAAGCCCCATCTTCACTCAAGGACGAGGACTACAAGTCATTCTACCGCACACTCTATCCTATGCAGGATGAGCCTCTGTTCTGGATTCACCTCAATGTAGATTTCCCATTCCACCTCACAGGTATCCTCTACTTCCCACGCATTCAGAGCAATATCGACCTTCAGCGCAACAAGATTCAGCTCTATTGCAATCAGGTGTTCGTAACTGATCAGGTTGAGGGCATCGTGCCTGACTTCCTCACACTTCTTCATGGTGTTATCGATTCTCCTGACATCCCATTGAACGTAAGCCGTTCTTATCTCCAGAGCGACGCTAACGTGAAGAAGATCTCTACATACATCACAAAGAAGGTGGCTGACCGTCTCAACGGTATCTTCAAGAACGACCGCAAGGACTATGAGGAGAAGTGGGATAAGCTCAAGATCTTCATCAACTACGGAATGCTGACCGATGAGTCTTTCTATGATCGTGCAAAGGACTTCTCTCTCTTCAAGGACACAGAAGGCAAGTACTTCACATTCGAGGAGTACAAGACTCTCATCAAGGACAACCAGACCGACAAGGACGGCAACCTCATCTACCTCTACGCTAACAACAAGGAGGAACAGTATTCATACATCGAGGCTGCAAAGGCAAAGGGGTATTCTGTTCTCTTGCTCGATGGCGAGCTTGACACTCCTACAATCAATATGTTTGAGCAGAAGTTCGAGAAGTCGCGCTTCACACGTGTTGATGGCGATATCATTGACCGCCTTATTGTCAAGGACGAGGTTAAGAAGGTTGATTTCTCTGAGGAAGAGGTTGCAAACATCTCTGAGGTGTTTAAGTCACAGATGCCTGCAATCGAGAAGACCGACTTTATGGTACAGGTTCAGGCTCTCGGAGCTGAGGCTGCCCCTGTTATGTTCACCCAGAACGAGTATATGCGCCGTATGAAGGACGCAAGCCGTTTCCAGAGCGGTATGGGCTTCTATGGTCAGATGCCAGACTCATACACCCTCGTACTCAACTCTGACCACGCTGTTGTTAAGGCTATCCTTGCTGATACCAACGCTAATACAGCAGAGGCTCTCAAGCCTATCCTTGCTGAAATCAAGGGACTTGAGGCTCGTAAGATGGTTCTTGAGGCTGAGCAGAAGGATAAGAAGGCAGATGAGATTACGGATGCTCAGAAGAAGGACCTTGAGGAAACACGCAACAACATTACTGCTGAGCAGAAGAAGAAGTCTGACGTTCTCGCCGGATATGCTTCTAAGAACGACAAGGTTCACCAGCTTATCGACATCGCCCTTCTTCAGAATGGTATGTTGAAGGGAGCTGCTCTTGACAAGTTCCTCAAGCGTACAGTAAGTCTCTTGGGATAATCGCATAAATAATAAGTTATAAACGCCAAGACGCGAAGACACAGAGTTTCAAGCTCATGCCTTCGCGTCTTTTTGTTTTGTATTGGTAAAAACGGTATTATATTATTTTTTTGAAAAAAATGACAATATTTTTTTGTGATATCAATGTCATTTAGTATCTTTGCATTCAGATAATGAAGATGAAAAAGTTTAAACAAAGGATATTATATTTAAGAAAATGAAAAAGACCAAGATTTTATTATCTCTACTGATTGCTTTAGGCATAAATAGTGCTATGGCACAGGATCGTGCTGTAAAAAATGTATCATTGGAGTTTGCTGGTGCCCATACAGTAATGGGCGTGAACTTTGATTCCCGATTTAAGGGCAACGAAGGCTTCGGATTTCGTATTGGTGCAAGCCTTGTAAGAAAGGGTTTTACCGATTATGAAGATATGAGTGGCTTTGCGGTTCCTTTGGAATTAAATTACCTTCATGGAGAGAAAAACCATCATTTGGAGCTTGGTGCAGGTGTGAGCCTTGGATCTTGTAAATATGGCCATTCTACTACCGATAAAATATATACTGGAGATCGTTATATTGATATGACAAATCTTTGGGATGAGAATAGGTTCGCATATTTCATCTTTGGAAATATTGGCTATCGTTATCAACGTCCAAGTGGATTTGTTGCCCGGGTTGGTTTAACCCCTTCATTTAATTTTGGTGGTGAGAATGGACTTGATAGACCGTTCTTCTATCCATACGTCGGTCTCGGTTGGTCATTCTAAATGAGATTGTGATTATTGCAATATGGCGAGATCGCATTAATTGAATGTGAAAGACGCGAAGACACAGAGTTTTATCTCTTTTGTCTTTGCGCCTTTTCTTTATTTTGAATTTACAATTTATAAGTCTTGTTTTTTTTGAAATTCTATCCGGATTTCTGGAGAAAATACAGGAAAAACGGGAAATACGACGCTTTTTTGTAAATTTATGAGCAAAAAAGACTGATAATACAAAACTTTTAGTATCTTTGTAGCCGAAATCTAAACAAAATTACAATGAAAATGAATATCGGGCATCATATCTTAATTAATGTTAGGGGCGCAAAGAAAGTGTCCTTAATGTTTGGTTGTCTCGATATTTTATATACAAACAAACAAACAAACAAACAAACAAACAAACGGTAGTGCTATAGGCTATTGTTTGGAGCATGTAACGGCTCCTCTCGTCCTGACAAGGGATGGGAGGAGTCGTTGCTGTGTTTGTATTTCCACCTAAGCGAAGATTATTTTTCAAAAACTAATATCAATTAAAACAAAATCTATTATGAAAAGAACAGTAAAAGTATTGTTTATGGCATTTGTTGCCATGTTTTCCTTTAATACTGTGGCAGATGCACAGTTAGGAGGTCTGCTGAAGAAGGCTAAATCCGCTGTGAGTGGTAAATCTGATGCTGATAAGGCAAAGGATACGCAGAAACAATTGCAGTCTGATTATCAGGCTAAACAGAAGAGCCAGGTTGATGCGTATAAGGAAAAAATGACAGCCCTAAGAGAGAAACTGTGGGATTTGTATAGTTGGAAAGAGGGAAAGGTAGTACAGGGACATAATCATTTCTATGGTGATACAGAACCTATATCCAAGTCTAAGTTATACTCTTGGGAAGAGAATTTCCGTGATAAGGAAATGAAGAAGAAGATAGTTGAGGCTTTTGTGGATAATGAGAAATTTGAAAACAGAAAGCGTAATGAGAAGTATTTCTATAAGGATCGTAAGGTGGTAGCTGTCATGTTCAGTAGTGCAGATTGGAAGATACTGCGTGACAGATGGGATGCTATCACGGGTCGTCAGATGTATATCAAGGTCGTTTCTGAGTTATCTGATGGTTTCACAATGGCGGATACATACAAAGTATATACTCCATATACTGGTGCAGGAAAATATTCTGAGAACTTCGAGTTCGAATTAGATACAAAATACAGATGGATGATTACCGATTGGGAGCATAAAGATGATGCAGACCCATTGAAGGACCTCTAAACAAAACTGTTGCGGCACAACATAGAGTTAAAATTTAACTTTAACTTATGTGGTGCCGCTATTTTTTTAATAGGTCGAAAATGAAATAAAGAGTCTTGATTGTTCGATGTCCCTTCGTTCTTCCTTCGTTCTTCCTTCGCTTCTCCTTTGCTCTTCCTTCGCTTCTCCTTTGCTCTTCCTTCGCTTCTGAATAAAGGATGATGGGAGGAAGATGGGACTTACAACGGACTTACATGGGAGGTACTTGGGAACTTCACGCTTAGAATACGCTCATACGCAAGGTGATGGTATGGCATAACTCCTTGCTTGGCAGATGGTCGTTAAGTTTCTGGTCGAAGACCTTGCTATGACGAGAGCCCATGAATGAGTCAAATGTTCCAATACCATACATTAGAGTTAACCTGCATTTTTCTCCCATTTGGTTGAGGTCATAATATATTCCAGCTTCGGCAAAGAGACCAGGTTGAAAGGCATCATACACGTGTTTTACCTTCGTTTCTGTTATGCCAGAGCGTTGGTCGTGAATAGCCAATGGATTGTTGTCTGCAATACTCCTCGGGGTTCGGCTTATTTCGAATGTCTCAATAGGTATAGGACTAAATATGGCTGTACCGCCAAAGGCTATGCCTCCTCGTTTTATTACTGGTAGAATATAGGTAGCAGATAAGGCAAGGTCTATCTGTCTTCTCCAATTTGATTTGCCGTCATCATCAGTTGCTTTTTCAAACTGATACACGTAGTTGTCGTCATGCCATGTATGGTAGTATCTGTCCCAGTAGAATACTCGTACTCCCAAACCGGCATGGAAATTAGTGTTGAATCTATAACTGCATTGTAGTCCCCAGCCAAATGATGACCTATCTGAGCTCTGTATCGAACCTTCGAGGCTGAGTCCCCATCTGAGAATCTCACGCTTTGGCTTTGTCTTTTGTTCCTGTATGATTGTACTATCCTTATATTCTTGCGCAATAGCATTTACTATGCCGCTTAGAGTCAAGGCTATAATCAAAATTAATCTCCGGGTATTCATAATCTGTTGTTGTGAAGAAATAGGACTTGTCGCTCGTAATGTGGCGCCCGTCTCCGATTTGCGAATGCAAAGTTAAAAAAAAAGCATGAATAACACGAATGAAATGTGATTTATTTTGCGAGTGCAAGGAAATGATAAAAAAAGCAAAGTTAATATGGTTGAATCACATTAATTTTGCACCCAGAAATCATAACATAACTAAAACTGTGTATTTTTGCATTATGAGAAGACTACTAATGCTACCCGTTGTAGTATTGTGTTTGTTGGTTCTTGCGGATATTCCTGTAAGTGCAGCAAAGCCTTTGCCTCGACAGCAGCTCATAAACCGCTTGGCAAAGATACAGCAGAAAGGCTATATGTACGGTCATCAGGATGATCCTTTCTATGGCATTACGTGGGATTGGGATGATAACCGCTCAGATACATACGACCTTGTAGGCGACTATCCCGGTGTGATGGGCTTCGACCTTGGCGGTCTTGAGGTGGGTGATGATAAGAATCTCGACTCTGTGCCTTTCACTCGTATTCGTCAGGAGATTATCCGACAGTATGAACGTGGTGGAATAGTGACTATCTCATGGCATCCTCGTAATCCGTTGCTCGGCACTACAGCTTGGATAGAGAAGGATATAAAGGCATACAATGAGGCTGTTACTGCCTTGAAAAAGATAGGACGTGAGGATCTTGTTCCGCAGATAGACAATCCAAAAAATACGGTGAAATCTCTCCTTCCTGGTGGGAGGATGGCCGATAAGTTTCAGCTTTGGCTTAAGCGGATTTCTGATTTCCTTGTAACCTTAAAAGACAAAAAAGGTAATCAGGTGCCTATAATCTTCCGCCCTTGGCATGAGAATAACGGAAACTGGTTCTGGTGGGGACAGGCAAACTGCTCGGATGCCGATTTCCACGCTTTCTGGAATCTCACACAGGATTATATCAATGCCGTTGAGGTTGGCAATAGCCAGACGTTGCGCGACTATATAGTATGGTCTTATTCTCCAAACCTTCAGGGCAACTGGACAGAGGAAAAATGGATGGTTAGATATCCCGGTGATGACCGGGTGGATCTTATAGGTGAGGATGCTTACCAATGGGGTAGTGAGGCGGACTTCAAGGCTCAGCTTGACAAAGACCTTCAGCTGATAACAGATATCGCAAAGAAGCATGGAAAGCTTATCGCCATGACCGAGTGCGGTTATCAGAATTCGCCTGATGCTACTTGGTGGCAACGTGTTTTCAAGCCTGTTATCGAGAAATATCCAATTTGCTATTTCCTTCCTTGGCGCAATTACTCTAAGGAGCACTTCGGAGCTTCGAAGGATGCAAAGACTGCCGATGATTTCAAGGCATGGGCAAAAGGAAAGAACTTGTTGTTTGTGAAAGATATACTTGGAATAAAGTAGATAGTGTAAAGAATAAAGATTAAAGTTGATAGTGAAAAGATATAAATAGTGCAATGGCCCCCAGCCCCCGTGTTCTCTTTCTTGACTTTACTTATTTTATCGCAGATTTATGCGATGTTTCCCCACATCATTTATTAGGGGGCGGGGCTGTTGACTATTTGGAATAAGATAGATATAATAAGGCTGAAAAGCCCTCAATATAATAATGAGTAAGGAATTTGAAATGAAATTAGCGGCTCTGCGTGCTCGTCATGAGGAGCTGCTTTCCCGTCCTAATATAAAGAAGGAATGGGGTAACGGAATATATGACAGGTATGAATATCCTATTGTTACGGCAGAGCATACTCCCCTTGAATGGCGATATGATTTCTGCGAGAAGGATAACCCATACCTGATGCAACGCATCATGATGAATGCTACGTTCAATAGTGGTGCGATAAAATGGAATGGCAAGTATCTGCTCGTTGTTCGTGTGGAAGGGGCTGACCGTAAGAGCTTCTTTGCCGTGGCAGAGTCGCCTAACGGTATTGACAACTTCCGTTTCTGGGATGAGCCTATCACCATGCCAGAGGATGTCGTTCCAGCCACAAACGTATATGATATGCGTCTTACGGCACATGAGGATGGTTGGATATATGGCGTGTTCTGTGCAGAGCGTCATGACGACTCACAGCCGGGAGACCTTAGTGCTGCTACTGCAACGGCAGGTATCGCCCGTACAAAGGACCTGAAGACTTGGTATCGTCTGCCTGACCTCAAGGCAAAGTCGCAGCAAAGAAATGTGGTGCTTCATCCGGAGTTTGTCTATACGGATGAGAATGGGAAAATAGTAAATAGTAAATCGTCAAATAGTAAATGTCATTATGCATTCTATACCCGTCCTCAGGATGGTTTCATCGATACAGGCTCTGGTGGCGGTATCGGCTGGGCACTTGTAGATGATATTGAGAATGCAGAGATAAAGGAAGAGAAAATAATAAATGCCCGTCACTATCACACTATTACTGAGGTGAAGAATGGTGAGGGACCTCATCCTATCAAGACAAAGGAAGGCTGGCTGCATCTTGCACATGGTGTTCGTGCCTGTGCATCGGGTTTGCGTTATGTGCTGTATCTGTATATGACGAGTCTTGAAGACCCTACGAAGGTTATTGCTGAGCCGGGTGGGTATTTCCTCGTTCCGCAGGGAGAGGAATACATCGGTGATGTGATGAACGTTACATTTGCCAATGGCTGGATAGCTGACGATGACGGCAAGGTGTTCATCTACTATGCTTCTTCCGATACTCGCATGCACGTTGCGACATCCACCATCGACAAACTCATCGACTATTGCAAGAACACTCCAGAAGATGGATTGACAACTGCAAGTTCGGTGGAGAAGATAAAGGCTTTGATAAGAAAGAATAGATGAACGGCCTCTCCCCCCGCCCTCTCCCGTAGAGAGGAAGCCGGAGAACCAAAACACAACTAACAATTAATAATTAACATGCCTTTCGCGATTATACAATCAAACATCCTTCCCTTTGGGAAGGCTTGGTTAGGCTTATAATTTGAACTGCCTTTCGCCTTCCGGCTCTCTCCCTACGGGGGAGGGCGGGGGGAGAGGCCGAAAATTTTGTCATAAATGGCTACACTAAAGGAAAAAATCGGCTATGCTCTTGGTGATGCGGCTGCCGGAGGTATCACATGGAAGATAATGTCAATTGCCTTCCCGTTGTTCTTTACTAACGTATTCGGACTTACGTTTGCCGATACGGCTGCGTTGATGCTCATCGCCCGTATGTTCGATGTTGTTACTGATCCTATCATGGGATCGCTTGCTGACCGCACACAGACACGCTGGGGCACATATCGTCCTTGGCTCATATTCGGAGCAATACCTTATGGATTGGTCTTTGCCCTCCTGCTCTTCACCCCTGATTTCGGCATCACGGCAAAGCGTGTATGGGCATACGGATTCTATATTCTCATGATGGCAATGTACACTCTCGTGAACGTGCCTTATGGCTCTCTCCTCGGTGTTATGACCGATGATGATAACGAGCGCAACCAGTTCTCTTCATTCCGTATGGTGGGAGCATACGCTATGGGCTTCATCACATTGTTCATCTTCCCTTACCTTCAGAAAATGGTGGGAGGTAGTGAGCAACATCAGTATGCCGTACTTGGAGCAGCCTTTGGATTGATAGCCTGTCTTATGACAATGGCGTGCGGTTTGCTGACAAAGGAGCGTATTAAGCCAAAGCGTGCCGAGAGCTTCTCTTTCCGTCAGTTTGGCGATTTGTTCAAGAACAAGCCTTGGTGCTATATCACCCTCGTTGCCGTTTGTACGAATTTCTTCAACGGATTCCGCTATGCCGTAGCAGGATATATGTTCACATACTGTCTTGGCGGTGACATCACGATGGGTAGTCTTATCATCAACTTCACCGTCTTCATGGGCATTGGCGAGGCTACATGTATGATATTCGGAGGCTTGTCGCCGGCATTCACAAAGTGGATAGGCTCAAAGCGCATGGCTTTCGTATGGGCTGCCGTAATATGCTTTGCTACATCCGTTTTGTATTTCTTCATCCCAATGGATAGTTCGTATATCTGGGTGTTGATAGCCATCTCAATCCTCACATCAGTAGGAGCTGGTCTCTATTCTCCATTGCTATGGTCTATGTATGCCGATGTAGCCGACTTCGCTACAGAGAAGTTCGGTGAATCTTCCACAGGTCTTATCTTCTCTTCCGGCACAATGGCTCAGAAGTTCGGTGGCGCAATCTCAGGTTCGCTCATCGCTATGCTTCTCGGTATGGCTGGACTTGTTTCCACAACAGACGAAATGACAGGCGAGACAATCGTGACTATCACCAACGAGGAATCGGTAAAGACAATGGTATGGGCACTCTTCTCTATCTTCCCTGCAATTATGGCTGCCTTGATGGGAATCCTTGCGTATAAGTTCCCATTGAAGAAGTAAAAAAATAAAAAACTAAAAAGTAAGAAGTAGAAATTAAAAAGTATGATTACTCTATACTGGTAACGATATGCCACTGGAAAACTAACCATACTTTTTAATTTTTCTTTTTATATTTTACTTAAAAGAAATACGATGAAGAAACCTATTTTCGCCCTTGCCCTTGCGCTTTGCGTAACCGGAGCTTCGGCACAGCTAACCACAAATAACGGACAACAGTATCTGCTTAATCAGGCTCTTGATATGAGCCAGCAGTTTTTTGACATGTCAAACACCTATTTCACGGCAGATAGTCTTGCTGCGTTCAATAAGTCTACTGGTGTGGGAAAGATAAAGTGGGCACGTCAGCAACTTCATGCCCGTCAGGCTTTTAATGCAAACGGACAATGGATCATCCCTCTTGAAAACCTCGATTTCCCCGGACCTGCATACGACCAGAGTCCTGAATTGCAGTTTACCATAGAACCGGTGAATAGCCGTACTGTTCGTGTGCGCCTCTATACCTCTCCTATAATCCCCAAGGATAACTATGACGATGAGGTGATGCTTGTAAAGAAACCAGCCGATGGTCGTGCGCAATGGAACGTTACGGAGACTGCAAAGGCTATCGTATATAAGAGTTCCGAGGGTAGCATTGAGATTCAGAAATACCCTTGGCGACTTGTGGTGAAGGATACGGAGGGTAGGGAACTAACCCACACTCGCTCCTTGTCGGATAATGACTCCACACAGGTAAAGACGCATCCGCTTATGTGGATGAAGCGTGGTGTGGATAATAGTCGTGCCATAGAGCCAGTATTCTCCCTTGCTCCGGGCGAGAGAATCTATGGTTGTGGTGAGTCTCCAACCGGACTCAATCATGTCGGCAAGAAACTCAACCTCTTCGTTGCAGATCCTCAGGGACCTGAAACCCCTGATATGTATAAGCCAATACCGTTCTTCTTCTCCAACCGAGGCTATGGCATCTTCATGCACACCGCAGCTCCTGTTACCGTTGATTTCGGATATTCATATATCGGTTCTACCCGGCTTTTCATGGGCGATGAGAATGCCGACCTCTTCATAATGCTTGGCTCTCCGAAGGAAATACTCAACGAATATACCGACCTTGTGGGCAAGCCAACGCTTCCACCGCTCTGGTCTTTCGGCACATGGATGTCGCGTATCTCATATTTCACCGAGGCAGAAGGCCGTAGCGTGGCAAAGAAACTGCGTGATAACAAGATTCCTTCTGATGTTATCCATTTCGATACAGGTTGGTTCGAGGTTGACTGGCAATGCGACTATGAGTTCTCGAAGAAGAACTTCAAAGACCCTGTGAAGATGCTGAAAGACCTCAAGGCCGACGGTTTCCACACCTGCTTGTGGCAGTTGCCTTACTTCACTCCGAAGAACCGCTATTTCAACGAACTTGTAGAAAACGGTATGGCGGTGAAGAGTCCTAATGGGCAGTTGCCTTTCGAGGATGCCGTTCTCGATTTCACCAATCCAAAGACCTGCCAATGGTACACCGAGAAACTTCAGGGATTGATAAAGCAAGGTGTTTCTGTCATCAAGGTTGACTTCGGTGAGGGCGCACCTTTGAATAATGGCATATACAGCAACGGCCGTACAGGTTTATATGAGCATAACCTCTATCCTGTGCGCTATAACAAGACGGCTTACGAGGCTATCGATGCTGTAAACCATGAGGGAATAATCTGGGCACGCTCTGCATGGGCAGGTTCTCAGCGCTATCCTCTCCATTGGGGTGGTGATGCCTGCACAACGAACACCGGACTTCTCGGAACCGTACGTGCCGGACTTTCTTTCGGACTCTCAGGCTTCTCTTTCTGGAGCAATGATATAGGCGGATTCGTAACAAAATCGCCTGAGGAACTTTATCGCCGTTGGTTGCCATACGGTTTCTTCACCTCCCACTCACGTATTCATGGCGTGGAGACAGAGCCTTGGCTCTATACCGACGGACAGTCAGACTATTCAAAGGGACAGGAGTTCATGGATTTCTTCCGTCAGTCTGCTGAGATGAAGTATAAGCTCATGCCATACATCTATGCGCAGGCAAAGCTCTGCACCGAGCAGGGATTGCCAATGCAGCGTGCCCTTCTTCTTGAATATCCAGATGATCCGGGTGCATGGCTTGTGGAGGATGAATATATGTTCGGCAGTCAGATGCTCGTAGCTCCGATGCTTGAGGCTGGCACTTCACGCACCGTGTATCTCCCAGGCGAAGAGCCTTGGATTGACTATCAGACAGGCAAGGTCTATCAGCCGGGATGGCGTAAGATTGATGTTCCACAATGGAAGAAGACAGGCGCCCAGATGCCTATCGTCGTTCTTGTTAAGAATGGCTCTGCTATCCCTCATGCCGCTCTTGCTCAGCGCACCGACCAGATTGACTGGAAGAACATAGAGTGGAAGAAATATTCTGCCAACGGCGGTGCTACTACGGGGTATCTTTTCCGTCCGGGAGATACCAAGGTGGAAACTGTAAAGAATTGAAATAGCCAATTGTATGAGCGAAAAAAACTATAAAAATCTCTCCCCCTCGGGGGAGTTGGAGGGGGGCCTTAGGTCTGAACTCCTCTCTTGCCTTGAGAACAACATCCTCCCCTTCTGGCTCAGGTTTCAGGATGAGGAGAATGGCGGTTTCTATGGCCGTATGACTGGGGAGGGTGTGCTTGTGAAGGAGGCAAGCAAGGGCGGAATACTCAATGCCCGAATCTTGTGGAGCTTCTCTGCTGCCTATCGTGTGCTCGGCAAGGCTGAGTATCTTGCTGCGGCTACCCGTGCCAAGGACTATATCCTTGAGCATTTCATCGACCCTGTGTATGGAGGCACATACTGGGAACTCGACTATAAGGGCAATCCCGTTGACACAAAGAAGCAGTTCTATGCCCTCGGCTTCATGCTCTATGGCATGAGCGAATATGTTCGTGCGCTTCGTCAGCGTCCAGATGCTTCCGTGAGTGAAGAAGAGATAGAAAGAGTACTGGATGTTTGCATAAGCCTTTACACTTGTATTGAAGACCATTCGCTTGATGAGGTCTATAATGGCTATATCGAAGCATGTACCCGAGAGTGGGGCGAGATAGCGGATATGCGCCTCTCTGAGCTTGATGCCAACTATCCAAAGTCTCAGAACACTCACCTGCATATCATTGAGCCTTATGCCAACCTGTATCGAGTGCTAAGTGAAGAGGTAAGAGTGAAGAGTGAACAGTTTAAGTTTCCACATAATGCTGAATGCGCGAAGAATACTAACTCAAATTATTCACTCTTCACTATTCACTCTTCACTTAACAAGGTCGAGACCTCTCTCCGCAACCTCATTGATATCTTCTGTGATAAAATCCTGAACCCAGAGACGCATCATCTTGACTTGTTCTTTGAGAAAGACTGGACTCGCGGTGCTGGTTGGCTGGAGTCCTACGGTCACGACATAGAATGCTCATGGCTCTTGCACGAGGCAGCCCTTGTGCTCGGTGACAAGGAAGTGCTTGCGAAGGTTGAGCCTATCGTGCAGCTTGTTGCCAAGGCTTCGGAAAAAGGTCTCAATGCCGACGGCTCTATGACGCATGAGGCTAATCTTGATACCGGCTATGTTGACGATGACCGCCATTGGTGGGTACAGGCAGAAACCGTCGTGGGCTTCTATAACATCTATCAGCATTTCGGTGATGAGGCTGCTCTTCAGAAGGCTCTGCGTTGCTGGCAATATATCAAGGATAATCTCATTGACAACGAGCTTGGTGAGTGGTACTGGAGTCGTGACCCAGAGCGCAACATCAACCGCAAGGATGACCATGCCGGCTTCTGGAAATGCCCTTACCACAATTCAAGGATGTGTCTGGAGATAATTGAGAGAACTCAACAATAACAAGGCCTCTCCCCCCGCCCTCCCCCGTAGGGAGGGAGCCGGAAGGTCAAAACCAATAAATCAAAAAATAATATGAGTAATTTAAAAAAGAATATAAAGCATTCGTTGTCATTGTTCCTTTCGCGCTCCGGCTCCCTCCCTACGGGGGAGGGCGGGGGGAGAGGCCGCCTGTTGGTTGTCTTTGGTCTTTTTTTGTCTATGCCCGCCTTCGCTGAAAACGTTTCCCTTTCCACCCCTCACACCTCCTTTGTCCTCGACCTTGACAAAGGCGCAGAGCCTCAGTTCCTCTACTATGGCCCTGCCATCGGCAATGCTGACATCGCCAACCTCCAGAAACTGAAGGACGATAACTGGACACGCTCCGAGGTCTATCCCGCCTACGGCGCAACGCATACTATGAATGAGGTGTGCCTTGCCATGCGCCATGATGACGGAAACCTTTCCACCAATCTCGTCATTGATGACTATAAGGTGACATCCCACACGGAGAAAGCTCCTAACGGTGCTACGCGCTCTGGGCAGTTGCTCACCGTCACCCTCAAAGACCCTCTCTATCCTACAACCGTTCACCTCTATTATCTCGCATACAGCGACCTCGATATGCTCGAGTCATGGACGGATATCAGAAACGATGAGAAGAAAACCGTAACCCTCACGCAGTTCTATAACCCTCTTCTCCCTGTGCGTCGCGGCAACGTGCACGTCACCCATTTCCACGGCTCTTGGGCAAGCGAGGGACAGCTCGTTGAGCAGCCTCTGAAGAACGGACTGCTTGAGATAAAGAACAAGGACGGACTCCGCAACGCCACCTCCGACCGCAACGAGGTGATGCTCTCACTCGATGGTCCTGCTCGTGAGAATACAGGCGATGTCATAGGCGCAGCCCTCTGCTACAGCGGTAACTTCCGTATCACTATTGATACTGACGAAACCGACTATCACCAGTATTTTGCAGGTATCAATCCCGATAACTCCGAGTATCATCTCAAGAAAGGCGAGACATTCACCACACCGCGCTCTGCCTATACCTATTCCGTCAGCGGAACCAACGGCGTGAGCCAGACATTCCACTCATGGGCGCGTAAGTATATGCTCCGTCACGGCGACAAGGAGCGCATGATTCTGCTCAATTCTTGGGAAGGCGTGTATTTCGACATCAACCACGAGGGCATGGATCAGATGATGCACGACATAGCATCAATGGGCGGTGAGCTCTTTGTAATGGATGACGGTTGGTTTGGCAATAAATACCGCCGCATCACCGACAACGCAGCCCTTGGCGACTGGGTTGTTGATACCAAGAAACTGCCCGAAGGCATTGAGCGACTCCTTGCCGATGCGAAGAAGAACGGCGTGAAATTCGGTATCTGGATTGAGCCAGAAATGGCTAACACCACCTCCGAGCTCTACGAGAAGCATCCCGACTGGATCATCAAGGCTACAGGGCGTGAGCCTGTTCAGGGACGAGGCGGTACTCAGGTTGTCCTCGACCTCTCAAATCCGAAGGTGCAGGACTATGTATTCTCCATCGTCGATAACCTCCTCACCAAGTATCCTGAGATTGCCTATATCAAGTGGGATGCCAACGCGCCTGTGATGAACCACGGTTCGCAATATCTCCCTATGGCTGACCAGAGCCACCTCTACATAGAGTATCACCGCGGACTGATAAACGTGTGCGAGCGTGTTCGTGCCAAGTACCCTGACGTGGTCATTCAGGATTGTGCCTCAGGAGGCGGACGTGCCAACTACGGTCTCCTGCCATACTTTGACGAGTTCTGGGTAAGCGACAATACCGATGCCCTCCAGCGCGTCTTCATGCAATGGGGCACCAGCTATTTCTTCCCTGCAATAGCAATGGCGAGTCATATCTCTGCCGTGCCTAACCATGCCGTATATCGCACCACCTCCATCAAGTTCCGTTGCGATGTGGCTATGTCAGGCCGTCTGGGCATGGAGATACAGCCTAAGAATATGACCGACGAGGAGAAAGCATTCTGCCGACAGGCAATAACCGACTACAAGCGCATCCGTCCTGTCGTTCAGTTTGGCGACCTCTATCGCCTCCACTCCCCATACTCGGGCGACAACCTCGCATCGCTCATGTATGTGTCAGCCGACAAGCAGAAAGCCGTGTTCTTCTGGTGGAAACTCGAGACATTCAAGAATCAGCACCTGCCACGTATCCGCATGTCGGGACTCGATGCCAACCGCATGTATAAGGTTCACGAGCTCAACCGTGTTGACGACACGCCTCTCTCTTGCGAGGGCAAGACATACAGCGGAGCATATCTCATGCAGACTGGTCTCGAAATGCCTTACGCCCACAATGTTGACTACGGCAAGCGCAACGACTGGTCAAGTCGTGTATTGGAGATTGAGGCACAATAAGTCTTAATAGTTATGTTTAGTATGTGTGCATAGTTGTCTTAATGATGGCTATGCACATTTTTTCATTTTATCATCAATATTCTTGGTGAAATGTGATATTTTTTTTATCTTTGCACTTACAAATCGGAGACGTGCGCCAGCTTTTGGCTGACACGCACTATTTGTTTCGTACGAATGTATTTGCACTCACAAATCAGGTGTTGGGTGATAGGTGATGGGTGTTGGCGGCTTGTCCTCTAACTCTAACCTCTACCCTCACTCCCTAACCTAACAAAGCATAGACTATGAACCGTTCAAATCAGATTATCCGTACCAGCGTCATTGGCATAGTGGCCAACGTGCTGTTGGCTGCATTCAAGGCTGCCGTTGGCGTGATAGCCAGTTCTGTAGCAATAGTGATGGATGCTGTGAATAACCTTAGTGACGCGCTTTCTAGCGTCATCACCATTGTAGGTACAAAGCTCTCTACACGCCCTGCCGACCGTGAACATCCCTTCGGCTTTGGACGTATAGAATACTTTAGCGCCATTATCATTGCCGTCATAGTACTCTCGGCTGGCATCACATCGCTGATAGAGTCGGTTAAGAAGATATTCAATCCTACAGAGCCCGAATATACCACTGTCACCCTCGTTGTCATAGTGGTTGCTATCGTTGTGAAACTCGTTCTGGGACGCTATGTCAAGCACAAAGGCGAGCAGTTGAAGAGCGATGCGCTTATCGCCTCTGGTTCCGATGCGCTTTTTGATGCTGTAATCACGTTGGCTACTCTGATTTCCGCAGGCGTCATGCTGTTGTGGCAGGTGTCGCTCGATGGTATTCTTGGTGCTGCCATTTCCTTGGTTATCATCAAGGCAGGATTTGAAATGCTTGCCTCGCCTGTGAATGAACTTCTTGGAGCAAGGATCTCGCAGGAACTTCTTCACGACATCAAGCATGAGGTCTCTGCCTTCAAGGAGGTGCGTGGGGTATATGACATAATCCTGCACAACTATGGTCCTGACGTGTTCATAGGGTCGCTTCATGTGAGCGTTAATGATACTATGAATGCCCATGAGATTCATGGCTTGACACGCACTATTTCAGAGCAGATGTTTGAAAGGCATGGCATCATCATGACTGTTGGCGTCTATTCCATAGCCACGGGTGAGAACAAACGTAAGGAGTTGCAGACAACTGTCATACAGGCTATTGCCAAGCATAAGGAGATAGTACAGGTGCATGGTTTCTATTACTATGAGAATGAACGCCGCGTTTCGGTAGATGTTGTGCCCGATATTTCCGTGCATGACGATGTGGCTCTGTCTGAAATGCTGACGCAGGAGTTGAAATCCCTTCTACCTGATGAGAATGTGACAATAGTGATAGATCATAATTATAGTGAATAGGCGTGTGTTATTATTATGGATAGTTTTATAGAAGCATTATTAAGCGAAAAAGACTGACAGAATACCTAACGAATTTTGGGGTCGGGATTCACGACCTCAGCTAAAATAAGGTCAAGATAAATGTGATAATCTGGTCAGACATTTTGTTTTGTCAGGTTTAAACAAGGGCAGAACGATTCGTTCACCCTTTGCAAAACCAGCTCAATAACGTTTCGTTATCCAGTTGTCGTTAGTATGCTCGGCAACGTATGAATCTAACATATAACGTGAGTTCTACGACTTGCTTCAGCTTGATGAGCCTTAGCGAAGAAGGGACTTGCGCAGCTTGATGAGCATTGCGAATAAAGCCAAAGCCCGACACCTAATAGGGCAGTCCGTAAGGGCTGTTATTCGGTAGATGCGTGATTAGAGGAGCGCTGTAAGTGCGACACCTAAAAACATATAGAATACAATAGGTGTCGGTCCTACAGACCTCATTCCCCCTATATCGGCAAATATAACAGCCCTAACGGACTGCCCTTTTAGGTGTCGCTCCTTCAGAGCTGTTTTTCACCAAGATATGCAAGTCAATTTTCAATTCGTATGGGTGTCTTTAAAAAATGTTTGACTATTTGACCATTTGACCATGATAAATATCACAAATATCAAATAAAAGCTATCATTTACGCTCGTTATATTCTTGCATTTTTATTATAACATAAAGACAGTGACTTTTATGGGTTTTGATATTCCAATTCCCAATTTTATCAATTTAACGATAGACATATATGATTTTCCTGAAAAAATAACGGGAAACGGCATTAACGAAAAAATGTTGTACCTTTGTTCTTTTGAGACCACCCCCCCCCAAAAAAAAATCGTTTAATATACTAATTACCAGCTATTTACAGCATCAACTCATTTCGTTGTATGGTCAAATGGTCAAATGGTCAAACATTTTTTTAAGACACCCCATATTTTTCGCACTTCTACTTCAATAATAATATATATAAATTTATTTATATATATTATTATTGACTTGAACCGAGGAAGAAAAAGGGTGTGTGTAAAAAATGTTTGACCATTTGACCTTTTCTATGTCTTTTTGCTTAAAATTGTCTTTTCCTAAAAAAGGTTGACTCTTTTCAGGCTTAGATTTTTAACATTTGGCTACCCATACTGAAATGGTTGCCTACCAGTACTGAGAAATGTTGACTACTTTCACTGAGTTGGTTGACTCTTTTCCTAATAACGTTGACTTTCGACTGATATTGTTTACTACTCATACTGTTCTTGTTGACTTTGTACTGAAAAAGTTGACTACCACATGCGTGGCTGTATCCCTGTTTCGTTGTGCATATTGTAGAAGTCTATGAAGGAGGATATGCGCTCCCGTGCATCAATGATATTCTTGAAGCGGCGCTCATGATATATGACTTCTGTCTTCAGTATGCCGTTTACTCGTTCGGCTATGGCATTGTCCGTTGGCTTGTAGTCTTCTGTCATGGAGATGTGTATGCCATATCTCTTCAGTTCCTCTGTATAGGCGTTGCAACAGTACTGCACGCCTCTGTCGGAGTGGTGGATGAGCCCTTGCAGCTCATCAGCTGTAGCCTGGCAGATAGCCGTGCGGAGGGCCGTCAGGGTATGTTCCGCCTCCAACGTGTCAGAGAGGCGCCAACCGACAATCTTGCGTGAATAGGCATCGGTCACCAGATGAAGATAGCTGCATCCATCCACAAGGTCTATGTATGTAATGTCGCTTACCCACAGTTGGTTGCGGCTGGTGGGAACGAAGCCGCGGATGAGGTTCTTGTACTTGTGGTAGCGGTGATTGGAGTTGGTGGTATGGCGAGGCTTCGGACGTCTCTGCATCAACTGAAAATCACGCAGCAGGTGAAGGAAGGCATCACGGCCGGGCACCCAGTCGTCAACGAACATACGCTTCATCATCAGCCACAGCTTGTAGTACCCTATACCTGGATCCATCTCACGTATCTGTCGCACTGCATCAACAATGCGTATCACGCGATGCGCACTCTCTTCCTCGCGCTTCTGCTTCTTGTAGTAGGCCTGCTTTGACTGGCCAAGCAGCTCGCAGCCATACACGACAGTGAAGCCGTACAGGCTGCTCAGGCGCTCTACTGCTTGGCCCCAGATTTTTTTCTGATCCTGAGACCTTGTTCCTCGGCTATGTCAATAAGTGTATTCAGAGCCAAGTTCTTGTCCTGACTGTACTTCAGCTGCTTTTCCAGCTTCTCTATCTGCTTGCGCTGTGCCTCTATCAGGGCAGACATGGAGGCAACATCAAGCGGCTTCTCATGATTCTCTTCTGCCATATCAACGTCACTTTGAACCGTTACTGGATGCAAAGATGCACATTTTTCGTGAATTTCCAAAGGACTTAGGCAACTTTGTATCCAGGAAGATAACAAATTTGTACTCGGAAGGTTATATTTCATGGC
>CACZCN010000002.1:0-149958 GCA_902779665.1 uncultured Prevotellaceae bacterium | reverse complement strand
GAGAACTGCAACACTGCAACACTGCAACAGCGAGTGCAGAGTCGGAGCTTGCTTCAGCTATGCCGAGCGCCCGCAGTCTCGACGAAGTCAACACTGCAAACAAAATGCGCCAATTTGATCAGAAAAAAAAATCAAAAAAATTAGCAAAACATTCGTGAACCGCAATGGGAATGTTGTAACTTTGCACTCGGAATTAAAAGCCTACCCCGCCCCTCCCAAAGGGAGGGAAGTAAGTCCGTTATAATACCGTTGTAAATCCGTTGTAAGTCCGTTCCCTAGATTGGAGCTAATAGGGAATCAGTTTGGTATCAGAAGGGAGCTGTCGCCATAGGACAGGAAACGGAAGTCATGAGAAAGGGCATAGTCATAAACCTTGTGCCAGTCTTCGCCGATAAGAGCGCTTACGAGCAACAGCAATGTGGACTGTGGCTGATGGAAATTGGTTACCAAGGCCTTGACGATATGATAGCTATACCCGGGAGCTATGATTATCTGCGTACTGCTATGGAGCACCGTTACCTCGTTCTTCTCATACCACGCTAGCAATGCTTGAAGAGCCTCTACCGATGTTGTACTCTGGGCTTTCTCTGCCACCTCTCCCTCGTATGGCTCCCACTGGTTCACATGCAACTGCTCTTCCGTGAGGTCAGCGTTGAGAATGAGCTTCACACCCATGTAATAGAGACTTTCAAGAGTGCGCACGCTCGTTGTTCCCACAGCAATACACCTTCCTTCGTGGGCAAGAAGTCGCTCAATAGTATGCTTCCTTACTGATACAAACTCCGTATGCATCTCGTGCCCCTCGATACGCTCTGCCTTTACAGGCTTGAACGTTCCTGCTCCGACATGAAGGGTAAGTTCCTCACGCTCAATGCCGTGAACATCAATATCGGCAAGCACACGGTCTGTGAAATGAAGTCCGGCAGTAGGCGCAGCCACAGAGCCCTTGATCTTGGAATATACGGTCTGATATGTTGTCTTGTCGCTCTCCTCTGTCTTGCGGTTGAGGTATGGAGGAATAGGAAGCTCTCCACAGGCATCAATAATCTCCGCGAAAGAAACGGTCTCGTCATCCCACTCAAAGTCAATCCAATGCCCGGTATGAACCTCCTGCTTGCGCTCAACGCTGAGATTAATGGTCTTGTCTCCAACCTTTATCTCGCGTTCCAAACGGCCTTCCTTCCATTTCTTCAGATTGCCCACCATACATACCCAAGAGCACTTTCCGCGTGTCTGGAACATAAGTTCATAGTCGGTTGGCATAGCAGGCTCAAGCAGGAACACCTCGATAAGCGCACCTGTTGCCTTGTGGAAATAAATACGCGCCTGAATGACGCGAGTATTGTTGAACACCATCATCTCACCCTTAGGAAGGTAGTCGGTGATATTGCAGAAAGTATCGTCACTAATCTCCCCTCTGTTATATACAAGGAGTTTACTCTGGTCACGCTCCGCCTTTGGGAACTTCGCAATGCGTTCATCAGGCAGAGGATAGTTATAGTCGCTTATCTGAATGTTTTTGGGATTCATAGGTCATTATATTATTACCCTAAAGAAACAAGAAATCACCGTGAGCATCATTATGCTGATACACACGTCAATGTCATTCTTGTCATATCCTGTTCCTGTGTATTTGGAAGATACGTATTTAGCACGCGGTGCAAGCTTGAAATAGAGGAGATACACAAGAACTCCTACGACAGCTCCCCAAGCAAGTCCTACGATAACGTCGGTAAACCAATGTACTCCAAGATACAGGCGTGTCCAAGCATTCAGCAACGACCACACAATGAGTATTGAGCTCAGCACCTTTCCCCTTACAAGGAGCGTGATGAACACAGCCAGCATCATTGTATTGGCTGAATGGGAAGAGAAAAAGCTATATCCGTTTGCAGAATACCCAGCCACGGTATGAACCATGTGCCTGAACTCTGGGTCGTAGCATGGACGCGGACGCATAAAATATGGCTTCACGATATAGTCAGACAGCAATCCTGACGCAAGAACACCAAGAAAGACACAGGCAAAGATAATCATTATCTGCCCCATCGTCTTATTGTTCCTTACGACAAGCACAGCAAGCGCTACATAGAACGGAATCCATGTATAACCTGTGGTAAATGCAACCGCAAAACGGTCAAGAAACAATGAGTTGCTACCATTGAGCAACTCGAGAAAGTACATATCCATAAAGCCTAACCAAGCCTTCCCAAAGGGAAGGATGTTTTATACATTTGGTCGTTCTTGATATTTCAGTTTAAAATATTTATGCTATCCCCATAATTAGAAATACTAACCACTCTCCCTAGAAGGGGTAAGGGGGAAGCCCTCCTTTTGGGAGGGACGGGATAGGCTTTTATTTTATCACCTCAACATCCTTTTCCGAAATCCAGCCTTCGGTGCCGTCAGCAAGACGTATTTCATACCATCCTTTCAGGGCATCAATTATATCAGCTCTGGTTCCCTCATGCAGGATACAGGCATCTGCTCCCTGCTCTGTAGGGGTTTTCTTTGCAGTAGCCGTAGGAGATACTATGACAGCACACTTGGAATTAGTTGCATAGTCCTTAAGCTGTGAGGCAAAGACATTTCCGAGGATAAAGACAATTACAAGCCCTACACTCAGATAGAAAGCAGCTTTCCTCACGGTCATATTCTTCACAAACAGATAGACGAGGAATAGGAGCAATGCAACAACGAGAGACACGAGTGAGAGCGTAGCCCATGTGTCAATGTCCATCGATGTCTTTATATCCTCATACCAAACCTTGAAGAATATCTTCTCACCTGGCTGGATATTGTCAATTGTCTTTGAACGTGCAACCTCCAGATTATGGATTATATCATCATCACCAGGAGCAAGGAGTCGAGCCTTCTCATAGTTTATTATAGCACGTGTGACATTATCTGTACGATAATAGGCGTTACCGAGGTTATAATAGAGATTCGCACTCTTTCCTTTCTGTAAGGCAGCCTCGTAGGATTCAATAGCATCCTGATACTTACCCTTTGAATACGCATCATCGGCTTTCTGCTTCAAAGACTGAATTGTCTCTGACTTAGCCGGTGCCTCCTGTGCCATAACGGAATTGCTGGCAGAAAGCATTCCAAACATGCCAATACCAATCAGCAGACACTTGACACCTGACACATGCTTTTTCTTCTTCATTCCTTCCTCAATATTCGTGATTGCAGAAACTGCCTTGTCGTATGTCTTCTGCATATTACCGACAGCATCCCCCGGAGCATAACGCTCGAACTCACATTCATCAAGAGCCTCAAGGAATGTATCGATATCCGACTGGCTGGCATTACGGGCAGACAGTTTCTCTGCAATATTCTCACGTGAGAGCTGTGAAACCGGTATTGACAGTTTGTCAGCCACATAGCCCCAAAGTGCTCTAAGAACCTCGTCATAGAACTCAGAAGACTTACCATCAGCCATAAGCTTAGCAGCAAGCTTCAACCTCTTGCCTGCCACCTTGTTGGCTTTCTTTCCTCTCATAGCATCAATGTTAGCCATCTCCATTGCCTGCTTGCGGAATACGACGAGAAGAACAAAGAAGATGAGAACAACCAGAGCATTGAGGATGATATAGAGATTGCTTCCGAAGAAGTAGTCGTTAGGCTTTACAATCTCAGGAGCTCCGTTATGGATGAAGCGGATGTCCTTATCCTGCGGCTGAGAATAATCCGCTACATCACCGACCTTACCACTACCCTTCTCCACCTCGAGAACCATAGGATTGGTGCGGATGGTCTTGTATTTATTGGCAGAAGTATCGAAATATGTCAGTTCAATAGGCTGAAGCTGATACTTACCCTGATTTCTTGGCACGATAAGCACGTCATACAGCATATTACCGGTAATACCTGATGCTGTAAGCTTTGTCTTATCTGTTACCTTCGCATCATACTTGTCGAAGTCCTTCGGAAGAACGAGTTCCGGCTGCTTTATAAGTTTCAAATTACCATGACCTCCAACAACGATACGTACCTTTACAGGGTCGCCAGCTTTCACCTTCGGATGGTCAAGCGATGCACTTATAGTGAACTTACCTACACCTCCAGAGAAATTAGCAGGTTTCTGCGGAAGGGGATCAACCTGCACGGTCATTCCCTGTGCCACGATATTCCTCTTTACCTCTACATATCCGCTACCGCCATTGAAGAATGCCTCAAACGGATCCACATTGCGGTTTTCCTGTACGACAATACCCCTAAACGTGATGCTTGGAATCTGTAACTTACCCGTCATCTGCGGGTACATCAGATACTGACTCCATGTAACGCAACGGTAAGGACGGCCATTTACAGTCTCGATATGGAACGATTTCTGCTGTGGAAGCGGAACTTCCTGAGTATGGAAGCCAGTAAGGTCAGGCATCTTACCCTCCAACTGGGTAAGCTCCAACTGAGTATATACCTTATATGTAAGCAGAATAGGCTCCTGCTCGTGCACTCGTGTCTTGTTTGCACTTACCTTGATAAACAGGTCATTACCAGAGATACGAGAACCGGAAGGACGTACCTGTGCCCCACCCTGCTGCATACCATACTGCTGATTCTGTGCACTACCAGATACATTGATTCTCACGGAATTGGAGAACACAGACTTTCCATTAACGTTTGCATGAGCACCACTGATAACGAAAGAACCTTTCTTCACAGCAGCGAGGATATAGGTATAGGTGACAGAGCTTGACTGCGTAGTGTGTCCGTTAATCATCTGGAAACTCTGCTGCGTACTGGTGCTCGGACCCATAAGAACCTCGAAAGCATCAGGTATGCTACCTGCACGGAACCCCTTTACATCCGTTGTAGATATAATATATTGCAAACGGAACTGTTCTCCAACAGCCACTTGCTGCGGAGCACTTACACGTATCTGAGCCATCATCGGGATGATGGTCAACAAAAGTAGTATTATGGTAGATAGTCTTTTCATGACCCCCGACCTCTCCCCTCCGCCCTTCCCCGTAGTGAGGAAGCCGAAAGGCAAAAGGCATATCATTTATAAATTATTAATCAATCATTGTCCATTTTAGATGGTCACTCTACCTCCTTCTCTATAGGAGAGGTAGGTAGGAGAGGCCTCTTTACCAGTTCTTCTGAAGGCTCTTACGCTGTGTCTGCGTCTTTACCTTCTGAAGCTTGTGCTGAGTATTCTTCTCTTGCTGCATTGCAGCCTGAAGAAGCTGCTCAGCATTATCCTTACTCATCTGATCCTTAGGCGGTTCCTTCTTCTGCTCTTTCTTCTGCTTTTTCTGCTGTTTCTGCTTGTTTTCCTGTGGCTGATTCTTCTGATTACGCTTACAGAGCACTAAGTTATACCTCGTCTCATTGTCATTTGGATTAAGACGAAGCGACTGCTCATAAGCCTTGATAGCCTCCGCATACATCTGGTGCCTCTGATAGATAACACCGGCATTATGGAAGGATTTCGACTTCCTGAACTTTGAAGTCTCAGCATTCGAAGCCTTGTCGAAATAAACGGCAGCAAGCGAGTCCTTGTTCTGCTGCATATAGGTACAGGCAAGGTTATAAAGCGCCTGAGGATTATTATCCTTCTTCGTGAGAGCCTTGCTATACTCCACCTCAGCCTGCTCAACGGCACCGCTGCGGTAGAACCTGTTTCCCTTACGGATATGAGCCCTGTCATTCTGAGCCATAACGCTCATACTGCCAAAGGCAAGGAGAAGCAAGGTACATGCAGCTCCCTTATGGAATATCTTTATCTTGGAGAAGAACGGATTCATTGCCTCATTAATGCAAATCTCAATAATAAGAAGGAGGATGCAGAGGATTCCGAACACCTGGAACTGCTCGTTGTATTCTGAATAGATAACACTCTTCATAGAGCCCTGCTGAAGCTTTGAAAGCTCGTCGTTAAGACGCTCCTGAGCAGCAGAGGTGTTGTCAACATGAATATATGTGCCCTTACCTGCAGCCGCAACCTCACGACACATCTGCTCATTGAGGCGTGTCATTACGGTATTTCCTGTGTTGTCTGTCAAATAACCTCCCCTACCTGTAGGGATTGGAGCACCGTTTGTATCACCAATACCGAGAATGAACACATTCATTCCCTTCTTCATAGCAGCCTTTGCAGCCTCTGAGGCACCACCTTCATGGTCCTCACCATCGGTAATCACGATTATCGCCTTACCGATCTTGTCCTGCTGTGTGAAACTCTTTGATGCAAGGTTTATAGCCTGTGCAATATCCGTTCCCTGAGTATCAATGAGTGAAGGTTCAATACTCTGGAGGAACATCTTGGCAGAAACATAGTCGGATGTGATAGGAAGCTGCACGAATGCTTCTCCTGCAAAGACGATAAGACCGATCTTGTCGTTATTGAACTTGTCAACAAGGTTCTCCACCAGCATCTTACTCTTATCCAGACGAGAAGGCTGAACATCCTCGGCAAGCATTGAGTTAGAGATATCCATTGCAATGATGCACTCTATGCCGTTGCGTTTCTCATTGCTAACCTTTGTTCCCATCTGCGGACGTGCCACCATTAGGATAAGCATTACAAGAGCCAGCTGAAGCGCACCGAACTTTATCCAACGTCTCTTTGCAGAGGCATCGGGCATAAGCTTTGCAATCAGCAGGGGATCACCCATCTTATTTATTGCCTTTCGGCGTCTGTACTCTGCCAATACCATAAGCCCGAAGAACACGGGGATTATCAGCAGGAGATACAGATATATTGGAGATTCAAATCTAAGCATTTATATCTATAATAGGCTTTTTAAATCTTTCTAAATACAGTCAGTCTCAAAAGCACTTCCAAGAGCAGTATAATAGCTGCGGCAATAGCAAACGGCTGATATGCCTCATAACGCTTTGAGAACTTCTTCACATTCTGTCGGGTCTTCTCAAGTTTGTCAATATCCTTGTAAATCTGAACCAACTCCTTGTTGTTCGTTGCACGATAGAAATTACCTTCACTCGTTGCAGCGATGCCCTCAAGTGTCTTGGTATCAATCTCTACAGGCATGTTCACATACTGAATACCACCTGCAACAGGCATTGGATAAGGAGCTACGCCCGTTGTGCCGACACCGATGGTATATACACGAATTCCAAGACTCTTGGCTATCTGTGCAGCAGTCATTGGCGAAATGTCACCCATATTGTTTGAACCATCGGTAAGGAGAATGACAACCTTACTCTTTGACTTTGAGTTCTTCAAGCGAGACACCGCATTTGCAAGTCCCATACCAATTGCCGTACCGTCAGAGATAAGTCCCTGGGCTGCAATATCAGTTCTTGTTCCGTTCAGAAGATTCTGCAAAGAAGCATGGTCAACGGTCATCGGACACTGGGTGAACGCCTCACCTGCAAAGATAGTAAGACCGATGTTATCATTCGGACGGTCAGCAATAAACTCTCCGGCAACGGCCTTGGCTGCCTCTATACGGTTAGGCTTCAAGTCTTCCGCCAGCATACTGGTAGATACGTCCATAGCCAGCATGATATCGATGCCCTCTACCGTCTTCTCATTCCACGCATTACGTGTCTGCGGACGAGCCAAAGCTATTACAATAAGAATGAATGCTATACATCTGAGTGCCATAGGCACACCCATCAGTCTCACCCTCCAGCTTACAGGAGCATTCCTATAGACATTGGTATCGCTCAGGCAGATTGAAACCTCCGCCTTTCTCTTGCCGTTATTGCGCAATAGGAAGTACCATATAATATAAGGTACGAGCAATAGCAGTAATATGAAGTATAATGGTGATTCAAATTCCATAAAAGAGATGCTTTAATTATTAAAAGCAAAGCAGTATCAACTCCCAGACGACATATACAAGGAGCGCAACAGTTGCCAATACAATACCAACCAACGACCACTTCAGAATCCTACGGTTACGTATCGTCTGCTTGTCCTTCTCGGTAACAGTTGGTTCGATACGTTCCTCGGTAGGAGCATTCTCCTGCTTTGTGGTGTTGATGAAGTCGATAGCCGAGATAAGGTTGTGGTCATTCTCACTCACGCCTACTGAGTACTTGGCGAACTTCACAAGGTCGGCAGTCTCAAAGAGCATGGTAAGCTCGTCAATCTTCTTCTGATCCTCTTCCTGACGGAGACGTGATATGATTTCGGCACTCGTCATCTCCATAGCATTGAATCCGAAGCGTTCCATCATATAGCGCCTCAGAGTGTCTGTAAGATGAGTATAGTATGCCTTTGCATCATCAACCGTCACAGTTGTACTCTTTGCCTTTATCTCCTCGATAGAGTTCAGAGCTTTCTGGTGAGCAGGTATGCGCTTCACTATCTTGACCTTGAAGACGATTGGCTTCTCGCTCTTCAGACGCATGAACATCAGGAGAGAGATTATGAAGAGAGCCAACACAGCGGCACTCAACCATAGCAGACGACTCCATTCTTCCCATAGGAAAGGATTGTCCTGCACATCCTTTGCAGGAAAGAACTGATTAGGATGCAATGTGTCAACCTTCACAGTAAGAACCTTCAATGCCAGCGACTTAGACTCAAAATCCTTGTCGTTAACCTTCACCTTTATCGCAGGAATGTAATAGAGCGTATCGTCAAACGAAGTGAGGGTATAGTGAGCTGACACACGAAGATATCCGTCATCAAGTTTCTGGGTATCTGTCGGCAATATCTCAACAACCTCAATACCCGGAATTATATTATCAAGCGGCTGATACTGAGGGAACTGCACTTTCTGCCCTTCCTTCACGGTCACACCAAGGTGGAATCCCGTCTGCTGTCCGATGAAAATAACGGTAGAGTCAATCTTTGCCTCCACGCTTACCTTCTGTGCCGACATCGGAAGAGCCACAAGCATCAACGCCCAGAGCAATATGTAAATTTTCTTTGTCAAAATATTTCTGCTTTACTACTTTTTTATACTTTCCCCTTAACCTCTTAACTTCCACGCATAGCGAACATCTGCCTGAGCGACTTCACATAGTCACCGTCAGTAGCGACACTTACAAAGTCAACACTCGTTTTCGCAAACGTCTGTTTCAAGTTAGCCGAACGTTCCAGCCAGAATTTCGCATGAGCCGTGCGAAGCGCCTTGCTCGATGTATCGATATACATCTCATGACCTGTCTCGGCATCCCTTACGCGGAGTATGCCCACATCAGGGAGAGTCTTCATTATCGGGTCATAAACCTGAATTGCCATAAGGTCGTGCTTTGAACGGCACACCTGCAAAGGCTTCACGAAAGGCTTCCTGTCATAGAAGTCGCTCATCACGAAAGCCGTACATTTTCTCTTCATCACCTGCCCGAGGAACTCGAAAGCCTGAGACAAATCAGTTTTCTTCGACTCAGGTTGGAAATCAAGCACCTCACGTATGATGTAGAGCACATGCTTCTTTCCCTTCTTCGGCGGGATATATTTCTCTATACGGTCAGAGAAGAAGATAACACCAATCTTATCATTATTCTGAATAGCCGAGAATGCAAGTGTTGCTGCCATCTCAGTCACCATCTCTCGCTTCATCTGCGAACGGGTACCGAAATCCAGCGAACCTGACACGTCTATCATCAGCATGACGGTAAGCTCACGTTCTTCCTCGAACACCTTCACGAACGGACGATGGAATCTCGCCGTCACGTTCCAGTCGATATCACGCACATCATCACCGAACTGATATTCCCTAACCTCCGAGAACGCCATACCGCGTCCCTTGAAAGCTGAGTGATATTGTCCGGCGAAGATATTGCTCGAAAGACCGCGGGCCTTTATCTCTATCTTCCTGACCTTTTTAAGTATTTCAGAAGTCTCCATAAAAAGACAGCCCCTCACCCGCCCTATGGGCACCCTCTCCCCTAGGGGCGAGGGAAAAAGTTACCTTTTTACGCTATGGGGTATGTATTTTTAATTGCGTTATTAATTCAATTTTCTTGAGGTTTCATTACTAACTTCCCCCTCGCCCCTTGGGGAGAGGGTGCCCAAAGGGCGAGTGAGGGGCCGTAGCCTTCCCTTTGGGAAGGACGGGTTAGGTTTTAAGGCACCTCTACCTTGTTGATTATCTGGCTAACGATCTCCTCTGATGTGATATTGTTAGCCTCAGCCTCGTATGAAAGACCGATACGATGACGAAGAACGTCATGTGCAACGGCTCTCACATCCTCTGGAATAACATAGCCTCTTCTCTTGATGAAGGCATAAGCACGTGCAGCCTTACAGAGACTGATACTTGCACGAGGACTACCGCCGAAGGTAATCATTGACTTCAGTTCCTTCAAACCGTAGTTCTCTGGGAAACGGGTAGCGAATACGATATCAGCGATATACTGCTCGATCTTCTCGTCGATATAAACCTGACGTACAACCTCACGAGCCCTGATTATCTCCTCTGCAGAACTTACAGGAACAACAGTTGGAAGACTTCCTGCAAGATTCTCACGCATGATGCGCTTCTCCTCCTCAAGTGTTGGGTAGCTGATTACAACCTTCAGCATGAAACGGTCCATCTGAGCCTCTGGCAATGGATATGTACCTTCCTGCTCAACAGGGTTCTGTGTAGCCATTACGAGGAAAGGACTTGGAAGAGGGAATGTTGACTCTCCAATTGTCACCTGATGCTCCTGCATAGCCTCGAGCAAGGCACTCTGTACCTTTGCCGGAGCACGGTTGATCTCATCGGCAAGCACGAAGTTAGCGAATACAGGACCTTTCTTCACCTGGAAGTTCTCTTCCTTCTGAGAGTAGATCATAGTACCTACAACGTCGGCAGGAAGAAGGTCAGGTGTGAACTGAATACGACTGAACTTTGAGTCGATTAATTTTGAAAGGGTGTTGATTGCAAGTGTCTTTGCAAGACCAGGCACACCTTCAAGCAATATGTGACCATCGGAAAGCAATCCGATGAGAAGTGATTCAACAAGATGCTTCTGACCGACAATAACACGATCCATGCCGGTTGTCAGATTAGTAACAAAGTTACTCTGTTGCTCAATGAGAGCATTTAATTCTCTTATGTCTATAGCTTCTGCCATAATTTTTTAATATGTTTTATTTACCTATTTTCCAAAAATCGGATGCAAAAGTACAAAAAAATACTCATTTTTCAGCATCCAATAATCTAAAAAGTATTAATTTAAGCATTAATTAACGAGATATTTTAAAAAATTGAAAAATGACGTGCTCAGACAGGCACAAAAAGCACAATTACACAACTCTAAAGCATGTTTTCTAACAAATTCTTTGTCATATTGTATTTTTTGATTATTTTTGCACAAAGAAAACGAACAACATTAAAAACTCAAAATGATATGATACACGCACAAAATGGAGATCCTTATAATTTCTCAACAAAATACGAAATAGATTCTTACAAAATAGAATACAAGGATTTACACGACATCGGAAAAGAAGGTCCACTTTGTGGAAAACTACTCATAAACGACCAACTATGCACAAACGACAAATTCGTAAACTATGAAGAATATAATGGTTTTGGCGGTCCATTTCTCATAACAAACAAATATTTATACACAACTATATGGCAATGGAATAATCCACATAATTTTAACGATATAATTGGAGCACTTGTTGCTGAAATAAATTTAGAAGATTTATCCATTAGGTTAATTGGGAAGAAACAGAGCTACATTCACATCGTATACATAAATGACAATAAAATATATTATTTCGATGCATACTACAATCGAAACAAACTTAAAAGTCTTGACATAAACGAAGACTTTAAACCACGTACATTTCGGGACACTCTAACAGATTTATACCAAGATTTAAAATACATATTTTTTGGAGTACAATAAAACTTCTCTCCCACATTGTATCAAAATTCACTTTACAATGTGGGATTTTTCACACCCTTTTCATAACGTTTTTGATAAGAATTAAGGCTTTTTTGCCTCAAAAACAAGCCCATTATCCCTCCCCTCTTCCTCATAAGATACTCCATCGATACTCCATCGTTACTCCATCGATAGTCCATCGATTCGATGGAGCAGCGATGGAGCAGCGATGGACAAGCGATGGAGCAGCAGCGAAGGAAAAGCGGAATCAGGGTGGAGGCAAAGCGGGTTCAAGCCTTATGTTCTCAAAGGTTTTACATGACGAGAGATAAAAAAAGGGATTTCCACGCAAAGCGATGGGGATTTTTCTTGGCGGAATCGTTTTTTTTGTATATCTTTGCACTCAGAAACAAACAGAACGCAAAGGCACAAAGACACAGAGCCTAAATATTAGCGACTCCGCATCTCTGCGCTTGACAAAAACAAAAAGAAGATAATGATAAAATACGATTTATCAAAGATAACAACCGTGATATTTGATGTGGATGGGGTTCTTAGCGAAAACACAATTCCTATGGACCTTAACGGTAATCCTATCCGCACGATGAACGTGAAGGATGGCTATGCCATACAACTTGCTGCAAAGCAGGGAATACGTCTTGCAATAATCACGGGAGGCAAGTGCGACAGCATTCAATATCGATACAGCAAACTTGGCGTAAATGATATATTCATGGGGTGTGCCGTAAAGATTGAAAAGTATCGCGAATACTGCCGTCAGAACAATCTGAAGGACGAGGAAGTGATGTTTCTCGGAGATGACATTCCCGACTATGAGATTATGAAGATTGCAGGATGCACCTGTTGCCCTTCTGATGCGTGTCAGGAAATAAAGGACATCTCCACCTACGTCTCTCCAGCATCTGGAGGCAATGGTTTTGCCCGCGATGTGCTTGAGCAGCTTCTCAAGAGCAGAGGTCTCTGGCTAAGCTCGGCAAAGGCGTTTGGGTGGTAAGGAAGCCCACCAAGGGCCTCTCCCCCCGCCCTCCCCCGTAGGGAGGGAGCCGGAAGGCGAAAGAGCAATCATTAATTTATATCTAAAAAAAAAATTGGAACAGACAAATCTACATAGTCGAATCGGCTCCCTCTCTACGGGAGAGGGCGGGGGGAGAGGTCGCTTAATCTTAGCAAGCAATTCACCCCGCCGTCGTGAGCTTCTCGGCGGTCTTGACATACCATACGAGGTTCACGTCATCAAAGGCATAGACGAGAGCTATCCCGATACTCTTCCGGCAAAGGAAGTGGCTGGATATATTGCAGGAAAGAAAGCAGAGCCTTACAAGGAATGGTTCACGAACAAAGAGGCTGTTCCTGAGGGCATTACGATGACCGATGATACGGTAGTCGTGACAGCCGATACGGTTGTGGTCGTCGATGATATGATTCTCGGAAAGCCAAAGGATCGTGAGGATGCCCATCGTATGCTCCGCCTCGTAAGCGGTCGCACACATCAGGTTTATACTGGCGTGTGTCTGCTCAGCAAGGACAAGGAGAAACACCTCTCTGTTTGTACCAACGTTACTTTCCGCGAGCTTACCGATGAGGAGATATACTATTATATAGACAACTACAAGCCATTCGACAAGGCTGGTGCCTATGGCATTCAGGAATGGATAGGTTATATCGGCGTAACTCGTCTGGAGGGCAGTTATTTCAACGTAATGGGCTTGCCCGTGCAAAGAATTAATGATGAGCTTAAAAGCCTAACCAAGCCTTCCCCCGTAGTGAGGGAGCCGGAAGGCAAATAAGTTGGCACGGGTTTTGTAGTACGAGATTAAAATACTAATAATAATTAATCGCCAAGCCTTCTGAATTGAAAGGCATATACGCTCTAAGTGTATAAAACATCCTTCCCTTTGGGAAGGCTTGGTTAGGCTGCGTTAATGAAACATCAATATACAGATCAACTCATAAACCTTCTGAAGAAGACCCGACACTATGCAGCACAGTTGCATAGCAAGAGTGTGCGTCCAGAGCATATCCTCCTTACTATGATTAAGGACAGATACGACTTCCCAAGTCAGGCAATGGAGCATCTGAATGTGGATAAGGAAGCCGTTACTCAGAAACTGCTTGAATCCATACAGGATATCTTCAACCGTCAGGAGCAGAACAATGAGCCTGTGAATGCCGAGACAAAGGAAATTTCTGAGGACGACATTCTCTTCAACGACCAGACAAACAGCATCTTGCGTCTTGCCGACCTTGAGGCTCGCATGAGTCACGACAATGACGTGGATGTCAAGCACTTACTTCTTGCAATGCTTCATGATGGTATGAACAGCGTTGCCAAGGATATTATGGAGGAAAATAACATGAACTACGATAACATTCTCGATTTCTGTGAGGAATATGCTCCTGCACAGACTCCTACCAACGGTCTTGACCTGACCGATGATGATATGGAGGACGGAGTTGAGGATTCTGCTTCCAACACCCAGACAACCGAAAAGCCGAAGGCTAAGGCTGGTGGCAAGAAAACTCCTGTGATTGACAATTTCTCAACCGACCTTACTCAGGCAGCCGCAGAAGGCAAGCTTGATCCATGTGTCGGTCGTGAGAAGGAGATACAACGTCTTACGGAGATTCTTGGTCGCAGAAAGAAGAACAACCCAATCCTCATCGGCGAGCCTGGTGTGGGTAAGAGTGCCATTGTGGAAGGTCTTGCACAGCGCATAGCCGACAACCGCACCTCCCCTATCCTATTCAACAAGCGTCTTGTGGCTCTTGATATGGCAGGAATGGTGGCAGGCACTAAGTATCGCGGACAGTTCGAGGAGCGTATCAAGGCTCTTATCAAGGAGTTAGAGGAAAATCCGGATATCATTGTCTTCATCGATGAGATACACACAATCATAGGTGCAGGTGGCGGTGGTGGCACTATGGATGCTGCCAATATGCTCAAGCCTGCATTGGCTCGCGGTAAGGTACAATGTATTGGCGCAACCACCCTTGACGAGTATGCCAAGACTATCGAAAAAGATGGTGCTCTTGAGCGTCGTTTCCAGAAGATTATCGTACAGCCTTCTACAGCTGAGGAGACACATCAGATACTTCAGAACGTGAAATCACGCTATGAGGCTCATCATCACGTACATTATACTGACGAGGCTCTGACAGCCTGTGTCAAGTTGACAGAACGCTATGTCACAGATCGTGCTTTCCCTGACAAGGCTATCGATGCCCTTGACGAGGTTGGCTCACGACTTCACTTGCAGTTTGCCGATGTTCCACAGGATATCGTGGATCTTGAAAAGCAGGTGGCAGAGGCTAAACAGAAGAAGCTGGAATCTGTAAAGAACCAGAACTTTGAGCTTGCTGCAGCATATCGTGACAAGCAGAGCGAACTGGAGGAGCAACTTGCAGAAAGCAATCGCCGTTGGCAGTCAGGTGATTCTGACAACGTGAAGGAAGTTACTGCTGACGATGTGGCAGATGTAGTATCTATGATGACAGGCATCCCTGTTCAGCGTATGGCTGAGAGCGAGGGCGACCGTCTTCGCAATATGGGCTCTGTGCTGAAGAATGCCGTTGTGGCTCAGGATGCTGCCATAGATAAGATGGTGAAGTCAATACAGCGTAACCGAGTTGGACTTCGTGATCCGAACCACCCTATCGGTGTGTTTATGTTCCTTGGTCCTACGGGTGTGGGTAAGACTTATCTCGCAAAGAAACTTGCAGAGCACATGTTCGGTTCTGCCGATTCCCTCATACGTATTGACATGAGCGAATATACCGAGAGTTTCAATACCTCCCGCCTTGTCGGAGCGCCTCCAGGATATGTCGGATATGAGGAAGGCGGTCAGCTCACGGAGCAGGTTCGCCGTAAGCCTTACAGCATCATTCTTTTGGATGAGATAGAGAAGGCTCACAGCAACGTGTTCAACATGCTTCTTCAGGTGCTCGACGAAGGCCGATTGACTGACGGAAACGGTCGTCTTGTGGATTTCCGTAACACCGTTATCATCATGACCTCTAACGCAGGTACACGCCAGTTGAAGGAGTTTGCTCATGGCGTGGGATTCAATGCAGGTAACGGTCTGGGTATCAACATGAATGAGAAAGACAAGGAGTATGCTCGCTCTATCATCCAGAAGAGCCTCAGCAAACAGTTTGCCCCAGAGTTCCTTAACCGTCTTGATGAGATTATCACCTTCGATCAGCTTGACCTCAAGGCTATCAGAAAGATCATCGATATTGAGCTTAAACCTCTCATTAAACGAGTATCAGATTTGGGCTATACCCTTACTGTCTCCGAAGATGCCAAGGACTTTGTTGCAGAAAAGGGATATGACGTGCAGTTCGGTGCCCGTCCTTTGAAGCGTGCCATCCAGAACTACATCGAAGATGCCGTCTGCGAGCGCATCCTTAGTGGCGAGATCAAGGAAGGTGATGAGATAAATATCACGAAGGAGAATCTGAAAGCCTAACCCGTCCTTCCCAAAGGGAAGGTTCCTCCCCCCTTACCCCCTTCAGGGGGAGTGGTTAGTATTTCCAAATCAAAAAGTAACATTTTTCCAAAAATAGGCTGCAAGCAGCTTTTTACTGACAATAATTACCAATTTCACCAATCTTATTCCATAAATTTTCTTGCTGGTCTAAAGATTGTGAAGATTGGTAATTATTGTCAGTTCAAGTACCAAAGGTACGTTAAAAATATAACAAATATGATAAATAACAATAGTGTCTCCACAACAAGCGACAATACTATAAAACATCCTTCCCTTTGGGAAGGCTTGGTTAGGCTTTTCATCTTCGACCTCGACGGCACTCTCCTTGACACTCTCCGCGACCTTGCAGCAAGTGTCAATTATGCTATGGAGCAATGCCACTACCCTACTCACACCATTGATGAGGTATGCTCAATGGTAGGTAACGGAGTAGCGACTCTCATCAAGAGAGCCGTACCGTCTGGCACAGACGAAGAAGATACGGCTCGTGCGCTTGATTTCTTCAGAAAACACTATATGAAACATAGCGAGGATACCACCCGACCATACGATGGTATCCTCGAATTATTGTCTTCCTTAAAAGCGCAGGGAAAGCGTATCGCTGTTGTTAGCAATAAGTTTGATGCAGCCACTAAAACCTTGTGTGACAAGTATTTCCCCAATCTTATTGACATTGCCTTAGGCGAGAACGAGACAGAGGGAATAAGGAAAAAGCCTGCCCCCGACATGGTTCATAAAGCCATGAATCATTTGAACGCCTCACCAGAGGAATGTGTTTATATCGGGGATAGCGATGTAGATTTACAGACAGCAAAGAATTCTGGCATTCCATGTATTAGCGTTCTCTGGGGATTCCGTAGCAAGGAGTTTCTTATCGCTCACGGAGCAAATATGTTTGTAGAGAAGCCGGAGGAGATAGAATGTGTGTCCTCCCACTTTCCTGATAGAAATGGACATCGGAAGTGAGTCTGTAACAAAAGAATAAAGAACGCCAAGAGTTTCTTAATAAATTGCAGTATATGGGACATAAATACGTTTGTTTACATTGCCATAAGTGTTTCAGTGCCGGAACTGATTTCACGAAGTTTCAGGACAAAAAGAAATGTCCTGTATGTTTAGCCCCCATGACCCTATTAAACGAAAAGTTCAAGGCTCCACCTAAAGATGACTCTACCCAATGGGAAATTGTTAAGTTGTTAGTTGACAAGGGGTTCAAATACCAAACTCTTTATGATTCCGTTAGTGGTGAGAGAGTTCCTTATCCAAAAACAAAAAAGGATGCAGAAGAATTCGTTCGAAAATATAGCAAGTAATCTATGAATAAGAAATCTATCATTATCACACAGCTTTTCTTTTCATGACATCCATCACGGCAAACATCCAGTTCATCTTCCGCATCAGTGGCAGCGAATAGGAGAAACGCTAAAAAATATGAAGAAGTTAGTAATATTTAGTATGGCAATTATTGCCTTAGTCCTTATAGGTATTTCCTTTGTGCCGACATTGTTCCTCGAACATGGCGACAGGCTAGTCTGGCAAATGAGCAATTGGTCTTGGCTATGTGCCTCATTGTTGATTCCCATCATTGGAGTCCGGTTGACTATCTACTATTCAAAAGGAAAACATACTCTTTGGAAGATATTGGGTTGTTTAGGGTGTATGGCTTGGGTTATAGCATGTTTGATCAGCTTGTATATTGCCATGTTCAACCATGATGAAAAAATATGGAGCAGCAAAGAGTATGTCGTTTATTCGGAATACGGAGGTTTTATCGACCCAAATATATTTGTCCTATACAAAAGAGATGGATTTATTGACAGGCGTATGTTCTCTTTGGGGAGTAGCGGTTTTGGTGAAGTGAAGGGAGCAGATTATTCAATGTATTATGATTACGACTTGATAAAAGAAGAGATTGACGCAACGGGATTTGAAAGTGATAGCGTCTTTCATTGTATTTCCTTTTACAGATTAAGTGATGGAGATCGTTTTGAGGAAGAAAAGAACGATTCGCTTTTGAAGCTGATAAAGCATTAGTTGTGATTCTGACAATGTATAAATGATACTACCAGTTTTGAACATATAATTTACAATTTAGCAAATAGAAAAGCGAATCCAACGATTTCACTTTTTCAATAGTTAGCTTGTCTTGAAAAATTCGCAAAGCAACATTTCATCATGCGTTTTCATATTATCAAAATTGACAACGAAACATATAACCCCACTTATTTCCAGCAGTAATGTTGTTTTCCTGCGGTGTAATTGTTTCCAAATTTCCCAGCGATTATTTTGCCATATAGACAAAATTCCTTAATTCTCTGGGAAAGCTACAATCTCTTACCCTTGTAAGTACGTTGTGATTCCGTTGTAAGTCCGTTCTAGGTCCGTTCCAAGTCCGTTCCATAGAAACGAACAAAGAACGTAGGCATAGCGACGGATCAACGAAGGCAAAGAAAAGGCATGGCTTATGTTCTGCTGATTTCAAGTCTTTCTGTCTCAGAAAAAACTTTTTCGCAATAATCCTACACACCTACACAGCTACCTTTGTAACTTACGCAAAATTAGTGCGTTACACGGATTTTAAATATCGTACAAACCTACACTAAACCTACACTCATCCTACATTCGTAGTGTAGGTTTAGTGTAGGATTAGTGTAGGTTCGGCTTATATTTGAAAGCGCTGCAAACTTTTGTGATTCAACAAATTACGCGGTTGCCGGTGTAGGTATGTAGGATTATTGCGAAAAAGTTTTTTCTACTTCTCAAAATGCTGATAGTCCTTTGAGGATTTCCATGCCCCACCCCATTTGAAACCATGCTTTATGAACAGTTTATAGCAGAGGTCATTACGGTCAATCTTCATAGGGATATCCTTTCTCTTATCTCTGTTCTTGGCATATCTCGCGCCTGATGGCGGATCAATCTTATTCCCTTTTACGTATGGATTATAAAGTGGGTTGATATCTATGGCAAGTCCCATACCATGCTTTGAGATGCGTGTGGTGGAACCTGTCATGAAACGGAAATTAAAGCAAGAGGTATTGTTAGCCTCCATAGAACGGGTATCGTCTGCCCCATAGTTATCAATGAGGGATATACGCTCTATCTTGTATTTTGCCTTGTAGAGTTCGCGGAAGATTTCAAGAAGATCCTGAGCAATAGACTTGTTGCATATCAGTTCTCCTTGATGCACCTTACCGTCCTTGCCGTAATGCAGAACTTTCAGGTATCTCAATTCGTTACGGCTCACGGTACAGGTCTTTGGCACGGATTTTCCCTGCATCAGCGACCAGATGCTGTCGGGGATGGTGGTAGCCCCCCACGCCCCCAAGGGGGAGTTGTCTTTTATAGTATTCCCAATCATTGGGGAACACATACAGAATATGAACGCAAAGGCGCAAAGACGGAGAGATAACATAATCTATACTTTATTATATTATTAAACGCAAAGACACAGAGATTTATTATTGAACACAGATTACACAGATTTAAGAGATTATATTGCTTACGCTCGTGATTGACATCCCCAAAATCCCCACAATCTGTGGTCTGTAAAAAAACTAAAGGTCATTGGCGTTTCTGTGTTCAGGCTTCTAAATCTTCCTCAACTTCGCAAACTTGAGGAGAAGTTGCTTTGTACCGGCATTTCGGAATTCAACCGTTGCCTTCGCAGAATCTGCCTGTCCTTCAAGGGCAGTAACAAGACCAACACCGAAGCGGGCATGCTCAACCTTCATTCCTACGGAAAGACCTTGGAAGAAATCGGCCTCTCCCCCCACCCTCTCGCGTAGAGAGGGAGCCTGTCCGCTCAACATATTGCTCCTGTTAGTGCCTTGCCTGAGAGCATCGTTCACCCTCTTCAAGCTACCGCCACTCGCAACAATCTTTCTTTGGAAGGCTTCACCATAAGGATTGACAGGTGTCTCAGGACGCTTTGGACCGGTTATCTTAGGCTTTGGATCAGCCATGAACTGTGATGCCACAGGTGAACTGTTCTGATAACGAGAGTCACCTCGTCCGTAGCCTCCACCATAGCCGCCAAAACCATATCCGTTGCCTCCTCGTGTAGCTCCATAGCCGGTTGAGCCATAGTCATCATCACTACGCTCAACAGTAACGAGTCGCGAGTCTATATCCTTGAGGAAACGGCTTGGGGCGTCAAACTCCATTCGCCCGTACCTATATCTCGATTTGGCACAGGTAAGGATACATTTCTTTTCTGCACGGGTAATGGCAACATACAGTAGGCGCCTTTCCTCTTCCAACTTACGCATAGAGTCGGTACACATAGGCGACGGGAATATATTCTCCTCCATGCCAACCACAAAGACATGAGGGAACTCCAGTCCCTTGGCAGAGTGGATTGTCATAAGAGTAACCTTATTATCATCCTCAGCATCGCCACTATCCTTATCGGTCATCAACGATACATCCTGAAGGAAATCAACAAGTCCGATAGGAAGACCTTCCTCACGGTTTCCCTCAACGAAATCCTGCATGGAAGATAGGAATTCGTCGAGATTCTCCTGACGGGAAACATCCTCTGGATTAGAGCCGGAATAGATATCAGCAGATATACCGCTCATCTTGATGATTTCACGTCCCAAGTCAAAGGCATCCTCCTTGGCAAGACGCTCGGTATAGGAATTTATAAATGTTCGGAAATCAGAAAGTTTGGTCAATGTTCCCTTTGCTATGCTCACGCCATAGTCAGAAGGATTCTTTGATACCGTCCAAAGACTTAGCCTATACGCATTAGCTCCGGCAAGAAGCTTATTAAGGGTAGTATCGCCAATGCCACGGGTAGGATAATTGATAATCCTACGGAAAGCCTCATCGTCGTTATGGTTCACCACCAAACGGAAATATGCCACGATATCCTTGATTTCCTTACGCTGATAGAAGCTCATTCCACCATAGATACGATATGGAATACCGTCCTTTAGCATCTGTTCCTCAAAGGTTCGGCTCTGGAAATTAGTGCGATAGAGGATGGCGAAATCCTTGAACATAAGTCCGTTACGCTTCACGCCAAGTCTTATCTCCCTACACACGCTTATTGCCTCTTCCCTATCAGAAGCCAACTGACGCATTACCAGTTTCTCACCTTCCGCATTCTCAGAAAACACATTCTTCTGAATCTGACGGTCGTTATGCTTAATCAGACTATTAGCCGCCTGAACGATGCGCTGTGTAGAACGGTAGTTCTGCTCAAGTTTGAAAAGCTTGCTACCCTCATACTGCTGCTGGAAATCGAGGATATTATCAATATTAGCACCTCGGAATCCGTAGATACTCTGGGCATCATCTCCCACGACACACACATGCTGATGCTCGGAAGCCAACTGCCATACAATCTGCTGCTGGGCATAGTTCGTGTCCTGATACTCATCCACGAGCAAGAACCTGTACTTGGTGGCATATTGCTTCTTGATATCAGGATTATCATAGAACAAACGGAATGTATAGACAAGCAAATCGTCAAAGTCCATAGCGTTCGACTTCTGGCAATTCACCACATACATCTCGTATATCTTCGCCATCTCAGGCATCTTTGCATCCTTGTCATGAGCAAGCGCGTTCATATCAGATGCATATTGCTCGGGCATCATGAGCTTGTTCTTTGCCCATGAGATACGGTTATACACATCCGCTGGCTTATACACCGTATCATTAAGTTCCAACTGTTTAATGATACTCTTGCAAAGCGATTTGCTGTCGGCATCATCATAGATAGTAAAGTTGGAATCATAATGGCCGCCAACAAGAAATTTGGCCTCACGACGGAGAATACGTGCAAAGACACTATGGAAAGTGCCCATCTGAAGTGACTGAGCCTCTGGTCCAACAAGCGAAACAATACGCTCCTTCATCTCACGGGCAGCCTTATTGGTAAAGGTAAGAGCCATTATCTCCCAAGGCTTATAGCCCTGAGTGAGGAGATACGCAATCTTATAGGTAAGAACGCGAGTCTTACCCGATCCGGCACCTGCAATAACCAGAGATGCTCCGTCGATATATTCCACCGCCTCTCGCTGGGAGGCGTTGAGGGCGGAAAGGAAGTAGCCTCTCCCTCCGCCCTCTCCCGTAGAGAGGGAGCCGATTCGCGACTGAGATAATTGCTCAAATATGTCGTTACTATTGTCGTTCATTGAAATTAAAAATAAAAAAATGGAGAGACTTGAGCCTTCCAGCTCCCTCTCTACGGGAGAGGGCGGGGGGAGAGGCCGTTTATTCGCTCATCGGGAACAGGTCGATAAACTTCATCTCCTTTTGTATTCTTGCCTGACGCTTGAGCATATAGGCAGAAGGATTCTTGCTTGAGAACTTACGGGGATTAGGCAGCGTTGCAGCAATCAGGGCACAATCTGCACGTGACAAATCAGCAGCCGTCTTTCCGAAGTTCTCCCTTGCACAGGCATCAGCACCATATATGCCATTGCCCATCTCTATGGAGTTGAGATAGACCTCCATGATTCGCTCCTTACCCCACAGTACCTCAATAAGAACGGTGAAATACATCTCCAAGCCCTTTCTTACCCATGAACGACCAGGCCATAGGAACACATTCTTGGCGGTCTGCTGGGTAATGGTACTTGCACCATGCTTCGTCTTAGCCTTCTTATTGTGCTCCACAGCCTTCTGGATAGCATCAAAGTCAAAACCGTTATGCTTCAGGAATCTTGCATCCTCACTTGCCATTACAGCAACAGGCATATACTTCGACATCTCCTTCAGAGGCACCCAGTGATGTTCCCATTTCACGTCATATTCATCGGAGAAAGTCTGTTCCACCACTCTAATTACCATCAACGGAGTAACATAAACAGGTACGAACCTATAAGCTACAACAGCAAGAATAGTGGAAGCGAAAAACGCTCCCACTATCCACTTTATAGTTTTTGTTATGATTTTTAAACCGATCATAAGCCTAATAGCCTAACCAAGCCTTCCCAAAAGTAGCCTAACCAAGCCTTCCCAAAGGGAAGGAGTTTATACATTTGGTCGTGCTTGAAATTTCAGTTTTAAATTATTTGTGCTATTCCCCCATGATTAGAAATACTAACCACGCCCCCTGGAGGGGGTAAGGGGGGTGGAACCTTCCCTTTGGGAAGGACGGGTTAGGCCTTTAGTAGCTTCTCGCAATCAGCACACGGCACTTAGCAGGCTTGCCAGATACCATATCCACACCCGGTGTCTGCTCGAAAGCGAATGGCACACAACGGATTGTTGCCTGTGTCTCTTCCTTGATCTTTGCCTCGGTCTCGGCAGTACCGTCCCAGTGGCAGAGGAAGAAGCCACCATCCTTAACCTTCTCCTTGAACTCCTCGTAGTTGTCGCACTCGTAGATATGAGCATCACGGAAGGCGCGAGCCTTCTCAAAGATATTCTCCTGAATTCTGTCAAGAAGATCAATAACATACTCTGCAATACCCTCGAACTTAACAGTCTCCTTCTCAAGAGTATCACGACGCATAACCTCTACAGTTCCGTTCTCAAGGTCACGACCACCCATAACAAGGCGTACAGGAACGCCCTTGAGCTCATAGTCAGCGAACTTGAAGCCCGGACGCTTATTGTCAGCATCATCAAACTTAACGCTGATGCCCTTCTGACGGAGAGTGTCGATAACAGGCTTCATAGCCTCTGTTACGGCAGCTATCTGCTCAGGCTTGCCGATAGGAATGATAACGACCTGAATTGGAGCAAGACGTGGAGGAAGTACAAGACCATTGTCGTCAGAGTGAGTCATGATAAGAGCACCGATAAGACGTGTAGAAACGCCCCATGAGGTAGCCCATACGTACTCTGGCTTGTTCTCCTTAGTAAGATATGTAACATCGAATGCCTTTGCAAAGTTCTGACCGAGGAAGTGAGAAGTACCGCTCTGGAGAGCCTTGCCATCCTGCATCATAGCCTCGATGGTATAGGTGTCAAGAGCACCGGCGAAACGCTCTGTCTCACTCTTCACACCCTGCATTACAGGTACAGCCATCCAGTTCTCTGCGAAATCAGCATATACCTTCAGCATCTTCTGTGCCTCCTGCTCAGCCTCCTCACGAGTAGCATGAGCTGTGTGGCCTTCCTGCCAGAGGAACTCTGAAGTACGAAGGAATGGACGAGTACGCATCTCCCAACGCATTACGTTACACCACTGGTTGCAAAGCAAAGGCAGATCGCGCCAAGAGTGAATCCAGTTCTTATATGTGTTCCAGATGATTGTCTCAGATGTAGGACGAACGATAAGCTCTTCCTCGAGCTTGGCATTAGGATCAACGACAACGCCGTCGCCAGCCTCGTTAGTCTTCAGACGATAGTGAGTTACTACAGCACACTCCTTAGCAAAGCCCTCAACGTGCTCAGCCTCACGACTAAGGAAAGACTTAGGGATAAGGAGAGGGAAATATGCGTTCTGCACGCCTGTCTCCTTGAACATCTTATCCAACTGCTGCTGCATCTTCTCCCAGATAGCATAGCCGTAAGGTTTGATTACCATACAACCACGTACTGCAGACTGCTCTGCGAGATCAGCCTTCACCACGAGATCATTGTACCACTGACTGTAATTGTCAGCACGCTTTGTGAGTTCTTTAAGTTCTATTGCCATTTTTTATGATGATTTTTTATTATTTTTATGTCTTGTATATCCTAAATTTGCCCGATATTTGGCGAAATCGAATGCAAAAATACAAAAAAATGTTGTAACATTGTAAACATTTTCCGTTTTTATTATGGTTTTTGATTTTTTTGATTAACTTTGCACAGAAATACGATGAAACTCGTCGATTTGTACAAGTAATTGCATTAAAGCAACGAGATATTCGAATTTGAATACATAAACATAATTATTAATTCAGTTTTTTAGATTAAGTATCATGACAAAAGCAAAAGTAGCAACTGCGTTCGTAGGCGCAGCAATGATTTTCTCAAGTTGTAGCACAGCAACAGGAAATGGTGCTCTTATTGGCACAGGTGGTGGTGCACTTCTCGGTGCTATCGTAGGTAAACTTGCAGGCAACACAGCAGTTGGTGCAGCAGTCGGTGCAGCAGTTGGTGCAGGTACTGGCGCAATCATCGGTAAGCATATGGATAAGGTAAAGGCAGAGGCTGCTGCTAAGCTCCAGAATGCCAACGTTGATCAGGTTACTGACGCTAACGGTCTTCCATGTGTAAAGGTTACATTCAATTCTGGTATCCTCTTCGGTTCTGGTAATGCTACCCTCAGTAGCACAGCAGCTTCAGAGCTTACTAACTTTGCAACCGTGCTTAAGAACAACACCGATTGTTCAGTAGCTATTCAGGGTTATACAGACAATGACCCTTGGAAGGGTTCTACCGCTGAGCAAAGCGCTAAGAAGAACCTCGATCTTTCTCAGAAGCGTGCTGACGCTGTAAAGTCTAAGCTCAACTCTCTCGGTATTACAAACAACCAGATCAAGAGCAGCACAGGCTATGGCGAGGCTAATCCAGTAGCTGACAACTCTTCTGCAGAAGGCAAGGCACAGAACCGTCGTGTAGAGGTTTACCTCTATGCTTCTGAGGCTATGATCAATGCCGCTAATGAAGGCAAACTCCAGTAAGTCACAAATAGGTTAACACCTAATTTAATTAATAATAGCGCGAATCCAAGAGATTCGCGCTATTTTTTTGTCCTATACCTTGAATATCATTCTTTATTTCCAACCTGTTTCCCTTTTTTAATACCTGTTTTCCTTTTTAATATAAGATTAACGTGAGTTCATGCTAATAAAAGCCAGGATAAAATTCCCTCCATCCTCCCTTCATCCTCCCTTGTTCCTCCTATGATCCTCCTATGATCCTATAGTTCCTTAAGGGAGGAGATACGGTTTTGAAGCGAATTTGCAACGGAGGCAGAAGGAAGGCAGAACAAAGGCATAAAAGAGCCACATATTTAAACAAAAATTCGATGAATTTCCTAAGATTACAGGGAAGAACAGTTTTTTGACTTATATTAATTATTACATTGTTTGCGCACACAATTTAGATTTTTCCTTTGCAGACTCGATATTTCGGTGTAACTTTGCACTCGAAAGATTGAAACGCGCACCGGCTTGCAGCCGACGTCCGCAATCTTTCGAGTACGAGGATGCTATGCACGTTGCACTCGGAAATCAAAGACGTGCGCCAGCTTTGAAAGCTGACACGCACTATTTCCTTCGTGCGAGGATGCTACGCACGTTGTCACCCAGAAAACAAGAAGACGAAACCCTGTATGAGTATTCAGGATAAGAATTGATAACAATTAACTATGACGGTAGACACGCCGTCCGAAAATGAAAGGATAACATTATGAAAAAGGTATTAATGACATTGGTTGCCGTGATGGCAGTTTCAGTTTCAATGGTTGCAGCTCCAAAGGCAGAGAAGAATGCAGAGCCAACTAAGTACACAATAGACTTCAACTCACGTAGCATTGCACGCTATCTGAGCATGTCAAATGACCAGGTTGCTGATATGGAAAGGGTTCACGACAACTTCTCTCGCGAAATGAAGAAAGCAGAACAGGCTGACGAAGCAAATCGTGAGGAACTCACAAAGAAGGCTGTTATGAGAGACATCTCTTACATGCGCACTATTCTGAATGAGGCTCAATTCCGCAAGTACAATGCTGTACTCAATGCAACCCTGAACAACAGAGGTCTGAAGTTCTAAAATAGTCTAACTACATTTCCAATATACCAGAACGGCAATTATCTCCCGCAGATGATTGCCGTTCACTTTTTTCTGTATTATAGAACGGAATAATTACAAAACTAACGCATTTTTCTAAACACTAATGTCAAAATAACTTATTTTTTTTCTGTTTTCTTACATATTGTAAAAATATTTTCCCGAAATGTTTGCAGATTAACATTTTAATTTGTACCTTTGCACCCAGAAATCAAGAGTTTAGCGTTTAGAGTTTAGTGTTTAGAGTTTTTTACGCTCCACACTAATCGCTAGTCAATAAACAAAAATAAGTGCGAATATATTTCGCGCGCAACACTCTGAAAAAGAAAACTACTATATAAAGAAATGAGTAAACTGATAAAACCAGCAGGATACAAGGCGTTGCTTGACATGAAGCAGACGGAACAAGGTATCAAACTTATCAAGGAGTTCTTCCAGCAGAATATTAGTACGGAACTCCGTCTCCGTCGTGTCACAGCTCCACTCTTCGTGCTCCAGGGCCTCGGCATCAATGATGACCTTAACGGTGTGGAACGCGCCGTTACCTTCCCTATCAAAGACCTTGGCGACCAGAAAGCTGAGGTTGTACATTCCCTTGCCAAGTGGAAGCGTCTCTCTCTTGCTGAGTACGAGATAGAACCTGACTACGGAATATACACCGATATGAATGCTATTCGTGCTGATGAAGAGCTCGACAACCTGCATTCCCTCTACGTTGACCAGTGGGACTGGGAGGCTGTTGTAACGAAGGAAGAGCGCACCCTTGCCTATCTCAAGCAGGTGGTAAACCGCATCTACTCTGCCCTACTCCGCACAGAATACCTTACCTGTGAGACATACTCGCAGATTAAGCCTTTCCTACCACGTGAGATTCACTTCATCCACAGCGAGGAACTTCTTCAGATGTACCCTAACCTCTCTCCAAAGGAGCGTGAAGACGAGATATGCAAGAAATACGGTGCCGTGTTCATCATCGGTATCGGCGGTAAGCTCTCTAACGGCGAGAAGCATGACGGTCGTGCTCCTGACTATGACGACTGGACAACACCAAACGAGGAAGGATATTATGGTCTCAATGGCGATATCCTCATCTGGTATCCTATCCTTGAGCGTAGTTTCGAGCTTTCAAGCATGGGTATCCGTGTTGACAAGGAGAGCCTTCTCCGCCAGCTTGAACTCGAAGGAAAGACTGAGCGCAAGGAACTTTATTTCCACAAGTCGCTCCTCGAAGGCAAACTACCTCTCTCTATCGGAGGTGGTATCGGTCAGAGCCGACTCTGCATGGTATTGCTCCACAAGGCTCACATCGGTGAGATTCAGGCAAGTATTTGGCCTGATAATATGCGAAAGGAATGTGAAGAGGCAGGAATGCCACTCATCTAATAGAAACAATAAAGCTCCCAAATCGGGAGCTTTTTTTATGGCTTTCAAAATCCTTACATCAGCACAATCTCTCCAGAGCCATAGCATCTGTGATGCTGTTCGTCATAGATAACACAGAACTGCCCAGGAGCAACTCCGTGAATAGGTTTCTCTGATTTTATAAGGTATCTGCCCTCACCTGCATCAGAGATAGTGGCATGGTTATAGTCCGCCGTATGGCGAATCTTGAAAGTTATATTTACAGTCTCGCCCTCATTAATGAAAGGCGCTGTAAGGATATGCAAATCATGGATATAGAACTCTGAACTATAGGCTGATTCTGGGTCGTATCCGTGTGAGAGGTATATAATGTTCTTCTTGATGTCCTTCTTTATGACGAACCAAGGACCACCGCCGAAGCCGAGTCCCTTACGCTGACCTATGGTGCAGAACCAATGCCCCTTGTGCTTGCCAACAACCTTACCAGTCTCAATATCTATGGCATCGCCCTCCCATTCTCCGAGATAGCGACGCAGATAGTCGTTATAGTTTATCTTCCCAAGGAAACAGATTCCCTGAGAGTCCTTTCTCCTGGCATTGATAAGATGATTCTCCTCCGCAATCCTACGAACCTCATCCTTGTGCATGTGTCCTATAGGGAAGAGTGCCTTCTTCAACTGCCAGTCGTATATCTGGGCAAGGAAGTCGGTCTGGTCCTTTACCGGGTCTGGAGAGGTTACAAGCCATTTCCTGCCCTCCTCGTCAACCTCTGTCTGAGCGTAGTGACCTGTGGCTATATAGTCGTATTCATGACCGCGTTTCTCATAGAAAGCACCGAACTTTATCAGACGGTTGCACATCACGTCAGGATTAGGCGTAAAACCGTTCTTCACCTTGTCCATAGTGTATTTTGTCACCTTGTCCCAATACTCCTGATGGCAATCCACTATCTCAAGCCTACAGCCGTACTTCTGGCACAGAGCAGTAGCCATCTCAAGGTCTTCCTCCGAAGTGCAGTCCCAGTCCTCCTGCTCCTCTGGTCCTATCTTGATGTAGAAGCAATCAGGTTTCAGTCCTTCAGAACATAGCACATGCAGAACAACGGCAGAGTCAACCCCACCGCTCAACAATAGTGCTATCTTGCTCTCCTTATTCATTATAAAATGGTCTTTTAATACGCAGGTCTGTATTTTCCCTCCTCCTTATCGTTCAGCATCGAGATATAGGAGTTGTACCTCGAAAGGGCTATATAGTGGTCCTCCACAGCCTTCAGCACGGCACAGCCTGGCTCATGCGTATGGGTGCAGTTGCCGAAACGACAGTCTGCCGAATACTTGAATATCTCCTTGAAATATGAGCATATCTCCTCAGGCTCCATGTCGAACGTGCCGAAGCCTCGTATTCCTGGGGTGTCAATAACCCACGATGGCTTTTCCGATGTTGATGTGGGCAACGGAATCATCTCTGAGAAAGTAGTGGTATGCTGTCCCGTGTCATGTGCATCAGATATCTCGGCTGTCCTGAGATTGATACCCGGAATGAGCTGGTTCAGGAGTGTACTCTTCCCCACTCCACTGTTACCGCTGAACAGCGTCACCTTCCCTTCGAGCATAGGGCGCAGTTCATCCACTCCCTCTCCTGTCTCTGCCGAAAGGGCCACACACTCATAGCCTATGTTGCTATACAGCGTCTTCATCATCTCCAGATACCTTAGTTCATCTTCTGAATAGATATCCTTCTTGTTGAAGACGAGTATCACAGGCACGCGATAAGCCTCAGCAGAGGCAAGGAAACGGTCAATGAAAGTGGTGGATGTCTCAGGATGAGAGATTGTCACCAACAGACAAGCCTGGTCCACATTACTAGCAATGATATGGCTCTGCTTTGAGAGATTCGTTGACTTGCGCACGATATAGTTGCGACGGTCATCAATATCCGTAATCCAGTATGCTACATCAGTACCCTCACCTGAAGCAGAACCTGCCGAAACAGACACAAGGTCACCCACAGCAACAGGATTAGTACTGCGGATGCCCTTGAGCCGAAAATTACCTTTTATCTTGCAGTCTATCGTCTCGCCCTCATCAGTAAGGACGGTGTACCAATAGCCTGTGTTCTTTATTACAAGTCCGTGCATTTAAACGGTCATGATTTCCTTGGTCTTGTCGTCGAGCATAGCGTCAATCTTTGCGATATACTTGTCGTGAAGCTTCTGCAAGTCATTCTCTGCATCCTTCTCCACGTCCTCTGACAGACCGTCCTTTATTGCCTTCTTCAACTTTTCCTTGATTTCTGCACGCGCATTACGCACACCTACCTTGGCTTTCTCACCAATCTTGTTACACTGCTTCACGAGGTCGCGACGACGCTCCTCTGTTGGCTGTGGAATACCAAGACGGATAATCTCACCATTGTTCTCAGGTGTGATACCAACGTCAGAATCCATGATACCCTTCTCAATCTCGCGAATCTGCTTCTTGTCGAAAGGCTTGATAGCGATGGTACGTGCATCAGGAGTGGTAACGCTTGCCACCTGATTCAGAGGCACCATCATGCCGTATGATTCTACACGCACGCCACTTACTATAGCCACATTGGCTCTACCAGCGCGAATCTTAGCGAGGGACTCATCGAGATACATTGCCGACATCTCCATCTGCTCCTCGGCTTCCATTAGGGTTTCTTTTACGTCAATCATTGTAAAATTGATATTTGATATATGATATTTCCTTGTTATTTTTAGTCTAAGGTCAAAAGTCTTTTGCCTTTAGTCTTTAGCCTTACCCAGTTCCTTTTCCACAAGATTCGTAAGCTCCACGAACTGCTGAACCGTGAGTTGCTCCGGACGCTTGGTCATCAGCTCATGCTCGAAGAACTCCGGACTTGCCACTACGTCGCCGTTGAATATCTGCCTGAGCGATACTCGGAGCATCTTCCTGCGCTGGTTGAAGGTTGTCTTCACCACCCTCTTGAACAGAGTCTCGTCACATCCGAGGTCAGTCACCTTGTTGCGTGTCATGCGTATGACCGCACTCTTCACCTTCGGAGGCGGGTTGAACACATGCTCATCCACGGTAAACAGATACTCCGTGTCATACCAAGCCTGAATCAGCACCGACAGTATGCCGTAAGCCTTGTTGCCTGGCTCTGAGGCTATTCGCAAGGCCACCTCCCTCTGTATCATGCCCGTACAGCAAGGTATCAGGTCCTTATTGTCCAGCATCTTGAAGAATATCTGAGAAGAGATGTCGTAGGGATAATTGCCCGTCAGTACGAACTGCCTGCCACCAAATACTTCATTCAGGTCCATACGCAGAAAGTCAGCACCGATGATGTTATCTCTCAGCCGAGGGAAGTTCTCGTTGAGGTATGCCACCGATTCCGTATCTATCTCCACGCACTTGAACTCACGCTCCTTGGGATATAGGTATTGCGTCATCACACCCATACCCGGTCCTATCTCCAACACTGGTATGTCAGGATAGGCATCCACCGTATCGGCTATGCGCTTGGCTATGCCAAGGTCGGTCAGGAAGTGCTGGCCTAAGTTTTTCTTTGGTCTAACCTGTTTCATTCAAGCCACAAAGTTACAATTAAAAAACGAAAAACCCACAATGATAGCCTAAAAAAAATATATTTTTCACATTTTCGGCATTTTATATAGGTGTATTTTTGGTATTTTCCCGAAATAGCATTACCTTTGCGTGATATTACATGAACAAAAAGCGTCTTATATCAGTCCTGAAAGTCACCACCCCGTTCATTTTGGGTGGTGCTATTCTGTATTGGATGTTCCGAAACTTCGACTTCAGGAGCATGAAGCACGTTCTCTTCGAGGAGATGAACTGGTGGTGGATGCTTCTGTCCTTTCCCTTCGGAATACTTGCTCAGGCTTTTCGTGGATGGCGATGGAAACAGACTCTCGAACCTATGGGCGAGAATCCGCGTACCAGCACTACCATCTACTCCATATTCATATCCTATGCAACCTCGCTCGTAGTGCCCCGTATCGGTGAGTTCACACGCTGTGGAGTGCTCAAGCGATGGGAGGGAACGTCATTCCCAAAGGCTCTCGGAACGGTCGTAACCGAGCGTGCCGTTGACTCCCTGCTCATTCTGATTCTCACCCTCATCACCTTCCTAAGCCAACTGCCAGTGTTTCTCACCTTCTTCTCTCACACGGGAACACGCTTCGACGAGATATTCGGAATGTTCTCTACCACAGGCTATATCGTTACGCTTATCTGCGGAATAGCCGTGCTCATATCCCTCTATTCCGTCCGTAAGAAACTGTCGTTCTACGATAAGGTGAAAGCAACGCTACACGGCATCATCGAGGGTGTCATGTCGCTACGCGGAGTGAAGAACATACCCCTGTTCCTGTTCTACTCCGTCGCTATCTGGGCAAGCTATTTCCTGCACTATTACCTCACGTTCTTCTGTTTCTCTGGAACAGCCCACCTCGGCATCACCTGTGCCATGGTAACGTTCATCGTGGGTAGTATCGCCGTACTCGTACCTACTCCTAACGGTGCTGGCCCTTGGCATTTCGCCGTGAAGACCATGCTCATCCTCTATGGCGTGGCCGACAACGAGGCTCTCTATTTCGTGCTGATAGTGCATACCGTACAGACGCTTCTCGTCGTTGCCATCGGCATATATGCGTGGGTGGCACTGAGTATAACCCACCCCAACCCAAGGGAGGCAGAAGTGAAAAAATGAAAAATACCGCCGGGCCAGGCGGTATATATGGAAAGTAAATTAGGAGTAAATTATATCAGTAAATTAAAATTAAAAATTAATTTACAGAAAAGAATTTACTGGATTAATTTTTTTTCAATTTACTTTCAGAAGATGACTCAGCAAGGAGCATAAAAACTACTATTATTTTACAATTTAATTTCATACAACCATGAGCAAAATTGAGAATTTATCCCCAGAATGCATCTGGCGCAATTTCTATGCACTCACCCAGGTGCCACGTCCGTCAGGACATCTTGAAAAGGTTCAGCAGTTCCTTCTCGACTTCGCCAAGAAGGTTGGCGTAGAGGCTTTCAAGGATTCTGCCAACAATATCGTTATGCGTAAACCTGCCTATCCTGGCATGGAGAACCGTAAGACCGTGATGCTTCAGGCTCACATGGATATGGTGCCACAGAAGACTCCCGACTCTACCCATAACTTCGAGACTGACCCTATCCAGACATGGATTGACGGTGAATGGGTAAAGACAAAGGGAACAACCCTCGGTGCTGACAACGGTCTTGGCATTGCCGCTATCATGGCTGTCATGGAGGATAAGACCTTGAAACACGGTCCTATCGAGGCTCTATGTACCGCTGACGAAGAGACTGGCATGTATGGTGCCAACGACCTTCCTGCAAATCAGATGACCGCAGATATTCTCCTTAACCTCGACACTGAGGATGAGGGCGAGATGATTGTAGGCTCTGCCGGAGGCATTAACATCACTGGAACAATAGAATACAAGCCTGCTGATACCGAGGCTGGCGACAAGGCCGTTAAGGTCACTCTCAAAGGCTTAAAGGGCGGTCATTCAGGACTTGAAATCAACGAGGGTCGTGCCAATGCAAACAAGCAGATGGTTCGCTTCGTGCGTGAGGCTATAAGCCAGTGCGATGCACGCTTGGCTGAATGGCACGGCGGTAATATGCGTAATGCAATCCCTAACTCATGTGTCGTTATCCTCACCGTTCCTGCTGAGAACGTGGAGGCATTGAATGAACTCACAGAGGATTGGAAGGTATATATCTCAGAAGATTACTACGGCATTGAGGAAGGCATTGAGTTCTTTGCCGAGGATGTTGCCACACCTGCCACCGAGGTTCCTGCCGAGATTCAGGACAACCTCGTTGATGCCATCTATGCCTGTCATGATGGCGTTATCCGCATGATTCCTACCATCCCTTCAAAGGTTGAGACATCCAGCAACCTCGCCATTGTTGATATTACTGATACAAAGGCTGAGATTAAGGTGCTTGCCCGTTCTTCTTCCGAGAGCATGAAGGACTATGTCGTTACCACCGTTTCAAGTGCCTTCTCTATGGTGGGCATGAAGGTTGAGACCGACGGCGACTACATGGGCTGGAATCCTAATCCTAATAGTGAGATGGTTGCCCTGATGAGCAAGATATACAAGGACCTGTTCCACACCGACCCTACCGTACAGGTGTGCCATGCAGGACTTGAGTGCTCTATCATTCTCAGCAAATACCCACAGCTCGACATAGTGAGCTTCGGACCAACCATCCGCTCTCCTCACACCCCAGGCGAGCGTGCCCACATCCCTTCTGTTCCTAAGTTCTGGCAGTTCCTTACAAAGACATTGGAGGAGATTCCTGTGAAAGGATAAAGTAGAAAGCGTAAAGAGTAAATAGTAAAGTATATACAGAAAGATGCGGCAACAATATGCTGCATCTTTTTTATTCTATCCTTAGTTATGCGTATTATTGTGAAAACAAATACACCCGTCAATAGTTAACAAAAGCTAAAATATGCATTTCTCATGCAGTCTTTTCATATTTCCATACACTATATCAATGAAAATATTTATTTTTGCATTTAAATTAACCTAAGTATGAAAAGAAACAAAATCCTATGGCTTTGTGCCATCCTAATCTCAACAACATTGTGTTGCAGTTGCAATAGCGACGACGATTCTACCACATCTGCGAAAACAGCGACAAGAAGTGTAAGTATTGCCGACCGCTCGCTATATGCCATTGCGCGACAGAGTAGCGACGCTATTATCCAGCATAAGGCAGAAATGCCTGTATTCTCACTCAGCGATATTGAGAGTTTCAATCCCAAGACTGGTGAGATCAAATTCAAGGATATAGTATTCGACAAAGAACTCTTCTATGACATTGCCTGCAAATACCGTATATATTTCTATGCAGGTGACGACTTGCTGTTCGATGCCCGTACAGTATCATGGCTCTCAAGTGCAGGCTATTTCGACGAACTCACATTCCAGTGTGATATCTACGGACCTTCTGACGGACTGAAGAATAGCCGTTTCTTCCTAAGCTATGGCTACCCTGGGACAATAGATGGTGATGAGACTGTCAAGGAACTGATGAAGAAGAATGAAGCTGGCATGGAACGCTTCGTCAGCATACTACGCAAGGCAGGAAAGATTGTCGATGCAGAATAATACCATAATCACAGTACAACAAGAAAAAGACGAACTTATAAGCAGGTGCAAGACTGGCGACCGTCAAGCCTTGAACCTGCTATATTGCCATTATAGGCCGTATCTGCTAAATATCTGCAAGCATTACGCCAAGGAAGACCATGTGGCAGAAGACCTGTTGCATGACGCTTTTATCGTGATTCTCACCTCACTCGACAAACTGCGAGACACAGACAAACTGGAGGCATGGATGACGACAATAGTACGCAACGTAGGCTATCACTATTGGAAACACCTTGAAAAAGAGAATACCGCCCTTAAACAGATGTCTGGCGAAAGCCAAAACATTACAGAGGGAAGTATAATGCCTGATTATGAACTGATGCAGAAACTCGTAGCACAACTCCCAAAGGGATACCAGCAGGTGTTCCGCCTGTCGGTGTTCGAGGGACTGTCGCATCAGGAAATCAGCCGTATGCTGAACATCGCCCCACACACCTCATCATCGCAACTGCTACATGCCAAGCGGATGCTTCAGAAGCTCATCAAGCAGTCATGGCTTCTCATCCTGCTATTCATCGCCATCCCTACTGCCATCTGGAAATTCCTACAGAAAGACAATCCCAACATTGAAGGAAGTGTAAAAGAGGCACATGTACAGTCTCTTCCACAATCTACGCCTATAAAGAGTGAGGCTGAGTCTGCCAAGAATTCCTCTTCAGATATCAAGAGGGATTCTGAGGGCTTCCAACACCCATCATCCAACACCCAACACCTATCAACATCTGTTCTCTCCCATAAAGAGGAAGAGCCTGTTCGTGAGGAAGAGTACATCATTAAGGAAGACTCAGCTGACTTCCAACACCCATCACCTAACACCCAACACCTAACACCTAACACCCAACACCCAACACCTAACACCCAACACCCAACACCTAATCCAAAGACATCTGCATGGAATGTCCAACTGGCATATAACGGACAATTAGGCAAGCGCGATAACTTCTATGAAGCTACGAGCGTAAATGCCAAGAGTTTCTCTGCCATAAGCAACATCCTTATCCCTGAAGAAACATCATACAGCAACTGGAACGACTATTCCTTCTATCTCAACAATACACTTCCACAGCAGGATATGACTGACGAGACACGATCGCTGATGGATATTGCGGCAAACAATGCGCAAATAAACGACGGAAGGATGGAAGCCCATTACGAGCACCAGTTGCCAATCAGCATACAACTGACACTTAGCAGACAACTCAGCAGACAGCTATCCGTAGAAACAGGACTAAGCTATACCATACTCCAGTCAACTAACACGACAGGAAGTTCTACCGCTTATATTCAAGAGCGACAGCGCCTGCAATATCTCGGCATCCCTCTCCGCATGGGATGGCAATGGTACAGCAAGTCATCACTAAGCCTCTACACATCAGCAGGAGTAATGTTAGAAAAGCCTATACACAGCATTCTCGATGTGAATCACGTTGTCAATGACGTGAACACCTACAGCAAGCGGGACAAGCTCAGCGTACCTCTCCAATGGTCAACCTCCGTAGGTGTTGGCATCCAGTACGACATCACGCCTCATATCGGCTTCTATCTAGAACCAAGTCTGCAATATTTCTTCAACGACGGCAGCAGCATAAAGAGCTATCGCACGGAGCATCGCTTTAGCGTCACCCTGCCTCTCGGCATCCGCTTCCATTAGGATGAAGGTGAAAGATGTTTTTTGTTAATAATGACGGGGAGTCTCTGAAAGCCGTTTATGATACCCTCTTAGCTCTCTTCCGGAATAAGAGCTACATAAGAGCAGCATAAGAGCTACATAAGAGTCACTAAGGCGGTAACTTTCCCATGTTTTTGCCCCTGTAAACCTCGCGTCCGAGGTGCTCCCTTAAACACTACAAAGATACTAATTTTTCATGAATTATGCAAGTCGAGCAAGCATTATTTCATTCGCTTTCAAGTCTTTGCGTCAAGATGCGTAGAATTGCGTAGAAACGACATAGCAAAGCGTAAAAGGGTGGAGATGGTGGAGATGATTCTATAGGAGGTAAGAAAAAATTCAATAATTAAAATGCAATTTTATATTTTTATTTATTGATTTTTTTCTATACTATATAGGGAATAACCCCACCATCTCCACCCTATTCCCCCTTTATATAAAATAAAATCCCGAACATTCGTTATGAATATTCGGGATTATTTATTCTAACACGATTTTTTTTTTCGGTTAAATTGCTTTTTCTATGATGATGTTATTTCTTAACACGTACTGGGCGTACAGACATTCCATAGAAACGCTTTTCGTTGGTCCATTCTATATATTTTCCTCTTTCCCAAATGTACATGAAACGAGCAATATCAGGCCTGCCATATGCGAGCGAACGAGACCAGTATAACCCAGAATCCATTTTTGATGGGTCGCTGGGGAGGTCAACCATTTTTGTGATACCGGAGTAATAGCCGGCACACGGCAAGAAAATAGAATTTCCGTTCTTCTTGCTCGTTATCTTGAAGCCAGATTTATTGTTTAGGAACGTCCTCTCGCACGTAACGTAGCTTGGGTTACATAGTTCATCTATCTGATCGAGAGTCGGCATACACCAGTCGCTGCCCCAGTTTACGGTTGCAGCATCATCCTCTGGATCGAGTTCTAACTTGCCGTCCCCAATGAAAGTACCATGGTCATACCAACATCCTTTGTGTTCTTTATCTTCTACAGTATATTTGTTGATGTATTTTTCGGTTTTCTGACCTTCCGTCATCCACTTGTAGGTCCACCACATGTATTCACGCTTTGGCTCTGTCTCTCCCCAAGCGAAGTAGTCACCATATTCCTCTGGCTTACTTGCACCTACATTACAGGTAGCCCAGAGGGTGCCACTTGGCAAACCAAGGTCAACATACTCGTGGATTTCCTCTTTAACAACTATCTTTACCTTCTTATTAAAGACGTATGTTGGTTCACTTTTCGGTTTACCATCCACATATTCGTAAATCTCTGTGATTTGTGCATTTGCAACTATGGTTACAAATAAAGCTATAAGGGTATAAAATATTCTTTTCATATTGATTTGTTACTTGATTACTGTCTTTTTACCATTTGTTATATAAATGCCTGTTGTTGGGCGCTCTACCTTTCTGCCTTGCAGGTCATAATAGGTTGCTGTCTCAGCCTTTTCCATCTCTACAATGCCTGTGGTCGTACCAGCTTCATCAAAGATCATATCAAACTTTGCTCCGCTGCTTGCTCCTGATTGTTGGGAGAGATTTATAAACGCCTCGTCTGCCTTGAATGAAGTGCCCGTGAATAGCTGCCAAAGAATACCATCCAGTACATAGTTATTGCCACTCGTAGGAACAGAGGCAAGAGAGCCGTCTGCCATAGTTGTTGCTATCAGGTCGTTGTCGGGCAATGCAGGGGCGTTGTCATATCCAACTAACTGGGCAGATGCAGAAGGTGTTCCATAAAGGATAACGCCATTACCCGCAGGGATTAAGCCATCAGCAACCTCTGTACAATAAATAAGGTTTCCCACCACCTTGCCAGTATAGGCCTTAATAACGCTACTTGGAATCTGCACATCTGCTTTGAATGAGAAGGTTGCAAAGCCGTACTCGTTTAGGGTAACAAGTGGATATTCCATTCCGCGGTTTATTTCCACGTTATCCACACTTGAAAGATTGATACGTTTAGCCTCCGTGCCGTCCACCGTAATAACGACCTCATTACCCTCGAAGGTAATCGTCGGAGTGCCACTAACAAGGTAGCAGTCATACGTCGTCGGGGAAGTCCAGACGTAGATTGCATCATCGGGTCCAAAACCCGCATACGAGCATAGTGATTGAAACAATATGCCCAATAATAAGAAATACTTTTTCATTAATTTGCAATTGTTTTTTTGCTAGGTAAAGAAATAATGTATAATTTTTAATATACCGTATGCAAAATTACAACAAAAAATTGGAAAAACCAAACAAAACGCGCAAAAAAGACATTTTTAACTTCTGTTTGCAAATTTACAAAGAATAATGCTCGACGAACTCTGCTATGTAAATGAAAAATAAGGACTTATAACAAAAAAACAGGAAATAGCTCCTATCTCCAAACTCTCTCGAAAAAATACGCTCAAACGCAGAGATACAAAGAAAATTCCCTTCTAATCCGCTTCTCCTTCGCTTCTAATCCGTTTCTAAACCGTTCCTTTGAATGGGAGTTAAATGGGATTTACAACGGACTTACTACGGACTTACATGGGAGCTACATAGAAAGAAAAATCCCGAACATTCGTTATGAACATTCGGGATTAAATATTTTACACTAAGATCTTCTTAGCAAGATGCTACACACGCAGCCTGGATAGCCTCGTAGATGCAGCTTACAACTCCGAAGAGGAGGATGCCGGCTGTGCAGATGGCGAGGGTGAGCTTTGTATTGCAGTCGCTCTTGAAGGTTGGAAGTGGCTCGTCGGTCTTGTTGATGAACATAGCCTTGACAATCAACAGGTAGTAGTAGAGTGATACTACCGTGTTAATCAAAGCCACGAACATGATGAAATATGGGAGCCAGTTGCCTTCCTGCCCATTCACAGAAGCCATGAACACGAAGAACTTTGAGAACATTCCTGCGAATGGAGGAATACCACCGAGTGAGAACAAGGCAAGAGTCATGAGGAATGCGAGTTTTGGATTGTTTCCATAGAAACCATCGTATGCACGCATATCTGTGCGACCACCATTGTTCTGCTCAACGACAGAGATAATAGCGAAGACGCTCATGTTTGCCACGATATACACGAGAACGTAGTACATCAATGAAGCAAGGCTTGCCTCTGAACTTGCACCGATGACAGCAAGCATGATATATCCAGCCTGTGAGATAGAAGAGAATGCCATGAATCGCTTAAGTTCTGTCTGACGTATAGCCATGAGGTTAGCGATGGTGATAGAGAGGACAATGAGGATATCCATGAGAATCTCCCACTGCTCAACAAGCTCTGCGAATACGTGATGAAGGAGAACTGCGAGTGTGAATGCAGCAGCACCCTTTGAAATCACGCTGAGATAGCCTGTAACAGTTGTTGGAGCACCCTGATAGGTATCTGCTGTCCAAAAGTGGAATGGCACGAGAGAGAGCTTGAAACCAAGTCCTGAAACAAAGAACACCATACCAGCGATGGTCATTGCATTTACCTCAAGAGCCTCTGCAAAGTCAGCAAAGTAGAGTGTGCCTGTTGCGCCATAGAGGAATGAGAGACCATAGAGCATAACACCGCTCGAGAAAGTGGCGGTGAGGATGAACTTTGCAGCTGCCTCGGCACTGTCCTTCTTATACTTGTCGAGGGCTACCATACATGCCAATGGCACAGAGGCAGTCTCAAGACCGAGGAAGAACATGAGGAATGAACCTGCTGACATCATGACGTACATACCGAGAAGCGTAGAGATGGTAAGCATGTAGAACTCACCCTCAACAGCCTTTGCATCCTCGCTTGAAAGCCACTTACGTGACTGGAGCACTACGATGAATGTTCCACAGCAGAGGATTGCCTTCATCATGGTGTTGGCAGGAGTTGCAACGTATGCACCGCCGAAAAGAACAGCCTGGTCATCGCCAACGAAGAGTGTTGCAACGGCAGAAGCAAGGAGCATGACACTGACAAGCGGATTGAACCATGACTTGTCTTCCTTGCCGTGAGCAATGAAGTCGGCAATAAAGGTGATTACCAGAACGACTACGAGGATAGCCTCTGGAACCATATCAAAGAATTGAAAATAATTTATATTCATATCTATTACCTCCTTTATTACATATTAATTACTCCAAGAACATTGCCTACAGCACCATTGATTACGTTGCTTGCCCAGATAGGGAAGCTACCGAGACCTGCAACACATGCAATGAGGCATACAACGGCAACCTTCTCGTCCCATGTAGCATCGGTGAGCTCCTCATAGTGTGGATCGGCAACCTTCTCGAAGAGGATGAAACCAACTGTACGGAGGATATACACAGCAGTTACCACTATTGAGGTACAAGCGATGATGGTACAGCAACGGTGGAATGTATCAGCATTCTCGAATGAACCTACGAAGATAGTCATCTCAGCAATGAAGCCAGAGAAACCAGGGAGACCGAGGTTAGCAAGACCTGCGATTACATAGCCTACAGAGAGGAATGGCATAATCTTCATCAGACCACCGAGCTTGCGGATGTCACGGGTGTGAGTACGGCCGTAAATCATACCGATGAGAGCGAAGAAGAGGGCTGTCATCAAACCGTGAGAGAGCATCTGGAGGATAGCACCTGTGCATGATGTCTGTGTCATCATCAAGAGTGCGAAGAGCACGAGACCACAGTGAGAAACTGAAGAGTATGCGTTGATGAACTTCAGGTCGGTCTGAACACAGGCAGAGAATGCACCATAAACCACAGAGATTGTGGTGAGGATGAGGAACACTGGAACCCATGTCTCCTGAGCACCTGGGAGCAGGTACATAGCTATACGGAAGCAACCGTAGCCACCGAGCTTCATCAATACACCAGCGTGGAGCATTGATACTGAGGTTGGAGCACAGCCGTGACCGATAGGAGACCATGTGTGGAATGGGAACAGAGCACCGAGCACACCGAATCCGATGAAGACGAATGGGAACAATACGTTCTGTACGTCAACAGGGATGTTATTGTTGTGTGCAATCTCAAGGATGTTCATGGTAGAGGCACCATTGTAGAAATAGATACCTACGAGACCGAGGATGATAAGTGCAGAACCTCCCATGAGCATGAGGGTGAGCTTCATAGCGGCATATTCCTTCTTTCCACTACCCCAGTAACCGATAAGGAGATACATAGGGATAAGGGCTACCTCATAGAACATGAACATAGCGAAGAGGTCGATGCAGATGAAGAATCCGAACACACCAGTAGAGAGGAGTACGAACCACATGAAGAACTCCTTTGTGAGTGGCTGGAGTTTCCATGAAGCAAAGGTACCTGTGAACACGATGATGCTTGAGAGAAGCAACATAACGACAGAGATACCGTCAACACCTATTGCATAACTGATATTCAATGACTTGAACCAAGGCATTGATGATACGAAGAGCATCTCGTCGGTATTGCCACCCGCACGCAGATTGATGAACTGCACGGTAAGCAACACGGAGAGCGCTACGAGGACAGAAGAGCCCGCAACCATCACGCCACGTACCTGCTTGATATCACGCGCAGCCCAAAGGCCGAGCAGCATCAGCGCCGGTACTATAACAAATAATGTTAATCCAAAATTAGAAAATATATCCATTTTTTTTAGCTTTTGGGCGATGGGTGATGGGTGATGGCGGTTAGTCAATTCACTAACACCTAACACCTAACACCTAACACCTAATTTTTAGATTGCGAGAAGAATTAATGTTAACGCTACCGCACCAGAGATGAACCATACTGCATAGTGACGAACGTCACCTGACTGCCAAGAGCGGATGCTCTCACCGCCTTCGTTAGCACCCCATGCCGTGAAGTCGATAAGACCGTTGATGATTTTCTCATCAATCCATGCAACTGGCTTTGAGATGCAACGGAACATAATCTTGTGAGTTACATACTGATATACATCATCCATGTAGAAACGGTTCTTAGCCCACTTGTGGAGCCTTGGGAACGTAGCATACAGACGGTCGGCAACAGGCTGGTTCTCACCCTTGTAGATGTATGTAGCAAGAGCGATTGAACAGCAAGCCACAACAGTAGAGATGATGGCTGTTGCTGTGTCGAAGTGAACAGTATATGCAGTTGTGTCAGGAGTAACGAGATTACCGAAGCTTGCCCACTCAAGTCCTGGAACTCCGAAACCGCTGAGGGTTGTGAAGAAACCTACACCTACTGTGATTACGGTAAGGAAGATAAGTGGGAAAGTCATTGCATTGAATCCATGCTCGCTAACGTGATGTGACTCATAGTGCTCTACGTTCTTCTTGCTTCCGAAGAAGATGCACCAATAGAGACGGAACATATAGAATGCTGTCATTGCGGCAACACCTGTCATGAACCATCCGAGGATTGGTGAGTAGTGCATGCAAGCAGAGATAATCTCATCCTTTGAGCTGAAGCCTGAGAAGAATGGGATACCTGAGATTGCAAGACATGAGATGAAGAATGTAGCACTTGTGATAGGCATATACTTGTGCAGGCTACCCATTGCAGACATCTCATTGGTATGAACACCGTGAATGATAACACCTGCACAGAGGAAGAGACAAGCCTTGAACATAGCGTGGGTGAAGAGGTGGAACATACCAGCGAGATAGCCGAGACCACCATGCTCGTGATGATTAAGCTCAAGGGCTGTGCTTGCACCAAGGGCAACCATCATGAATGCAATCTGAGAGATTGTAGAGAATGCAAGACCACGCTTGATATCGCTCTGGGCACATGCAACTGCTGCTGCATAGAATGCTGTGAATGCACCTACTACAACAACGATTGACATTGCGTTTGGAGCATAGTTAATCCAAAGTGGGAACATACGAGCAATCTGGAACACACCAGCAACAACCATGGTTGCAGCGTGGATGAGGGCAGATACAGGTGTAGGACCTTCCATGGCATCTGGAAGCCAGATGTGGAGAGGGAACATGGCAGACTTACCAGCACCACCGATGAACATAAGCACGAGGGCTGTGGGGAGTACCATGCCACCGAATGCGAGTGACTTAGAAGCAAGGTCAGCCTGACATGGGGCAAATGCCTGCATACCATCAAAAACCTGCACGTTTGGCATGAAAGAGAAGTTGAATGTCTCTGTGTAGAATCCGAAGATAAGGATACCTACGAGGAAGAACATATCAGCGAAGCGTGTAACGATGAACGCTTTCTTTGATGCGTGAACAGCGGCATGCAATGGATAGTAGAAGCCAATGAGGAGGTATGAACTTACACCTACAAGCTCCCAGAACATATACATCTGGAAGATGTTGGTAGCAAGCACGAGTCCGAGCATTGACATTGTGAAGAGAGAAAGGAATGCATAGTAACGCTGGAAGCCCTTCTCACCCTCCATATATCCGAAAGAATAGATATGCACCATGAGTGACACCGTTGAGATGACAACGAGCATCATAACCGAGATTGGGTCGAGAAGGACACCAAGGTCGAAGTGCAGATTACCAAGTGGCAACCATGTGTAGTTGTAAGGCACGAGGGTAGCGTAAGTACCATCAGCAACACGAGCACCGCTGAAGTAAGAGATTGCAGTCCAGTAACTTAGGAGAGTTACGAGCAACAGCGATGTAGTGCCGATAGTTCCTGCCACCTTTGGAGCCCATGCGTACTTCTTGTTCAGGAACTCTGGCACACCGATAGTGATGAACGATGCCAGAGGAAGCAGAAGTATTAGGATTGATAATGTGTATATCATAATGGCGAATTACAGTTTAAGATTATCAATAGCCTCTACGCTATCAGACTTGAACAGACGATATACGTTGAGGATGATAGCAATTGCAACGGCACTCTCAGCTGCACTTACACCGATAGAGAAGAGTGTGAAGAAGAATCCTTCATTTCCTTCTGGGAAGAGCAGACGGTTGAATGCGGCAAAGTTGATGTCAACAGCATTGAGGATAAGCTCAACAGAGACCAACATTGCTATCAGGTTACGGCGTGTAACAAAACCGAACACACCGATGAAGAACAATATCGCACTGAGTACGAAGAAACATTCTACTGGTACCATAATTACTTATCCTCCTTCTGATTACGTGAAACAACAAGTCCGCCGATGATACATGCAAGCAGGAACAAAGAGATGAACTCAAATGGGAGAACGTACTGATACTTCTCAGAACCAACGAGAGCCTCGCCGATAGCCTCCATAGAGACCTCTGTGTCTTCAACAGACATGAACTTGTCGATGAAGAAGTTCTTGAGCATTACACCTACAACGGTTACACAGCCTATCAGTGACACGATAGCAGCACCTACGGCACGCTTGAAACTGAGTTTCTCAGCGGCACTCTGAAGGTCACGACGACTGAGAAGCTGGATGGCGAAGATATAAATCATCGTCATACCACCAGCATAGATACTGAGCTGTGCGGCACCGAGGAAGGTGTAGTCGAGCAGGAAGTAAAGACCTGCAATGGCGAAAAGTACAAAAAGCAGTGCAGTGACAGAGCGCATGATACGCTTTGTGAATACAGCTGCAAGAGCAGCTGCAATGATTACAACTGCAATGATTGCGAATACTATTATATTTGCCATGTCTTACTCCTCCGTTTTAGTTGATTCAGCCTTTGGAGCTGCAGGTGCCTCCTTTGAAGCCTCAGCTGCCTTGGCAGCAGCTATCCTTGCATTCTCCTCGTACTGCTTCATCTCCTCCTCTGTAGGAGCTACGTTAAGATGCTGTACGAGTACATCACGACTGAATGTAGCGTTTTCAAAATCCTTGACAAACTTGATAGCACCGAAGTTACACGCATTGACGCAAAGCTGGCAGAACATACAGTCGCCCAGGTCATACTGATAGTCAGTAAGGAGCTTCTTCTTCTTTCCGTCGGCAGTTACGACCATCTGCGATGTTATCTTGATGGTGCCATTTGGACACGCCTTCTCGCACAATGTACACGCAGTACACTTGTTCTTGCCATTCTCATCGAGAACCATGACAAGAGTACCACGATGACGCTCAGCGATGTGCTGTGTCTTGCGGTTTTCTGGATACTGCTCAGTAACCTTGCGGGTCATGTACTCACCCATGGTGATGTCCATACCCGTAAGCAAGGTCTTGAGACCAGCCAGAGCACCGCCGAAATATGATTTGTTACTCATTATATTTACTTTATTTACTTATCCTTCTTTATTGCGAGGTCAATACCTACAAGTTGCTGGTCCTGCTTGAACTGTGACTTGAACTTCATTGCACGGGCAAAGATAACAGCAAGCACAACGATGATAACTACTGCTACTGCATAGCCGATGTAAATAATGCCTGTGAGGTTGAATGCTACGCAGACAGTCATCAGAACAAGGTTGAAGAGTGCCAATGGCATGAGGTACTTCCATTCAAGCTTCAGAATCTGGTCGATACGGAGACGTGGGAATGTCCACTTAATCCACATAAGCAACCATACCATAGCGAATGCCTTACCAAGGAACCAGACAATACCTGGGATGAGGTCCATTACACCGTCGAATGCCTCAACACCGATGTGAACAGGACACCAGCCACCGAGGAATACGAGTGAGGTCATACCTGCTACGATGAACAGGTTGAGGAACTCTGCAAGGTAATAGAAGCCGAAGCCCATACCTGAGTATTCTGTGTGATAACCTGCTGTAAGCTCAGACTCAGCCTCAGCAAGGTCGAAAGGACCACGGTTAGCCTCTGCATTACCTGCGATGAGGAAGATGAAGAAGGCGATGAGGGCTGGGATGTGTCCCTGGAAGATAAGCCATCCGAAAGGACCAGACTGTGCCTCTACGATGCCAGACACCTGCATTGTTCCTGTGAGGATAGTAGCTGTGATAAGGCAAAGACCGAGTGACATCTCATAGGAAATCATCTGAACAGCACCACGCATAGCAGATACGAGACCGTACTTGTTGTTTGATGACCAACCTGCAAGGAAGACACCGATAACACCAATTGCACTTACTGCTGTGTAGAGGAAGATACCTACGTTGAAGTCGAGGATTACAGCACCGTTGTTCCAAGGAAGGAAAGCAAAGGCACCTATAGAACCCATGATAACGAGGATAGGAGCAAGGGCGTAAAGAAGCTTATCAGCCTTGTCAACGAAGAAAATCTCCTTGATGAGCATCTTGAGAACGTCGGCAAAGACCTGAAGCAAGCCCCAAGGACCTACACGCATAGGGCCAAGACGGCACTGGAAATACGCACAGACCTTACGCTCCATGAATATCAGTGCGATGGCAAGAAGGGCATAGCCCACGATGATGAGCAAACCCACGAGCACGCACTCAATAGTGATTGCCAACCACGATGGAAGACCGAGGGTCAGTTGCAGCAGGCTATCAAACCATTTTGATACTATTGAAAAGTCGAACATTGTTTTTCTTTATTATATATTATAAATAAGGTGTAGTCAGCCAGAAGGCTTTTACCTTTTATCTGTCAATATCAGGTATGATGTAGTCAAGACCTGCACCAACAGCAATAAGGTCAGCCACCTTTGTTCCGCGAAGCATATCATCAAGAGCACCTACAAGGGTAAGAGCCATAGGACGAAGCTTCATACGGTAAGGAGACTTGTCGCCACGGGAATCGAGATATACACCGAACTCACCACTTGTACCCTCGCAAGCGAAGTACCACTGTCCTTCAGGAAGCTTGATAATCGGCTTCTGCTTGATGTAGAACTCACCCTCTGGGATATTGTCAATGAGTTGCTCTATGATTCTGATAGACTGCTCAATCTCCTTGATACGGAGATAGTAACGGTCCTGTGCATCACAGTTGTCGAGGACAACCTGATTCCAGTCCACCTTATCATAAGCTGCGTATGGATAGTTTTTACGAAGGTCGTTAGCCCATTGTGAAGCACGACCGTTTGAACCTGACATACCATGAGAGATTGCATCCTCCTTAGAGATACAACCTACGTTCTCAAGACGCTGATGGGTGATTACGTTGTCACCGAAGACATTTACGTACTCAGAGAGCTTTGGCTTGAGGTATGCACAGAGTTTCTTGACATTCTCCTGGAAGTGCTCATCGATATCATCCTGAAGACCACCGATACGATAGTAGTTCTGGATAAGGCGGCCACCTGTAGTCTCCTCCATGCAGTTGAGCACGTACTCACGGTCACGCATACAGTAAAGGAACGCTGTAAGTGCGCCAAGGTCCTGAGCATAACAGCCGAGATAGAGAAGATGACCGTCAATACGCTGGAGCTCATCCATGATTGTACGGATAACCTTGATACGGTCAGAGAGTTCTACGCCAAGTGCCTCCTCGATTACGCCACAGATAGCGTGACGGTTAATCATCGCAGAGAGGTAGTTCAGACGGTCTGTCATTGCCAGTGTCTGTGGGTAGGTCATGTTCTCGAACATCTTCTCAATACCACGATGGATATATCCGAGATGTGGAACGATGCGCTTTACGGTTTCACCATCAAGAACAGTCTCAAGACGAAGCACACCGTGTGTAGATGGGTGCTGAGGACCAATATTGATAACGAACTCATCATCACCGAAGAGCTGTACCTGCTTCTCAACAAGGTTTCCGTTCTTGTCAAGACTGTACTGCATGGTGAAGTTTGGCTCTTCATCGTCCTCAAGTGTATAACCCTCCTGTGCAACAAAATCCTTGCGGAGCGGATATCCCTTGAAGTCGTTACGAAGGAAGAGACGACGCATATCAGGATGACCGAGGAACTTGATACCAAGGAAGTCATATACCTCACGCTCGAGCAGGTTAGCACACTTATAGAGGGAAGTGATACTCCATATTACATCAGAGTCACCCTTCTTCTCTGCTATTGTCTTTACAGAGATACGCTCATGAGTGTCGGTATTCTCAAGAATATAGATACATCCGAGACCTTCCTCACCCAAATCCTCACCAATAATAGTAACGAGATAATCGAAATGCTTCTCGTCATGGAGTTTTGCCATTGCAGAGGCAAACTCGCTGAAAGAATAGACTATGTTATTAAGTTTCATTCCGTTTATCCTCCTTAGTGAATTGTATTGTTAATTTCCTTCTTAACAGCCTCGGTAACTTTACCTGCCGTAGCCTTCATCTCCTCGATGAACTTCTTAGGCACGTCTGTTACCTTGATTGCATCAGGGTTCTTCTCCTTGCGATTCACACCACCAAAGAACTTCTCAACCTTGACCTTACGCTGAAGCTGCATCATACCGTAAAGGATAGCCTCTGGACGTGGAGGGCATCCTGGGATATAGACATCAACAGGAAGGAACTCATCAATACCGCGAACTACATGGTAACTAGATTTGAAAGGACCACCAGAGATAGCGCATCCGCCTACAGCAACAACGTACTTAGGCTCTGCCATCTCATCATACAGACGCTTGAGAGCAGGTGCCATCTTGTGAGTAATGGTTCCAGCACACATGATGAGGTCTGCCTGACGTGGTGAGTTACGAGTAACCTCGAAACCGAAACGGGCAAAGTCATAGCGAGCGCAACCGCAAGCCATGAATTCAATACCACAGCATGATGTTGCGAAGGTAAGAGCCCAAAGAGAATTACTGCGTCCCCAGTTGATTAGTGCGTCGAGATTACCTACAACGCAGTTTACGCCACCTTCATTAAGTTCCTTAATCATTGACTCGAGCGTCTCGTTGTCCTTCCACTCATTGTATGGAATAGACTTGATAGAAGGCTTTCTTACTTCCATTCGAGCGCTCCTTTCCGCCATGCGTAAGCAAGGCCAAATACAAGTACAAGCATGAAGAAGCCGATGCTCATCAGTGCCATAGTACCAAATTGGTTAACTACTACTGCCCAAGGGTAAAGGAATACAGTCTCCACGTCGAACATAAGGAAAAGAATGGCAAAGAGATAGTAACCTACATGCATAGGAAGCCATGAGCTTCCGCGTGTAGGAATACCACACTCAAATGGTTCACCTTTTACCTTGTTGTAAGTGCGTGGACCCAGCAACTTTGCTGTGATGTACGCCGCTACCACTAAGAAGACAGCCGTTATAATAACGGTTACAAACAAAGTGAAATACATAGAATTGTATAAAATAAAAAATTAATTTAGCTCTAAATCAACTGCAAAGTTAGTAAAAAATATTAACAACAGAAAAGAATTGAAAGGAAAAATCCCCCACCATTTGCATAAATGAAAAAAATAATACATTTTTTGGTAAAAACGTACCGAATATAAATTAAATTTATTATCTTTGCAGACAATAAAAGCTAAAAACACCTTATATTTTCCCAAATAGAGGACATCAAAAATGACTAAAAGACTGCTGGTATTCCTTGCCTGTTTTTTATATATAACAAACATACATAAACTCCATGCTGAAGAGCAATCATTCGTCGCACATAAATTTACTGTGGCGGACGGTCTTCCCAGTAACAATGTCCGTGAGCTCGTACAAGATGGAGACGGCTATATATGGCTTGGTACTACAGGAGGACTATGCCGTTTCGATGGCTATCAGTTTGTTACATTCAATACTTTCAACAATCCATCCAAAGGCAGTAACACACTTCATGTCGGACAGGTAAACTTCTCAGACAAAGGAAGTTCTATTTGGATTAACACCTCGTCACTTCTCACGGCTTGTTACCTAACCAAGACTGGGCAATTCATTGACTATACAGGATTTGGAGGGCAATACAGCCTATATAGCAAGCGTCTTGAAACCCCCAATGATATATGGCTATACGACATAACCACAGGTGCAAGACGAATTACATACACCGATGGGAAATTCTCCGCAACCGACTACAATGCAAAAAGCGGTTTGCCTAACAATCATGTTATCAATGCGATAGAAAGTTCAAAAGGCTACACATGGATTGTCACAAAGAGAGGTTTTTCCATCGTTGACCCGATGGGAAGGGCAAAGATTAGAGACTACAGAACAGAATTCAAAGGCGGCGAGGCATGGGGGGATTACGTCATGCTGATTGCAGGTAATGAAGTGTACAAATTCAACGCCACAGGCTCGAAAATGACACGCCATGCCCTACCCTCTCCTATGGGCGGTTTCAATACCGTTACCAGTACCATAACAATCAATGGCAAACTGTTTATCTTTACAAAGGAGAAAGTTATCATTTTCGATATAATGACAGGAACTTTTTCCACTTCAGAAGATTACGATATCAAGGGAGGAAGGATCCAGAAATCCACAGCTCATTACACCCTTGTTGCCAATAAAGGAAAAACGCTTTGGATTATCGATAGAGAAGCTAACATTCAGAAGCTCAATATTATAAATGAGATTCACACAAGTACAGACAAAAAACGTATCTACACCGCAGCTGAGGACAAAGAAGGACTTCTCTATATTGCCACCTATGGTAATGGACTATTCATTTATAATCCTAAGACACGCGAGATTCTCGGTCATTACACGCAAAAAGACGGGTTCTTCAATAATGACTATCTTCAGGAGATTCTGATAGACCGTGAAGGTAACATCTGGGTAAGTACTGAAACTGCAGGTCTTTCATGCCTAAGCAGGGACGATTGCGCAGAGAGCTACTACCGTATGCTCACTCATGGGGATATCGGTGAATGGAGTAATAATATACGCTCTATCACATGGGCCCAAAACGAGGATAATGTATGGCTTTCCACCAAGGACAACAAGCTGTACAACTACAATCTGACAAGCGGGAACATATCTCTATTTGAGGTTCTAAATGCACCTGTCTATTCCACTCTCATAGACAGTAGGGGGCAGATATGGATTGGAACATGTGGTTCAGGTCTGTTCATTGACGGCGAACATTATACCGAGAACGACAGCATCAGTCTGATTAGTAATGACATATACAAAATAGCAGAGGACAAGATAGGAAGGATATGGTTGGCCACATGGCAAGGTGGTCTTCATATGACGGACAACAAGTTAGGACAGCCTCTGTATTTCACAAACTTCCTTATAACCTCATATAATGAAAAGCGTCAGCATGACCTTTGTTTCGGTGATGACGGCGACCTCTGGGTTGCGACAAACAATGGCCTTTATGTGGTCAATACTAATAAGAAACATATAACAAGCAAGGATTTCAAGAACTACAACACACAGAACGGTTCACTTCCGACAAACGAAATCGTATGCCTATACTTTGATCACGAATCACATACCCTATGGGCTGGTACTACCGGTTGCGGTGTCATTCAGATGCAGATTGACAGGAATCGCAAGATTAAGAATATCAAGACTATAGACCGTTCTGCGGGACTTGCAAATAACATCGTAAAGGCTATCCTAAAGGATAATAACGGATTCATCTGGGTAAGTACGGAAGAAGGCCTTTCACGCATCGAGCCAAAGACCGGAGCTGTACGTACTATTCATATCGGTCCAAGCCTGCAGAGCAATATCTTTGCAGAGAATGCCGCCCTTATCACCAAGGACGGAAGAATGATATTCGGAACAGGCTATGGTCTGGCAATAGTTCGTCCTAATAGTGCCAAGTCCCTGAACATTAAGAATGTAAATGTCTGTATAACAGAACTCCGCATCAATGGAACATCTGTATATAACTCCCCTGACATGGACGCTCAGCAGCGTGCCTACGCATCAGAGGGAGCCATAGAACTCACCCATAAGCAAAACTCCATAACAATATTCTTCTCAAACTTTATCTTCTCACAGGCAGGAACTTCCATCTATCAATACAAAATGGAAGGTACGGACAAAGACTGGCGTCCGGCAACATCCGTGAATTATGCGGAATATGCCAATATGTCGCCAGGAAAATACACATTCAAGGTACGTACACTCGTAGATGGTAAATGGATTGAGGGAAAACCATTCGATATTACTATCAACCAGCCACTCTATAACACATGGTGGGCATGGCTATTATACCTTATATTAATAGCAACTGGTGGTACATATCTCTATCTGCAATGGAAGAAGAACTTCAAGCTTCAGCACGAGATAAGCCTGAACAAGGAGCTCTCTGAGTTCCGCTTGAACTTCTTCACACACATTACCCACGAATTCCGTACTCCGCTTGCGATTATCTCCAACTCCATGGATGCCTTGACTCAGGCAAACTCTACTCAGGCAACCCAGAAAGCAGCGATTAAATCGGCAAAAAGAGGCACTAACCGCATGCTTCGTCTGGTAAATGAGCTTATGGAATTCCGCAAGCTCTCTGTCGGAGTATCACGTCTTGCCGTAGAAAAGGACGACATCATAGGCTTTGTACGCAATATATACCAAGACCTATGGACAATAAGCAAGCGCAAGGAGATAGATATGACCTTCACTCCTTTCGCCAAGGAATACCAGCTTACCTTTGACCACGCAAAGGTAGAGACTATTGTGTTCAATATTGTTTCCAATGCTGTAAAATACACCCCTCAGAAAGGGCAAATATCTATCAAGATACTTCTCGACGACCAGGACGAGAACATTTCCATCATCGTAGAAGATTCCGGCCAGGGGATCAGCAAGGAGCAGGAGAAAGAACTGTTCCGTCCATTCATGCACGGTCTTGTATCTCAGGGAGGTATGGGTATAGGCCTGTATTCTGCCAAGGGAATGGCAATACTTCACCACGGAGACATCACATACAAGAAATCAGAGGAACTGGGCGGTGCCAAGTTTACGATTTCCCTTCCTGTCAATGAGGATCTCTACACAGCCGAGGAATACATTCAGGACCTTGCTATTCATACAGAAACAAACGAGGACAATAGCGTGGTAGAGGAGGTTATCCATAACATGCATACCGAATCCCTCAATGACATCACCCTCGCAATCATCGAGGACGACATGGACATGCTCGAGCAGATTTCTTCTGCAATGAGCCAGTATTTCCACGTCAATACATATATGAACGGTGAAGAAGCCATAAAGGGCATCATGGAGACCAAGCCAGACGTAATCATCAGCGATGTAATGCTTCCAGACACAAACGGCTACGAGATAGTAAAGAAACTACGTAGTGAAACGGCATTCATCAACACTCCTATCATCATGCTTACCGCTCTTGACGACGAGCGTCATCAGATGAAAGGATATGAGGCAGGTGCCGATGACTACGTAACAAAGCCTTGTAATTTCCGCGTTCTCCTTGCCCGTATCGTTCAGCTATATACATGGGCGCACAAACGCGAGCAACAAGCCATAGCAATGGCAACAGAGGATAATATCAATACGGAAGAAGTACTTGTTGAAACAAACATTCCACAAGTTGAGGAAAGCGAAACGACAGCTGCAAATACTTCAACGAAGTCATCTGTCACGGCAACTCCAAAGCAGATAACAACATCTCCACTCGACAAGAAATTCAAGGAAACCCTTGAATATATCGTCACACAACATATAAGCGACCATGACTTTACAGTTGACCGCCTCGCCGCCCTCATGCAGATGGGACACACGAAGTTCTATGGACGAATGAAAGAAGTCCTGGGCGTAAGTCCAAACAAGTACCTTATGAATGAGAAAATGCGTATTGCTGCCGAACTAATCCTCGAAGGAAAATATTCCATCGCCGAGGTTAGTTTCAAGGTCGGCTTTATGGATCAAAGCTATTTCAACAAATGCTTCAAGCAATATTACGGTTGCGTGCCAAGTAAGTATGGGAAGTAATGTTAGTGGAAAGTGGAAAGAGTAAAGTATAAAGTGTAAAGAGTAAAGTGTAAAGAGTAAAGTGTAAGGTTGAAAGAGGAACTGCGAAGCTGATGAGCTTTTAGCGAATAAAGTATAAGATATAAGGTGCAAAGAAAATAGGCACCCATATAAAATGAAAATTGGATAGGCACGCTTGCCTATCCATTTTTTCGATACATACATTAAGTCAACTAACTAATACTTAATTGTGATTACCTAACATAAAACCTATTTTCTTATTTCTGATGCAAAGATATAGTTTTTTCCAATATTACACTACGGAAAATCATTCGAAAATTAGTAAAATATTACGAAAATCACGTTTTTACAGTATTACAAGGCCTATAAAATGAAAATTTTCCTACTTTTTCGAGTAGGAAAATCATACATTTACGTTAATTCTATGCAAGGAGTTTTTCTATCAAAGACTGAAGATTATCCAGTCTTAACATGTTCGGTCCATCGGATAATCCCTTGTCCGGATCAGGGTGTACTTCGAAGAAATAGCCCGTTGCCCCGAATGCTTTTGCAGCCATTGCCATCGCAGGAACAAAGCGACGATCACCGGAAGTACAGCCATTGCCCCCCCCCGGACGCTGAACGCTATGCGTACAATCCATTATCACGCGAGGCACGATCTCAAGCATATCCGGGATATTACGGAAATCCACCACAAGGTTGTTATATCCAAAAGAATTTCCACGCTCCGTCAGCCATACCTCTTGGGTGTTAGCTGATGGGTGTTGGGTGTTGGCTTTTGCCGTATCAAGAACCTTCTGCACAGGATATTTCATATCAGCGCCACTAAGAAACTGAGCTTTCTTTATATTCACGGTTTTACCCGTCTTTGCAGCAGCAACGAGAAGATCAGTCTGACGGCAGAGGAACGCCGGAATCTGAATAACATCGACCACCTCCCCTACTGGAGCCGCCTGACAAGACTCGTGAATATCCGTCAGGATCCTAAGACCATACTTTTCCTTGACATCGGCAAGCATCTGAATGCCACGCTCCATACCGGGACCACGGAAAGAAGTGATACTCGTCCTGTTCGCCTTGTCAAACGAAGCCTTAAAAATTATATCAGTACCAAGAGCCTTGTTTATCGCCACAATTTTCTGAGCCACCACATCCAGCAGCTCAGAAGATTCAATAACACAAGGACCTGCAATAAAAATCGGTTTCATATCTCAATTATTATGTTTTTTCCAGAAACGGGAAGTTATATCAACGAGTTTCTTACCATTCTCCACCCTATACAGGCGCTGATTGGTAGTTTCATGATCAAGACCGCCAAGACGCTGCACATAAGGCCCGACTTTGATGAAATCAAAATTCTTCAGATGAATCTCCTTTGAAATATCATGATACCCGCTATACCATGCAGTCTTCAGATGCGGATACGCCAGTTTTATATAAGCTGCAAGTATATCCACCTCGCGAGGCTCAGCATCACCTCCCATAAAAGCGATACACGTAACATCCTTCCCGTACTCATCAAGCATAGGCTTCAGCGACATCACGTTAAGCGGCATCCCCACGTCATCCCACAGATATTCGCTATGACACCCCATACAATGACACGGGCAGTTACTTATATTTATGGAGAGAGTGGTCTCATCAGGTATTTCCTGAAAGACCACTCCTGTATTAACATATTTCATTTATGTGGTTGAAATCTCCTTTTTTATTATACGGTCATCTTCTTAGGACCTGCATAGTAGCGGCGGCTTGCCTCTTCCTGACGTGCCTGAGAGAAGTTGCTTACACGCTTCAGATAACCGATGATACGAGTCATGTAGTCAACATTCTTTGAATGACACTTAGGACACTCATGCAGATAACGCTTGTCGATGCATCCGCACTCGTTACAGATCGTGTTAGGAATATTGAATGTGAAGTAGTTACAGCCCTCATTAGCAGCAACCTTCAGCAACTGCATATACTGAGCCTTAGAGAGATGCTCCTCAAGGTTCATGTGCAGAGCGCTACCACCAGTAAGATGCTCGATATAAGGAGCGCCATGAAGCTTGAACTTATCCATGATGTTCAGGCTCTCATCCTCTACAACATAGAAATATGAGTTGTAGCAGTCGCGTGGCACGAAATAACCATCCTCACGATCCCACTTTGCATGCTTAACACCTACGTTCTCAGCTGGAATCATCTCACAGTTGAAGAGAACATCCTTTGTGCGATACTGCTTGTTGAGCTTCTCAACGATAGAGAGAACACCCTGAACAAACTCCTTGTACTTGTCGTTTGGAGTAATCTCAAGTCCCATGAACTCAGCAGCCTCAACAAGTCCGTTGACACCGATTGTGAGATACTGACGGCTCATATTGATATAACCAGAATCAAACAGAGGAAGCATACCATGCTCCTGAAGATCCTTCAAGTTCTCATTATAGGCAAGCTGAACCTTATGACAGAGGTCGATAACCTCCTCAAGATACTGCTTGTAGTCCTTGCCGTTGTTCACAGCATACTGAATACAGCGGTTGAGGTTTACTGTAAGAACTGACTTTGAACCTGTACTTACACCACCTGCACCAAGTGTATAAGAGAAGCCATTGTCCTGAATCTCGTTGCGCAGACGGCAGCAAGAAGACAGAGAATCGGCATTATCACTCATATAGGTGAAGAATGAATGCCCCTCAGCGTACATCTCTGCAGCAAACTCACCCCACTCCTTGTCACGGCACTCGCCATTGTCGGCAAGAAGAGCCATTGTCTCAACAGGGAATGTAAGAACAGTCTTTGTACGCTCCTTGTTGAACCACTTCATGAAACGCTTCTGCAACCAAGAGAGGCTGTTCCAGTCAGGCTGTGTTCCGTCTGGGAAGTAGAAGTTACCGAAGAGTGACTCGAAATAATACTTGTCATAGTAAGCCACATTCCAGAATACTGCCTGGAAGTTACGTGCACCTGTAGGCTGGTTGATAGAATACACAATCTGCTCAAAGCAGTCTGTTATCACCTTATCTATAGTACGCTGACGAAGTGAGAGGTCAACAACCTTGTCAGGATTCTTCCAATAATCTGCACCATACTCCTTACCGATGAAGTAGTTAAGATACATCAGGAACTCTGGAGTAGCGCAAGCACCGGAGAGCATTGAGCTGACAATGAACACCATGTTCACGAAGCCGCCGCAGAAGCTCTTCAAGTTCGTTGGAGCAGTAGAATTTCCACCAATGCCGGTAGTGCCGCCAATGAGCCAAGGATACATGGTTATTGAAGCACAATAAGGCGCAATGGAAGTCTCATCATTCTTATATATAAAATGGTGAGTCAGAAGGTCGATATACTTGTCCGCAAGTTCCTTGCCGTACATCTTTTTCATTCTATCCGTCAGCAGACGGCGGTTCAAGCGAATGAAGTTAGATTTTGGCAACTCGCCGATAAGAGTTGCAATATTTTTATGCTCGACGTTTGCGTTTGCGTCAAACTTTGAACCAGTTGCTGCATTGGCAGCTTCCATATATGAAGTAAGGAAATTCAGCTTGTCAAGGGTTTCACGATCCTCTGTATGACTTTGACGATAGAGCATGAAAGCCTTGGCAACACTAAAGTAGCCTTCCTTCATGAGCGCAATCTCAACCTGATTCTGGATATCCTCCACCTTGATATCATCTTTAATATCCAAGTGACTGATAATCTTTGAGATAGATCCAATACTATAGGTCTCACCAACAGCCTCGAAAGCCTTGATTATGGCCGTCATTATCTTATCCAGAGAGAACTGGTCGCGTGAACCGTCACGCTTGAGGATGGTAAAATTCTGAAATTCCATTGCTTTTGCTAAGTTTATATTAATTGCTGTATTCTATAATTATATGTTTATTATTTAGGTGTAATTTTTAACTACTTATCCCGCAAAAAGTTGTCCGTTTTGGAAAACTTTCCTCCAACAGGAAAAGAAAAAGTTATCCGTTTTTGAAAACTTTTCTTATCTTTCATGCTACGAAAGTTTTCCGTTTGGGATTTTTTTCTGTGTGCAAAGGTAATATTTTTTTTCTCAAATTCCAAAAGATTTTCCAATTATTTTTTCACTATTTTTCTGGCAAAAAACACGCAAAAACCATAAATTATAACTTATCAATAACTTACGCATTTTTACATAAAGAAAAAGTTTATATTGCACAAAATCGCACATTAAAAAACCTTAAAAATGCCTAATTTTTCATGTCTTGCAAACCCTTGCAATCAATTATATCACAAAGCTTACACCATCCCCCCAAACACAGTATGCCAGAAGCCTATTCCCCTACCGTTTTCCTGCTCGTGCCAATTTTCCTCACATATCATTTTTGTCTTCACCCGATTATTTTAACCACTTTTTCTTGCCAATTCTTAGTTTTTCCATAATACCATAAACCTTTTTCGCAGTTCCGATGTAAGTCCGATGCAAGTCCGTTGTAAGTCCCATCTAAGTCCCATTTTTCTATAGGCGAAATATAGGCGTTATTTGTAGGATGTATATGATTTACAAACAAACAGGAGAGCACCTCTTGCGAGATGCCCTCCTATTCTATATTTGTAATATACCAACTATAACATAGCCGCAATTTGATGTTCAAGGGCATTCTTTATGAAGGAATTAATAGACTGACCTGTTTGCTTGGCAAGAAAAGCCACACGACTATGCGTCTCAGGTGATATTCTGATATTCAGAGTACCAGTATAGCTCTTACGCGCCTCTATACCCTCTTCTTCGCAATAAGCGAGATAATCATCAACAGCCTCATGAAAAGCATTAGTGAGCTCAGAAACACTTTCTCCTTCAAAATTCACAAGACCATCAATACCCTCTATCTTTCCAAAGAAAACACCATCTTTCTCTGAAAAGTTAACTGAGCCAAGGAAATCCTTATATTTTAATGTATTCATTTTGTACGTTATTTTAAATTTTACCTTTATCTTGCAGTTCCTTTAGAATCTGCTTCATTGCATATTCCTTTATAATATTGCCAGGATGAGGACGATGTATCATTATAGGATGTCCATCTGCATCTTTATATATTATCCTCGAGCCAGAAGTCTTTCCTTTGTTTGATTTCAGATAACCAATACTGGTCAAAAGATGGTCAAGTTCATCAAAAGTGAAATCCGAAGGCAAAGACAAGAACCTCTTTCGGAGTTTATCTTTTGTTCCCATAGGCATTTACGTATTTTATTGGTTACAAAGGTAACCATTTTTTAGTTACAAACCAAATAATAAAGTAAAAAAAAGCAATTCTTTAACGAAATCATAAAAAAAACACGAAAGAGAGCACCTCTTGCGAGATGCCCTCCTTATATATTATATAACGTGAGTCTAAATCTACCTCACCAATTCAATTTCCTTACTGCCGTTTTCCCAGCCAAAGCCGGTGAATGAAACGCTACCGCTATCTGCAGTCACAGAAACGACGAAGTTATGGATAACTTTCTGTCCATTATCGTCACACAGCACCTTTACACTACGGAACCTTGCGACAATCTGTCCCAAAGCATTCTTCTTTGTGCTCGTCACAGGACCAACCCATGCCTGCTTTGGGGTGCCCCAGAAAGCGCGATGAGCCTTAACTGCATTAATAGCCTTCTGCTCCAAGCTCGCATTGGCACTTGCAGGCATCTTACCATACTTACCCTCTTTTGCCAACTGCTTATAGGCTATCTGCATTCCCATAGCCTGCTTCATATTGGAATTTCCGTTAGTATCTGCCTTTATAGCTGCAAGATTCAAGGCTGGGTACTTTGACCTATATTCCCCAGACATAGAGCCGAACAACTCGTTAAGTCCCTTCTCCACGCTCTTCCACTCACTCTCCGTACCGTCAATTTTGTCTAAGACAATCTGCATATAGGTATAAGCCATATCGAAGAAGGCAGCACGGGCAACAGGATCGCTAAAGCTGAGACCACGATCTATGATGAACTGTGTCTGCTGCAAGCGGATAGTCTTGTCAGAAGTGGCAACGCCAGGCATTCCCTTCCAAGCCTCCTGCTTGAAGTCCCATATCATAGCATCTATGTCTTTCTTTGACTGCTTTGTCTTCCATGTGTCAGGACCAAGACCGAGGTCTATACGAGCATCAAGAACAAAGGTAAGAGGCTGTTTAGCCGACATAAGCTCACAGAAAGACTTATAGTCCAAGCCCTTATAGCCATTCTTCATAGAGTTCTGCATCTGAGAGGCACAGTACTCGGAATAGCCAATGATGTTATTGATGTCGCCATCAACAGTCCAACTGCATTGTTTCGCATTCTTAAACTCGTATTTAGGCACAAAATTAGTCTGGTTTGAACTACTGCTCTGAGCTGCAGAACTATTGTCGCTACTTTCACTAACGCTACTAACAGTAGTAGTTGTGTTCGTAGGTTCGCTAACGGCAGTCTCCGTCTGCTGGCTCACCGTACTCTTCGTGTCATTAGTAATATTGTTCACAGTTTCCTTGGCTGCTTTCTTAACTTTGTTAGCCAATCCCTTCAAGTTACCGAACTGTGCATCAGCCACGTTGCTGAATGCGAACATGGCAAAGAGTGCCATGACAGAAATCTTCATTAAATGTCTCATGTCTTCTATTTTTTGCAATTGGTTTTAGTAAGATTTATAAAATCACGATATTTAAAAATCACTTGCAAAAGTAATCAAAATTTCTGAAACCGCCAAACAAATGCACAAAAAAAATATTTTTTACTTTTTAGAGTAAAGAGAAAGCGGTAAATACGAAAAAAGACAGTCCTTTTATCTCAGACTGCCTTTTACATACCTTGTTTTTATCTTTTTTCGGCCTTTTTCCGACCTTCGTTATTCCTCCGTTACAGGTCCGCTTCTCCTTCGCTTCTCCTTCGCTCTTCCTCCGTACCAAAGTCGGTGCAAAGTCGGTGCAAAGTCGGTGGAGAAGCGATTTTATAGCGAAGGATCAACGAGTTTGCTTAAGAGGAGCACAAGAGTTATAACGGGAAATTAATGATTCATGAACCTGTGCTCTGCAAGCTTCTCGTATTTTGTTCCAGGACGACCGTAGTTGGCGTATGGATAGATGCTAATACCGCCACGTGGTGTGAAGATACCCGTCACCTCTATATATTTAGGATCCATGAGGCGGATAAGGTCTTTCATGATGATATTGACGCAATCCTCATGGAAGTCGCCATGATTGCGGAAAGAGAAGAGATAGAGTTTCAGACTCTTGCTCTCCACCATCTTCACATCGGGCACATACTGTATCTTTATCTCTGCAAAGTCAGGCTGTCCAGTAATAGGACAGAGAGATGTGAACTCAGGGCAGTTGAAAAGCACCCAGTAGTCATTCTCCTGATGTTTGTTCTCAAATGCCTCAAGCACCTCAGGAGCATAGTCCTGACGATATTCAGTCTTCTTACCAAGAGACTGAAGGTTATCATTTTCGCGATTTGCCATAAACACTCAATTGAAAATTATTACACTCTACACATTGAAAATCTCAAAGACGTTATATTTCTCCCCTGTGTCATATACATCTTCCTGTTCATGCTTCTTCACCCATCCTACGACACGTATAGTAACAGGAAGCACGATAATCTCATAGACAGTCTTCAGGCACACCTGAGCAAGCATAAGCCAAGGGAGCTCGTCAGAAGGGACTATTCCGCCTAATGCAAGCGGGAAGAAGAGTATGGAGTCAACGCTCTCACCAAACACAGTACTGAGAATAGCACGAAGTGAGAAATTCTTTCCTGCATCGCGCACCTTCATCTTGCTCATTACATAGGCATTGACGAAAGAACCGGCAAGGAAAGCCACAAACGATGCTGCAGCAATTCGGGGAGCAAGTCCGAATATATTGTGGAAACCTTCATCACCCGTCCAGTATTCAGCACCAGGCAGCCAATCACACAACGCACCTACTGCGACAAAGAAGAAATTCATGAGGAAGCCAAGCCAGATAAGAAGTCTCGCCTTACGGAATCCCCACACCTCACACACCACATCATTAATGATATAGGAGATTGGGAAGACGATAACGCCACCAGTCTGGCTGTGACCGAAAAAAGCTATCTGCTTTGTCTCAAACACATTAGATGCTATGAGACATACACAAAAGAGCACGCTGAAAAGCAGAAAAAGCACGCTCACCTGAGATGATTTCTTATTCATTTCCTTGTTTTTTAAGAGGTTACCAAGCACTCTGAAAGCCATTTACAATGGCTTTAATTGAAAATTTATAATTGATAATGGATAATTAGTTCCAAAATACTAAAAATCTGAAGAAGGAGAGTCACCAGTCATTATTATAGGATCACCAACTCTGACATTCCCTTTTAGACTTCGAGTTGCTTTCTTATTGGGTTTCCAATTTAGACTCTTGCCGTCCCATTGTACTGCCATAGCATAAAATTGCCCAAGCTCTATATCCACATCAGATGAGAAAGGTTGCGTCTTTACTTCCTTGCCATTTATTTCCAAGATAAGACGTGCATCCTTCATTTTCTTTCCTGTAGGAACATAAAAACTCCATATCTTAACAGTATCTCCAGGAGCAACTTTGTATTCATTCGAAGCGACTTCTTCGTCCACAGAAGAACCATAGCCATTGACTTTCTTATCTGCTGTCAAAACAACTTTTGCCTTGGAATAATACCATTTATCCTTGACATCAAAACCTTTCTGTCTGATTGTAACGCTATCGGATGAAGTATTATGAATATTTAATAGTTCAATAGTTGACAAAGAATAGCATTTACCATCTGTCTGCATTGATGAAGGTTGAGGATTGTCCCATAAAGGCATTGTTCCACTTCGTTTCAAATCAACCTTACATTCAATATTTCCACCAGACAAAGAGGATTCTGTATAACAAACGGCTAATACATCAAAAGCGGCATCCTTATTGATAGTCGAAGGAATCTCTACATCGAAAGGCAGATTTTTCTTTCCTTTCTCTTCCTCTGTTATGATAGTATCGTTGGAATGTACCACTCCCGCATCATAGATGATACCATTCTGAACCATATACACAGAGAAAGAAGCTCCTTTCTTTCCCCAGTTATTCCAACAAGACCAAGTCTTATCTGGATAACCTAACAGGTAACAACCTTCCTGTTTGAAATGGTCGAACGTAAAAGTCTTAATGAACTTTTCCGGCTCGTCATCATCATCATCGCTGCTACAGCCAACGAGCGGCATACACAAGGCAGCCCCCAGCAGCCAAGGCAGATAATTGAATAACAATCTTTTCTTTTTCATTTGTAATTTCTAAACGGTGTAAACGAGATACGCCATATATCCTACGAACAAAGCCAGCATTACAATGCCTTCCCAACGCTCTACCTTATACTTTGTAAAGGAGAAGAGCCAAAGAAGCACCATACTGAGCATCATCATTCCAAAGTCAAGAGGAGTTATTCCACCTATGACCATAGGCGAGATTAGACCCGTCACGCCTATTATAAGAAGTATGTTATACACGCATGAGCCTATGACATTACCCATTGCGATAGCCGACTGTCCCTTGCGAGCTGCCACTACGCTTGTGGCAAGTTCAGGAAGCGAAGTACCACCGGCAACAATCGTAAGACCTATGACTGCATCACTAACACCAAGAGAAGCAGCCACATTAGTAGCAGCATCCACAAAGGCATTACTTCCGAATACGAGGCATGCAAGTCCGCCTACCAGTCTTATGACTGCTCCTAATACCGTAAGTTTCTTATCTTCTACATCCGATTCATCATCTGGAGATGCCGTCTTTGCTGCATATACCATATATGCAATGAGAAGAATAACGAACAGAGCTCCTACCCAACGGTTTATCACACCATATACACCGAAGCAGAGAAGGATGAACGAAGCACCGATAGCTACAGGAATATCCCTGCGGACTGTTCCTTTGGATACCATCATAGGGGCAACGGCTGCTGCAGCTCCGGCAATCAACAGTACATTGAATATATTACTGCCCACAACATTTGCCACAGCAAGATCGGTAGTTCCTTGAATAGCAGAGGTTAGACTTACGAACAGCTCAGGCATAGACGTGCCAAGAGCAACTACGGTAAGTCCTATGACCATTTCCGGAATACCGGCACGTTGAGCCAAAGACACAGCACCGTCAGTTAGGAAGTCTGCACCCTTGAGCACGACAAAAATGCCGACTACTATAGAAACGATATCCAATAACATTCTCTTAAGATAGGCTATATAAAGCTCAAGTTTCGCAAGCCCATGGTTACAAGGAACTTGCGAAACATGAATTATTATTTTCTGTCATCAACATTATCACCCTCTGTAGGAGCCATAGACTCCTCGAAGTCTGTAATACCAGCCTCTACGAGGATATCATACCACTGAAGGAGCTTCTTGATATCGCTTGTGTGAACGCGCTCACGGTCGAAATCAGGAAGGAAAGATCCGAAATACTCCTGAAGCTCTGCACCATTTGCCTTCTTATAGTTAAGGGATGCCTTCTTACCCTCCTCCTTGTCACGGAGAGCAGCAAGAACCTTCATCAAAGGAACATCCTCCTCATAAGTGTACATAGCAATATCTGCAAGTGAGGTAACACGGTCGGTAGCGAAAGCAGGCATACGCTTGTGGCTTGCATCGAGCGACTCAACGATAAGGTTCATCTTACCGCGTGAAACTAACTTGTAAAGTCCTGGTTTGCCAGAAATGGCAAGAATTGTCTGTTGCATTTTTCTTTTTTTGTTTTATCTTTTATGTTAGTACTTTATTCCAAACAAAGTCAATACCTTGTCTATTTGCGTATCAACGTCCTCTACCCCATCGTTTACGATGACGGCATCAGCACGTTTGGCAACTTCTTCCTGAGATATCTGTGCGTCAACCCATTGTTTGGCTCTTTCCTTTGAGATAGAGTCGCGCTTGGCAACCCTCTCAATCCTTACTTCCTCGGGAGAAACGACACACACTACCCTATCCACGGTATGCTCAAGATGTGCCTCATAGAGAATCGCACTCTCCATCCATTGAAGACCGGAATCATAGAAGTCACGTATCACGGCAGGATGAACTATTGCATTGATAGCCAGTTTGTTTTCCTCAGATTCAAGCAGGAACTTAGCCACTACAGCCTTATTCAGGGTTCTGCCATCATAGGCATCCTCTCCAATAAGTTTCATGAGTCTGTCACGTATCTCATCTGACGAAGCCATCAGTTTCTTGGCACCTGCGTCACAGTCATACACCCCGATGCCACGTTCCTTGAGCCTTTGGCAGACATACGACTTCCCTGAGCCTATGCCGCCTGTTATCGCTATTCTCATAAGCCTTATCTGAGACTTTCAATAAGGTAATCCACCTGTTGCGTCTCAAGGGTTGCATTTGCAACGCCCTTTGGCACATTACGCAGAATGAGCTTGCACTTGTCAGAAGGATTGGAAGCCACATCGGCATAGTCAACCACCACGCTAAAGCTCTCTGGACGAATTGCATCTATACGGCTGCGTCCGGCAACAACCTTCACATTCACCTTTGTAGGGAAAGTACGAAGGGCTAATCCGTCAGGCATGTTAATAGAGACAATCGGCACTTGCACAATCTTCTCTGTAAGCATATCTGGATAGAATGTTGCCCTAATATAGTCAGGCACCATCTTCACCCCTTTTATCTTCTTCAGAGGAATATCCCGGGTGATAGTATCAGTAAAACCTACAAGTTCCGGATTTTCAGTAAAAAGTTCCTTTATACTATCCAATACCGTTTGTGAGGCATATATCCTGACGCTATCAGGAAACACCTCAGTACGGGCAATATAATATGTATCAGCAGGCCTTATAATACCATCGATATGCGCCCTGACCATCTTCGACATTCCGAAACTGAACAGGAAATCCAGCTTATCGGGCTTGATGGATACAATCTTACTGCTGGCATAGAACATAGAGCCAAGGCTTTTCTGTACCTCGGCGATAGGCACATTTCCCTTACCCGTACCCCGTGCGTAGGAAGCGAAATTGAATCTAAGCGGCTTTACGATATCTCCATGCATATAGGATATCAGCACAAACCCCTTGTCTCGCACCACTACACGGATTGTATCAGGCAGAGGCTCCGTGATTACGATGTTATTAGGGATGCCGTAAAGCTGCACAGGAATGGCAATCTCTTTTTCGGTGGTCTCATTAAGTACTGTCATAAACCAGAATCCAGCACTTACGGCAAGGAAAAAGAGAAACACAAAGAACTCCTTATTCACAGCACTGAACAAGAAGTCCTTTATTACCTTGTACGGCTTGATGCCCCTTTGGGTATTCACCTAATCAGTTTATTTTGTAGGCTGAGCAGCGGTAGCATCAGCGAAGACATAGTTCTTATCGCAGGTTACCACAACACCACGAGCAATCTCTATGTCAACCGTGTTCTTCTCAAGGTTGATCTTCCTCACAGTACCATGAAGACCACCACCTGTCACAACTTCAGTACCTTCCTGAAGAGAGTTCTGGAAATTACGTATTTCCTTCTGCTTCTTCTGCTGAGGACGAATCATAAAGAACCACATGATTGCAAAGATTGCAACCATCATAATGAGCATAGAGTAGCCACCACCCTGCTGGGCCTGTGCTGCAAGAAACATTGATGTCATATAAGCCTAACCAAGCCTTCCCAAAGGGAAGGATGTTTTATAGTCACATCCCTGACTTCAGCCGCGCTTGGAGTTCGGTTTTATTATTTATACTTATTTTAATATTGTCATTTCATTCACCCCATAAGCGTTTATCTTAGTATAAACACTCCACTTGGGGGTAGAGTTTGGGGCTTTTACTTCTTCTCCGGCATTACCTTCATCAGCTTGCCAGTTTCAATGAGGTGACGAGCGATGGCGTCAAGCATACCGTTGATATATCCGCCGGAACGAGGTGTAGAATAGAGCTTTGCAAGATCCACATACTCGTTGATTGTAACGTTGACAGGGATATTAGGGAAGTTAAGCATCTCCGTGATAGCCAACTGCATGATGATGACGTCCATATATGCCAGACGTGAGAAATCCCAGTTCAATGAAGCCTCGGTCATATAACGCTGATACTGCTCTGCATTAAGGATTGAAGCGCGGAACAGCTTACGGGCGAACTCACGGTCTTCCTCGTCACGATATTCAGGGAGCAATTCAAAGTTGGCATTCGACTTCTCATCAAAACGCTTGATGGTCTTCAATACAAATGTATCGACAACATCCTTGTCATCATTCCAGTACAGGCTTATCTCCTCGAGAACAGCAGCAAGCTCATCATTGTCCTGAATGTGCTGACGATAAATCTTACGCCACACCTCACGGTCAGCCTCGTAGCTGCTGTCTGGATCATTCATATAATCCTTATATATATCGCTTGCCTCTATCTGGAGATAGAGTTTCTTGACATACTCGATGCTATCCTCCCAGATGTGCTTCTGTCCGTCATAGAACTCCTGCAACATCTTGTTTATCTCAAGTTGGAAAGCGAACTTGTTTTCTACGAACTTAGACGAAGGAACAGGCTGTCCTTCACGCTGAGCACGAGCCACAGCAACCTCAAGGTGCTTACGCGCCATCTTTGTCACTTCAACGATAAGCTGGAGAAGATAGTTATAAAGATGATACGATTTTGACAGACTGAAAACAAGTTCCTTTTCAGCATTGTCAATGTTATGATTACCGTTCTGGAAATACGCATAGGTAAGTTGTACGGCTTTAATACGGATTAGTTCTCTGTTAATCATTTCACCTATATTGGTCTTTTTTGTCTTTAGTGTTCATAGATTGACTGTTTCCATTAGCTAACCTGCGCTTCAGGCTACAATCTTCGTTTATAACGTATGCAATGTGCGAGGCATAAACGCACAATTCCAAATTTACAGTGCAAAATTATGAAAAATGATGCGATTATCCAAATAAAATAAGTATTTTTATAAGAAAAAATGACGATTTTCATAAAAATCCTTGCTTAAGTCAAGAAATATGAGTACCTTTGCATCGCTTTTTTTTGAGCACATCCCGAAAACCGAGATGATATCTCGTGTGATGGCGAATTAAGCAATTAACAAATTTATCGTTTAACAACTTAATTTAGAGTAACACAAATTATGTTAGAAATTTCAGTAAAAGGTCAGAACAGAACTGACATGGGTAAGAAGGCATCAAAGCTGATGCGTAAGGAAGGTCTCGTACCATGTAACCTCTATGGTGAGAAAAGAGACGAGAACGGTCTTCCAGTAGCTAAGGCTTTCGCTGTATCATTCGCAGAGCTCCGTAAGGTTGTTTACACTCCAAACATCTACGTTATCAACCTCGACATCGAGGGCGAGAAGCACATTGCTATCCTCAAGGAGCTTCAGTTCCACCCAGTAACAGACGCTCTCCTTCACGTTGATTTCTTCGAGGTAACTCCTGAGAAGCCAATCACTGTTGGTATCCCTGTAAACCTCGTTGGTCACGCTGCTGGTGTACGTGCCGGTGGTCGTATGAGCCTCTCTATCCGTCAGATCAAGGTTACAGCTCCTTACAGCAAGATTCCTGAGAAGCTCGACGTTGACGTTACTGCTCTTGAGATCGGTAAGTCAATCAAGGTTGGTTCACTCCACTACGAGGGTCTTGAGCTCGCAACAGGTAAGGAAGTAGTTGTATGCTCTGTCAAGATGACACGTGCTGCTGCTGCCGCTGCTGCTGAAGCTGCTGCCGCTAAGTAAACCGCGTTTTACTGACAAAAAAGATAAAAGGGCATCTGAAAAAGGTGCCCTTTTTTTGAGTTAAGAGTGAAGAGTGAAGAATTTAAATTACACTATCTACATTACTCTTTACACTTTCAACTTTACACTATAAGGAAATGGAAAAATATCTAATCGTCGGTCTTGGAAACCCGGGACCTGAATATCACGAAACCCGTCATAACGCAGGTTGGATGGTTGTCGATAGCTTTGCCGCAGAACAAGGCGTAACCTTCGAGGACAAGCGTTACGGCTATGTGGCAGAGACTAGCGTGAAGGGCCGTAAGCTCATTCTGCTGAAACCTACCACATACATGAACCTCAGTGGTAATGCCGTGCGCTATTGGCTTGAGAAAGAGAATATTCCGAATGAGAACCTTCTCGTCATCGTTGACGACCTCGCACTTCCTCTTGGTAAGATGCGTCTCAGAGGCAACGGCTCAAATGGCGGTCACAACGGTCTTGGCCATATTCAGCAGCTCATAGGACAGCAGTATGCCCGTCTTCGCATGGGTATAGGCAGCGAGTTCGGCAAGGGACAGCAGGTTGACTGGGTTCTCGGCAAGTTCTCTGACGAGGACAAGCAGATTCTTCAGCCTTGCATCGACACAGCACGAGAGATTATCAAGAGCTTTGTTCTTGCCGGCATCCAAAGGACAATGAACCAATACAACAAGAAGTAATGAACGAACAGGCACGCATAGACAAATGGCTATGGGCGGCACGCATCTTCAAGACACGCAGCATCGCTGCTGACGCTTGCAAGAACGGTCGTGTAACCAAGAACGGCGTGAACATCAAGCCGAGCCATATAATAAAGATAGGGGAAACCGTATCTGTGAAGAAACCGCCTGTAACCTATTCTTTCAAGGTTCTGAAGGCGATTGAGAACCGTGTAGGCGCGAAACTTGTCCCGGAGATATACGAGAACGTAACAGATCCAAAGCAATACGAACTTCTTGAGATGTCGCGCATCAGCGGTTTCGTAGATCGTGCTCGCGGTACAGGTCGCCCAACGAAGAAAGACCGTCGTGCTATGGACGCATTCGTCGAGCCTGCAATGTTCGGCTTCGACGATGAATTCGATTTCGACCTTGACGACGAAGAGGAGGAATAATATAGGGTGTCTATGAAAAACATGTGTACTATGTGTACCATGTGTACCCAAAAAGATGACGAACTCACATTGTCTTTCTTTTCCGTGTAGCTCACATGGTACACATAGTACACACAGTACACATAATTTTTACAGACACCCTATACCTGAAAAAATCGCTCCTCCCATTTAATAATAATATATATTATATATAATATATATTATTATTAACATAAAAAAGCAAAGAAAGGAAAGAGAGGGGATGTCTGTGAAAAATATGTGTACTATGTGTACTGTGTGTACCCAACATTCGGGATTTGCCCAGGTTACAAGTCCGTTTCACCTCCGTTACAGGTCCGTTGTAAATCCGTTCTGAATCCGTTCCCTATGTTCGGAGATATCTTGGATGCTTCACCGGGGGATACGTCTTGCTACTTGCCTTGTTAAGGCTGGAGCTTTTTGGTACACATGGTACACATAGTACACATATTTTTTACAGACACCCTATCGGTGTAAAAGAAAGGGAACGAATAACTTGAATAACTAAAACACGATGGCACCTGTGAGGGCAATATGCTCGGTACTTGCAGAAGGGAATATGGCTATGGCTGTATTCCCTTTGTCGTTATCATCCTTTTCCTTCTTGGTTGTAAGCTTCTGCCAGACAGGGAGCATGAGATACGCAGCCTCACTCGACAGAATGCCTATAGCCGCACCGGCAAGAACATCATGCACATAATGTTTTCTATGCGTTACCCTGAGCGTGGCTGTAGTAGCTGCAACTGCATAGGCAGAGATACCAATCCACGGTGATACATCCTTATACTCGTGCATAACCAAATTGGCTCCACAGAAAGCCTTTGCGCTATGTCCTGACGGGAAAGCCTTATCGTCGGAGTCGTCAGGACGCCATTCATGTACGGTCATTTTCAAGCCTCCTGCTATGCCATAAGTCATGCCCCATGCAGCAACCGTTACAAACAACCTGTCTTTCAAACTATGTGCCGGCTGTGCTCCACAAGGTTCCAAAGCGAAATTCATCGCAGTAGGTACATATTGCAGATAATCCTCCACCTGTGCGTGAGCACAAGCAGAGGATACCACCATAAACATAGAAACAAATAGTTCCTTTATCATTAAAACAAACTAAAAATTATAAATTCTATTGGAATTGGCACGGTTTAGAACATTCTGCCACCACCGAAGCCGCCGCCACCAAAGCCACCACGAGGCATACCACCGCCAGGCATACCGCCGCCAGGAGCTCCACCGCGACCACCACGGCCACCGCCACCAAATCCACCTGGAGGAGGACCAGGCATACCGCCAGGGCCACCGAAGCCGCCACGACCACCACGTGCATTCTTACCACCAAAGGCATTGAAGCGATAGATAACGTGGAGCATTGCATAGCTGTTGATACCGTTAGACCAAGAATCGGTATAACCACTTGCAGAAACAGAGTTGGTGAAGCTGCTCTTCTGGTTCAGCACATCATAGAACTGCAATGAAACTGTAAGAGGCCTACCCTTGAGGAAACTCTGTGAGAACTGCATGTTCCAGATAAACTCATTTGTGTTTGCATCACCAGAAAATCCTCTACGTGAAGACATGTGAGCACTTGTAGAGAATGCTGTACCCCAAGGTGCTGTTGCTGTAATATCAGTACCATACTGGTAATCCCATGTCTTTCTGTCCTGATTTGGCTGGAGCTTGTTCTTGTTGATTGTATAGTTCACGTTACCGTTAAGTTCAACCTCAAGCCAACTGTTACGATAGCTGATACCAAGATTCTCACCAAGTGATGTACTGCGAGTATAGTTCTTCTGTATATCATCTGAAGAACCTGGCTTTGCAAGGTTCACGTAGTTCACGCTGTTGTTATAGCGGATATTAGTGAAGCTGTTAAAGTTCCAAACACCCATTGTATCAATAGCAGCATTATACATAATGGCACTCATGATATTCCAGTCACCATTGATGTTCATTGGTGTGACTCTCTGTACACCAGTCTTCTCATCGCGCTGAACAACTCGAGAAACGCTGTTTCTGGTATTACTGTAGTTTACAAATGCCATTACACTACTGAAGTGGCTCTGTATATAGTTATTGTAACGAAGTTGTGCTCTCTGTGTGAAAGAAGGCTTCAGTTCTGGATTACCTTTCCTAATATTCAACGGATCACGGTCATCTTCTATTGGCAACATATCATCCATTGAAGGCTGACTGGTATTTGCACGATAGTTCAGACGAAGGGTCTTTCTCCTGTTGAACTTATAATTGAAATCAAGAGTAGGAGTGATATTGCTCACACTACGCTCAACATCAAAGTTCTTTCCCATCTTATATGACAGAAGGCGCTGAGTCTGTGGCTGATAGAGTATACCAAGGTTGAGGTTGTAAGCGTTTGTTGTGCGACGCCATGTCAACTCAATTTCATGTACATAGTTCTTACGCTCTGAGCTACGGCTCTGAATAGAGTCATAACGATCAGATAAAGGTTTTATCCTAATAGGAGCATTCAAGAACTCATCAAAACCTCCATACCTAAGAGTTGGAGCACCGAATGGCTCATAATCACTAAAATCGTATGTACTCTGATTATTGTCGCTGTAGTTGTACCTATACATATACCTCAACACAAGGAATGAGTACTGTGACAAGCGTTCTGTATAAGAAGCCGAAACCTGATAGCTATTATTGTTTGTAGGATTCGTGTTATAGCGGTTCGTAAACAAAGTGTCTATATCCTTTTCTTTTGCAAAGAAAGTTGTCTGAGCACTAAGAGACTCGTCGTCGCCATCCGACTTAGAATATCGACCCTGAACGGTAATGCTATTGCCACGGCTTGAAAGCTTACGACTTACAGTAGCATTCACATTAAACTGTAAAGAATTGTTGCCGCTAAGGTTCCTGTTTGCATTTTGGTTCACAAAGTCTTCAGGATGAGACTTACGCATTGCCTCCATTATCTTTTTATCAAAGAGGTCAACATCCTCACCATATTCATCAAAAGAGTATGGATCATTTGAGAATTCTGCTTTGTTTGTCTCAGAATGCGAATCTCTGTTAGAGTAACTGAGACTTGGACGCACCTGAATAGTAGTCATAGTATCTGGATGCCACTCCAAACGACCGCCAAAGTTGAAGTTGTCATTACGGTTCTGTGAAGTTGACATATTGATATTATATGATGGAGTTTTGTTCAAAGTGTTCCAAGAATAGGTTTTTGAAACATTATCACCATCACTGTGATTCCAACGGCCATTGAGGTCGAAGATTATCTTGTTCGTAATCTCGTAGTTATAGTTAAGGGCAACCATCTTGTTAGCCTGAAGGCCATTGCCTGCACCGCCACGACCACCACGGCCACCGAAGCCACGGTCGTTAGTGTTATTTGCATTACCCATCATCATGAGACGGTCGTTGTCCTTCATTATACCAGCCATTACACGACCTGCATAACGGTCATGAGTACCAGCAGCAAGGTCTGCATTACCAAGGAAGCCCTTGTTCATACCAGGCTTGATACCGAAGTCAAGAATCATATTCTCCTCACCGTCATCAACACCGGTCATACGAGCCATATCCGATTTCTCGTCATAAGCCCTTACCTTTTCAATGATAGATGTAGGGAGGTTCTTCAGAGCTGTCTGGCTATCACCATTCATAAACTCCTTACCATCAACCTTGATTTTCGTCACCTCCTTACCATTGATTTTGATTTTACCATTCTCATCAACCTGTGCACCAGGCAGACGCTTCACGAGTTCTTCTACAACAGAACCCTCAGGAGTACGATAAGCAGCTGCATTATATATAAAGGTATCCTCTTTCACTACAAGCTTCTGAGCCATACCCTTAGCTACGACTTCCTTCAACATTACAGCATCAGTAGCCATATTGATTTTTCCGAGAGCAATATCCTTGCCTTCAGCCATAGTAATGTTACGATACACATTACTATATCCGATGTTGGTCAATCTCAGAATGTACTTTCCATCTTCAGGAACCGTAATCTTGAAAGTACCGTCCTCTGCCGATGCTGCTCCTGTAACATACGTGGAGTCAGTCTTCAGCAACTGAACAGTCGTCTGCATAAGAGGCTCCTTTGTCTCTTTGTCATAAATTGTACCGCTTATGACACTGTTCTGTGCCATTGCTCCAGAGCAAACGAGCAGCAACGAAGCAAACGCGAATAGTCTTTGTTTCATATTATATTGTTTATTATGATTTTTCCTTTTTTAAACGAAGTTTTCCAAGTGCTAGATATGAATTATCAATCTTCTTTACTCTTTACACTATCTACTTTACCTTTTCAATAATAGTAGTTCATAGTTTTCGAGTATGACAAATATGCATATCTTTGTTTCCTGCACTTTTCGTACTTCCCAACTTTTGAACCGATTCAACTAATATACGAGAATATTGATAAAAAGTTTAACGCATTTTGATAAATTTTTTGTTTTTTCTCGAAAATATGTGTATCTTTGTACCCGAAATATAAAAAAGGCTAAAGACAAATGGCTATTGTATAAGGACGAATGGCTGAAGACTCTCGACTTCCTCCCTTCTTCCCACGACAAATCTAAAGAAAATATAAAGTTGGAATAGTATAGTTTCTAAGGAGTGACAATCAGCAATTTGGCCATTAGCAATTAGAAAACGACCACAATGAATCAAAGAGTCATTATATCCCAGGACCTCGAAAAAGAGCTGGCTTCAGCCATAGCTGACTGCGAGCACGACCGCATCTTTGTCCTGACTGACACCACCACCGTAGAGAAGTGCTGGCCCGTAATCAGCAGCTACGAGTGTCTCTCGGATGCACAGATGATAACAATCGGTGCTACAGATATGGAGAAGACACTGGAATCAACAGCCCATGTATGGGAAGGACTGCAGAAGGGCGGTGCTACACGCCATTCACTGCTCATCAACCTCGGAGGCGGTATGATAACAGACCTCGGAGGCTTTGCAGCAAGCACATTCAAGCGCGGTATCAACTTCATCAACATACCTACCACTCTGCTATCTATGGTAGATGCTTCAGTAGGCGGAAAGACCGGCATCAACTTCGGAGGACTGAAGAATGAGATTGGTGTGTTCAATGACTCTAAATATGTGATACTCTGCACGGAGTTCCTCAAGACTCTCGACCATGAGAACATTGCATCAGGCTATGCAGAGATGCTGAAACACGGTCTTATTCTGCGTCAGGACTTCCCTGTTTCAGAGGCAACGAAAGCCGACTATACTGCCATGTGGGCAGAACTTATCAACTTCGACCTCATGAAACCAGACCTCAAGCAACTGCAGAGAATGGTGGCAGAGAGCGTTCAGGTAAAGGAGCGCATAGTGGAGGAAGATCCTCACGAACATGGTATTCGCAAGGCTCTCAACCTCGGTCATACAGCCGGTCATGCCTTCGAGTCATGGGCAATGATGCACAAGCCTGTTCTCCACGGCTATGCAGTAGCATGGGGTATAATCCCGGAACTTTACCTTGCCGTTAAGAAAACAGGATTCCCTACACAGATAATGCGTCAGACGGTGCAGTTCATCCGCGAGAACTACGGCATACTGCCAATAACTTGCGATGACTACCCTACCCTTCTCGAACTCATGTCACACGACAAGAAGAATATTGCAGGCGTTATCAACTTCACCCTACTCGGAGGCATCGGTGATATCCGTATCAACCAGACAGCCACAAAAGACGAGATAGAGGAAGCGCTTGATTTCTTCCGTGAAGGATAATTAAACATACGCCTTTGCATCCTGCCAACTGGTAGGGTGCAAAGGCGTAACCAATTTTTCACAAAGACAATTTTTCACATTGTAATATAAATAAAAAATATGTCACCCTTATTAATTCTGAAACTTGTCGGTTCACTTGCCCTACTGATGTATGGTATGAAGTCAATGAGTGAATCATTACAGAAAATGGCTGGTTCACAGCTGCGTCACGTACTTCAGGCAATGACCAAGAACCGATTCACGGGCATGCTGACAGGTGCTTTCGTAACGGCATCTGTACAATCCTCTACAGCCACAACGGTCATGACCGTGAGCTTCGTTAATGCAGGTCTGCTAACGCTTGCACAGGCTATCTCCATCATTATGGGTGCCAACATCGGTACCACATTCACAGCATGGATCATGTCTGCGGGTTTCTCGTTCAACATCACCGACTTCGTGTGGCCGGCATTCTTCATTGCCATTATCCTTATATATAGTAAGAGGCGCAAGTCCGTAGGTGATTTCCTGTTCGGCGTCAGCTTTCTCCTGCTCGGTCTTGGCACTCTGAAGGCTACCGGAACAGACATGCACTTGGAGGAAATCCCTGCTGTGATACATTTCTTCGAGTCATTTGAGGACAACTATTTCTCATACATCATCTTCCTCATCATAGGTGGCATAATGACCGTATGCGTGCAATCATCTGCAGCAGTAATGGCTATAACAATGGCATTATGTTCAACAGGTGTCATGCCTATCTATCTTGGCATAGCACTCGTTATGGGTGAGAATATCGGAACTACCGTTACATCAAACGTAGCAGCACTCACAGCCAACATACAGGCTCGAAGAGCAGCCTTCGCCCACATGTTCTTCAACATATTCGGCGTTCTCTGGGCACTCTGCATCTTCCGTATATTCATCAACTTCGTCTGCGGCATTGTAGGCTTCCCTACCGAGGGTGCCACAGCAGCCGACGCAAAGCTCCTTCCTACCGTACTGGCAACGTTCCACACAACGTTCAACGTAATCAACACAGCTATCCTCATCTGGTTCATACCTTACATTGAGCAGATTGTATGCCGTGTAATTACAAAGACCAAGGGCAAGGACGACGAGGAAGAGTTCAGACTTCGCTTCATCAGTTCTGGTTTCATGCAGACTCCTGAGCTCTCTGTGCTTGAGGCAGAGAAGGAAATACGCTCATTCTCTTCACACACACAGAAGATGTTCCATCTCGTATGGGAGCTTCTGTCAGAGAAGAACAAGACCGACTTCGTGAAGAAATACTCACGTATTGAGAAGTACGAGGCTATTACCGACAATATCGAACTTGAGATTGGTCACTATCTTAACGAGGTTTCTTCAGAACGCCTTTCTGATGCTACCAAGGCAAAGATTCGCGCTATGCTCCGTGAGATATCTGAGATTGAGTCTATCGGCGATTCTTGTTACAACATTGCGCGCTCACTCAACCGTAAGATTTCAGGCAAGGAAGACTTCACAGAGGAGCAGTACAGCCATATCACACAGATGATGGGACTTGCAGATCAGTCTCTTACCGAGATGAACACCCTCATGACCGGCTATCGCGAGACACTTGATATCAATAAGGTATTCAACATTGAGACTGAGATCAACAACTTCCGTAACCAGCTCAAGAGTCAGAATATCACAGATATCGACGAACAGAAATACACCTATGCCATCGGCACTATCTACATGGATATCATCTCTGAGTGCGAGAAACTTGGTGACTATGTGGTTAACGTGGCAGAGGCTCGTATGGGCATAAGACAGAGACCGCAGAATACAAAGAATAGGCAATAAAGCCCCCAGTTACAGCCCCCTCCATCCCCCGAGGGAGGGGGAGCTTTTTGATAGTATTCCGAATCTTAAAGGGCATAAATAAAGATTGCCGCTCATAGGTTCCTATATGGATTTCCTATGAGCGGCAATACTATATAACATCCCTCCCTTTGGGAAGGCTTGGTTAGGCTTTACTTTCCTAACAACTTATTAGCTGCGTTGCCAATAGCTGTATTAGCCTTGTTGGCAGCATCATTTACCTTGTCAGCAGCCTTGTTAGCAGCATCATTTACCTTTGTCTCTGCCTTTGCCTTGGTCTCATTCACCTTGGTCTCAGCAGCAGACTTAGCATTGTTTGCGGCATTGGTAGCAGCAGCCTCAGCTGTATTCTTTGCAGCATCACCAACAGTCTTGGCATCAGCCTTTACGGCAGCAACAGCATCTTCAGCAGTAGCCTCAGCACTTGTTGGGAGGTTCTTGATACCATCAATGAGAGAAACAACAGTTGCGCTGCTAGCAGCAGACTTGAGTGACTCAGAGTTATTGCTGATGAACTCCTGAATCTTGAGGGCATACTTCTTAGCCTCCTCAACCTTGCCTTCCTCTACGAGCTTAGCATACTCTTCCTTAACCTTTGTGAGTGTAGCCTCAATCTTTGAAGCATCCTTAGTCTCAGCACCGAGAGCCTCTTCAAGGGCTGTGGTAACTTCTGTTGCCTCATTCTCACCAACAGCAACAGCTACTGTATCTTCTTTAACCTCCTCATTTGAAGCAGCCTTGTTGCCGCAGCTTGCGAGCGCGAAAGCTACGCAAGCGAAAAGAAATACCTTTTTCATTTTTGCTTAGATTTAATAATTTCTTGTTTACGTTTAAGTTTATTATTAGCGGAAACCGCTATTTAGCTTTTATGAGCGACAAAGGTAATAATCTTTTCCAATATAACAAAAAATATCACATTTTTTAACCATTTAGCCTCTTATTTCTCCCATCACAAATAGGATATACAATGGAATTTGCCTTTTCTCTTGGTGATATGAGAAAAATATCATATCTTTGCAAAGTCGAAACGAAAACGCAATTATGAAAACAGCAAAAATCTACTCAATAATAATGATGACGGCAATTCTGCTGACATCAACAAGTTGTGTAAGCGAAAAACTTGTACCAACTCCTTGCCCGAATAATCCGGTTGCATCAACATCATTCAAGGCTTCAACCCAAATGGCATTCCCAATTTTGGCAAAAGTCGATTCATTTGCCAAACCTAACGAGAATATCTGCATCTCACCAATCAGTTTGTCTGAAGCATTGGCTATGGTTGCAAATGGAGCTAACGGCAATACTCTGAAGCAGATAACTAATGTTATTGGCACACCTAACGATAGCATAGAAAAGGTGAGTGAGGTGTTTGGCACACTCAATAAATACCTTGCCACAGCCGATGAATCTTCTTCTGTCACTTTTGCAAATTCTATTTGGATTGACAAAAACATCAAGGTAAAAGATGATTTTATTGACAAAAACAAAGAACTGCTAAGTGCGGAAACCATTAATCAGGAATTAGCTTCCTATGAAACAAAGAAAAACATTAATTCTTGGTGCGAACAAAAAACTAATGGCAATATCAAAGAGTTTCTAAAAGAACCTCTTTCCGTAAATGATAAAATTGTACTTATTAACACTTTGCACTTCAAAGCAAGATGGAAAGATGAATTTAGCAAAGAGAAAACGAAAGAGGCAGATTTCACGAATTATGACGGATCAAAATCCAAGGTCATGATGATGAACATGAAGATGGAAGGCTTTGCTTGCCCAGGCAAAAAGATGGATATGGCTATATTCCCTTATGGTAATGAGACTTTCTGCATGGAAGTTTTCCTGCCACATGAAGGAGAAAACCTTGATAGTTGCCTTGCAAATTTTACTGCCGAGAATGTAGAGAAAATGGAAAACTGGGCAGCCAAATTTGACGAAGTAAATGTAAGTATGCCTCGTATGGAACTAAAATGCGAGACTGATTTCAGCGAGCCACTCAAGGCTATGGGTATGACTGAGGCATTCTCGCAAAATGCTGATTTCTCGGGCATTAGCGATAACGGAGGAAGCATTTCGAAAGTCGAACAGGCCACTACAATAAAAATTGACGAAGAGGGAACTGAAGCCGCAGCAGTAACAATGGACAGATATTATACTCTCTCTGCAATAATGAACCCTAGAACTCTTGATTTTAATATGAACCGCCCATTTGCCTATATCATCCGCGAAAAGGTTTCTGGAACAATCCTCTTCATGGGTAAGGTAAGGAAACTGTAACTCCGCTCATCCTCCGCTCATCCTCCGCTCATCCTTCGCTCTTCCTTCGCTCTTCCTTCGCTCTTCCTTCGCTCTTCCTCCGTACCAAAGTCGGTGCAAAGTCGGTGCAAAGTCGGTGAGAGAGCGGAGTTACATCGAGTTTGGTACGGAGGATCATAGGAGGATCAAGGGAAGAACTATTGATTTTCTGCTAACGTATAAAAACCTTACACACACCAAAGTTTTCATAGTATAACCATTTGATTTTATGCAAATTGTGAGCCAGAATGGGCGAAACAAGGAAAATAAACGGTAGAAAGTTTGGTTTGCACTCGAAAATTTAGTAACTTTGCACTCACAAATCAGAGACGGGCACCGCTCTGCGAGCGACAAGCCCTATTTGTTTCGTGCGAAGAAGCACTCACAAATCAGAGACGGGCACCGCTCTGCAAGCGACAAGCCCTATTTGTTTCGTGCGAAGAAGCACTCACAAATCAGAGAATTATCGATAATTAACAAACAGAATATTCTAATGAACATACTTGAACTTAGTGAGCAGGAGATAGGCAGACGCGAGAGTCTGCAGCAGCTTCGTGACATGGGCATTGAGCCATATCCTGCAGCAGAATACGTGGTTGACGCTTGGAGCGATGACATTCGTGAGAACTTCGTTGACCTCCCTACAGAAAAGGATGCAGAAGGCAATAAGGTGCCTGGCACACCAACTCCAGAGAACAGCCGTATGGTAAGCATTGCTGGCCGTATGATGGGCCGCCGTATCATGGGTAAGGCTGGTTTCGCAGAGCTTCAGGACTCAAAAGGCCGTATTCAGGTCTATGTTAAGCGTGACGAAATCTGTCCAGGCGAGGACAAGGAACTCTATAACACAGTATTCAAGAAGCTCCTCGACATAGGTGACTTCATCGGCGTTAAGGGTTATGTGTTCCGCACAAAGACAGGTGAGATTTCTGTTCATGCTCAGGAGCTTACACTTCTCTCTAAGTCACTCAAGCCTCTGCCAATCGTAAAGACCGATGCAGATGGTAATGTATATGACAAATTCGACGACCCAGAGCTTCGCTATCGTCAGCGCTATGTTGACCTCGTAGTGAACGATGGCGTTAAGGAGACCTTCCTCAAGCGTGCAACCATCATTCGCACTATGCGTAACATCCTTGATGGAGCAGGCTATACAGAGGTAGATACTCCTATTCTCCAGAACATAGCAGGTGGTGCTTCTGCACGTCCATTCATCACTCATTTCAACGCTCTGAATCAGGATATGTATATGCGTATCGCTACAGAGCTCTATCTGAAGCGCCTTATCGTAGGCGGTTTCGAGGGTGTTTATGAGATGGGCAAGAACTTCCGTAACGAGGGTATGGACAAGACTCACAACCCAGAGTTCACTTGTATGGAGCTTTACGTATCATACAAGGATCTCAACTGGGGTATGGGCTTCACAGAGAAGATGCTCGAGACTATCTGTACCGCTGTAAACGGCAAGCCTGAAGTTGAGATTGACGGTAAGGTTATCTCATTCAAGGCTCCATTCCGCCGCCTCCCTATCCTCGACGCTATCAAGGAGAAGACCGGCTACGACCTCTATCCTATGAACGAGGATGAGATTCGTGAGGTAGCCAAGAAGCTCGACATTGAGGTTGACGAAACAATGGGTAAGGGTAAGCTCATCGACGAGATATTCGGTGAGACCTGTGAAGGCACATTCATCCAGCCAACATTCATTACCGACTACCCTGTTGAGATGTCACCTCTTACAAAGATGCATCGCTCAAAGCCAGGCTTGACAGAGCGTTTCGAGCTTATGGTTAATGGTAAGGAGCTTGCAAATGCATATTCTGAGCTTAACGACCCAATAGATCAGGAGCAGCGTTTCATTGACCAGATGAAACTTGCTGACAAGGGTGACGACGAGGCAATGATTATTGACCATGACTTCCTCCGCGCACTTCAGTACGGTATGCCTCCAACATTCGGTATCGGTATCGGTATTGACCGATTGGTAATGCTGATGACAGGTAAGTTCGCTATCGGTGAGGTTATGCTCTTCCCTCAGATGAAGCCAGAGAAGAAGGCTCCACGCTCAAGCATAGCTGAGTGGGCTGAGATTGGTGTTTCAGAGGAGTGGGCTTACGTAATGCGCAAGGCTGGCTTCAACATGGTTAGCGACATCAAGGAAGAGAAAGCGCAAGGTCTTCAGCAGAAGATTGGCGAGATCAACAAGAAGTACAAGCTGGGCTACGAGAAGCCATCTCTTGACGAGGTTCAGAGCTGGATTGACAAGGTACAGGAGTAACTCTAGATAAACTAGTTCTTCTACTTTTTCTAGCAACTCCAGAAATTCTAGATTTTCTAGACAAGACAAATGTTCAACTGTGGAAAAATAGCAATTATCGGTGGTGGTAGCTGGGCAACAGCTATTGCCAAGATTATTGTTGAAAATACGCACCACATAGGCTGGTACATCCGACTTGACGACCGCATAGAGGATTTCAAGCGCATGGGGCATAACCCTGCGTATCTCACAAGCGTTCATTTCAATATGGACGAGATATTCTTCTCTAGCGACATCAACAAGATAGTACAGGCGTATGACACACTGGTATTCGTGACACCTTCCCCATACCTGAAGAATCACCTCAAGAAACTGAAGGTGAGGATAAGGGACAAGTTCATCGTCACAGCCATCAAGGGTATCGTACCAGAAGAGAACCTTGTGTGCTCGGAATACTTCCACAACGTAATGGACGTGCCATACGATAACATCGCCTGTATCGGCGGTCCTTCACATGCCGAGGAGGTGGCTCTTGAACGTCTGTCATACCTTACAATAGCATGTGAGGATCAGGACAAGGCAAATGCTTTCGCTGAGACTATCAGTGGCAGATTCATCAAGACAAAAACCTCGAATGATGTCATCGGCATTGAGTATGCTTCTGTATTGAAGAATGTATATGCCATCGCAGCAGGTATCTGTTCAGGACTGAAATACGGAGATAACTTCCAGGCCGTTCTTGTAAGCAATGCCTTGCAGGAGATGCACCGTTTCCTTGAGAGTATGCATCCGTCAGAACGCAACGTAGCAGACTCTGCCTATATGGGTGACTTGCTCGTGACATGCTACTCCAAGTTCTCACGAAACCGCACATTCGGTTCAATGATAGGTAAGGGCTACTCTGTGAAATCAGCACAGATAGAGATGGAAATGATAGCCGAGGGCTATTTCGGAACAAAGTGTATGAAGGAGATAAACCGCCACATGCACGTGAATATGCCAATCCTCGATGCTGTGTATAACATTCTGTACGAGCGCATTAGTCCGCAGATTGAGATAAAGTTACTAACTGATTCGTTCAGGTAAAAGAGCCCACCAGGCCCTCCCAAAGGGAGGGATGCGATATAGTATTTCTAATCAAATGCCGCTCATAGGAAATCCAGTAGGAAACCTATGAGCGGCATTACTATAAACCCTTCCCTTTGGGAAGGCTGTGTTTAGGCTTTATAATAAGGAGTATTATACGTCAGATTAACAACACCGTTGTTATTACTTACAGTAACGGTGGTGCCGTCATTTGAAACAACGTACGTGTAGCTGTTATCTGCCTTATTCTTCAGGTGATATACAACGTTGAAGGTCTTTACGATGACATCGAGGGCGTTAGACTCTTTCATCGGGATCTCAACGATGAGCTGACCAAGTTTGCCCTGCTTTGATACTTTCTCATAGTTGAAATGAAGGACGATATCCGTACCCTGGCAGTTACCCACAAGACCGTTCTTCACATCGTCATAGGCATAACCCTTGGCACTTACCTGCTTTGTTATATCAGCGATATTCCCATTCAGGTCAATACCGTCAAATTCAAAAGCGTTTACGTTAATACTCATTACCAGTGCGAAAACTGCAAAAAAGATTTTTTTCATAGTCGTTGTATTTTTATTTTAGTTATTTTCAAAAGCAAATTTAGTATTTTCTTAGTTATATCAATATAAATCACTATTTCAATTAACAATAATTAACCCACGATGAAACCTATGTAACAATTGCATGGAAAAATAGTCAAGTTTTCATAAATTATTTTGGGTATATAGAATATTTTTGGTATTTTTGCAAGCAATAATTACAATATTAACTATTAAATTATAAAACGCGCAAATGAAAAGTATCTCACTTGACATTACAAAGGCTCAGCAGTTCCTTCCTGCTGGTGCAATATCAGCTTACAAAGCAAAGGTAGCAGAGGCTCAGAAGGGACTGGAAGAAGGAACTGTCCCTGGTAGTGATTTCCTTGGCTGGCTTCATCTCCCATCATCCATCACCCCAGAGTTCATCAAGGAAGTGAAGGCTGTTGCAGAGATTCTCCGCTCAAAGTCAGAGGTTGTGGTTGTTGCCGGTATCGGTGGCTCATACCTTGGTGCACGTGCCGTTATCGAGGGTATCAACAACAGTTTTGACTGGCTCATTCAGGACCGTAAGAATCCAGTAGTTATCTTCGCAGGAAACAACATAGGCGAGGACTATCTCTCTGAACTTACAGAATATCTCAAGACAAAGAAGTTCTCTATCATAAATATATCCAAATCTGGTACAACAACCGAGACAGCCCTTACTTTCCGTCTGCTTAAGACTCAGCTCGAGGCTCAGGTTGGCAAGGAAGCCGCAAAAGAACTTATTGTTGCTGTTACCGATGCAAAGAAAGGCGCAGCACGTATGTGTGCTGACAAGGAAGGCTATAAGACATTCGTTATTCCAGATAACGTAGGCGGCCGTTTCTCTGTTCTTACTCCTGTAGGACTTCTGCCAATCGCTTGTGCAGGTATCGACATTGAGCAGCTTGTGGCAGGTGCTCAGGCAATGGAGAAGCAATGCGGTATTGATGTTCCTTTCGAGGAGAACCCGGCAGCCGTTTATGCAGCAGTGCGCAACGCACTCTATGCAAGCGGCAAGAAAATTGAGATTCTCATGAACTATCAGCCAAAGCTGCACTACTACATGGAGTGGTGGAAGCAGTTGTTCGGCGAGTCAGAGGGTAAGGACGGCAAGGGAATCTACACAGCTTCATGCGACTTCACCACAGACCTTCACTCTATGGGTCAGTGGATTCAGGAAGGCGAGCGTACCATCTTCGAGACCTGTATCTCTGTGGAGAACCCGGAGAAGAAGCTTCTATTCCCATCAGACGCAGAGAACCTTGACGGACTTAACTTCTTGGCTGGCAAACGTATAGACGAAGTAAACAAGAACGCAGAACTTGGTACTCGTCTGGCTCACGTTGACGGTGGTGTGCCAAACATCCTCATTTCTATTGAGCGTCTTGATGCCTACAACTACGGTCAGCTCATCTACTTCTTCGAGAAGGCTTGTGGCATCTCTGGTCAGTTACTCGGCGTAAACGCATTCAACCAGCCTGGTGTAGAGGCTTACAAGAAGAATATGTTTGCCCTTCTCGAGAAACCGGGCTACGAAGAGGCAACAAAGGCTATCAAGGCTCGTCTGGAGCAGGAAAAATAAAAAATGTTAGAAGAAATAAAACAATACATGAAAGAGCACGGTCTTGAGGCATATCGCCCCAAGACCGTTCTTTTCGATATGGATGGCGTGCTTTACGACTCTATGAAGTTTCATGCCATAGCATGGAACAAGGCAATGGCAAAGTACGGCATTGACATGCCCGAGATTGAGGGCTATATGTATGAGGGTATGCGTGGCGTTGAGACAATAGCCATTAAGTGCCGTGAACAGTTGGGAAGAGAGATTTCAGAGGACGAGGCAATGGAGATGTATCTTGAGAAATCACGCATATTCCATTCAATGACAAAGGCGACTATAATGCCAGGTGTCAAGGACTTGCAGCGTTTCATGCTTTCAAGGGGAATGCAGATAACGGTTGTAACAGGAAGCGGTCAGCCACCGCTGCTTGCAGGTCTGGCACGTGATTTTGAGGGGCTTATTGATGCAGACAAGATTGTATCAGCTAAAGACGTGAAGCAAGGCAAGCCCGCTCCTGATCCATATCTCTTAGGTATGGATAGGATGGGCAGCAAGCCAGAGGAAACGATAGTGGTGGAGAATGCTCCGCTCGGTGTTCAGGCAGGAAGAGCAGCCGGATGCTTTGTCATTGGCGTAAATACAGGTCCGCTACCTGACAGTCAACTGAAAGATAACGGAGCGCACATTGTGTTCCACGATATGTTTGAGGTTAAGGACGCTCTGGAGCGTTTCCTTGATGGTCAAGATTAAAAATCACCTAATTCAAAGCATATTCCAAGGATAGTTTTGGTGATTTCAATTCTTTTTCATAATTTTGCAGAATAATTGTCGAATATGGAAATTAACAATTCATCATACTATCTTCCTTCGGAATGGCATAAGCAGGTTGCCGTTCAACTGACTTGGCCTCATGCAAAAACCGACTGGGCACCTTATCTTGAGGACATTGTGCGCATGGAAGTGCGTATGGCTGACGAGATAACAAAGCGTGAGGATCTTATCATCGCCACACCTGAGAAAGATGCAGTGAGAAAACTACTTGCAGCCCAACTGTCTGAACAGCAACTCAATAGGGTAAAAATAGTAGAGATGCATACCGATGACACATGGGCTCGTGATCATGGTGCAATAACCCTTCTGCCTCGTATAGAGGATGGGGAGAAAACAGGAAAAAACATCCTTCTCGACTTTTGCTTCAATGGATGGGGAAAGAAATTTCCTGCCGATAATGATAACCGCATCACACAGAATCTAAATTGCAGTGGGGCGTTTGAGGATTATTACGATTATGTAATTAAAGACCAACTTGACTTCGTGCTTGAAGGCGGCAGCATTGAGAGCGACGGCAAAGGTACGGTTTTCACTACTTCACAATGTCTTCTGGCTCCAAACCGCAATCAGCCTCTCTCAAAGGAGGGAATAGAAGACTACCTGAAGAAGGTGCTTTGCGCAGAACGCATTGTATGGCTCGAGCATGGCAACCTCATAGGCGATGATACAGATGGTCATATAGACACCATCGTGAGGATTGCGCCTGATGACACTATTCTCTATGTGAAGTGCTATGATGAAAAGGATGAGCAGTTTGAGGACTTCGACGCCCTTGAGGCTCAGTTGAAATGCCTTCGAACGAAAGAAGGCAAGCCTTACCGTCTTTTGCCTCTGCCTATGCCAAAGGCGATGTATGACGAGGACGACAGGCTGCCAGCCACATACGCCAACTTCCTGATTATAAACGGTGCCGTACTTGTTCCGACATATAATCAGCCAGATCTTGACAAGAAAGCTATAAACATCATCCGACAGGCTTTCCCTGACCGTGAGATAATAGGTATTGATGCTCAGGTAGCCGTTAGGCAACATGGATCTCTGCATTGTCTGACGATGCAGTTCCCTTGTGATAATTAGGATAAGGGGCAAAGAGTTAAGTGGAAAGTAGAAAGAGTAAAGTACCTTTTTCGTTGATTTTAAATGTTTTCTTAGATGAAAGAACTTAAAATAGGAATACTCCAACAGCACAACGTAGCAAGTCGCAAAGTCAATATGACGCGCCTTGCAGAGGGCATTGTTGACCTTGCACGACGTGGTGCACAGCTAATTGTTCTTCAAGAACTACATAACTCGCTGTACTTCTGTCAAACAGAGTCGGTAGATAACTTCGAGCTTGCAGAACCGATTCCTGGTCCTTCCACCAATTTCTTTGGGGAGATAGCCAAACAACTGGGCGTAGTAATCGTCACATCGCTCTTTGAGCGCCGTGCTCCGGGACTTTACCACAATACAGCCGTAGTAATAGAAAAAGACGGCTCTATCGCAGGAAAATACCGTAAGATGCATATTCCTGATGACCCAGCCTACTACGAGAAGTTCTATTTCACCCCTGGAGACCTTGGATTCCAGCCAATACAGACCTCTGTAGGCCGACTCGGCGTTCAGGTGTGTTGGGATCAGTGGTATCCGGAAGGAGCGCGTCTGATGGCTCTTGCAGGGGCAGAGATTCTCATCTACCCTACTGCCATAGGCTATGAGAGCACAGACACCCCAGAGGAACAACAGCGCCAGCGTACGGCTTGGACAACAGTTCAGCGTGGTCATGCTGTGGCTAACGGACTTCCTGTTGTCGCAGTAAACCGTGTAGGCTACGAGCCTGATCCAAGCGGCCAGACTAACGGTATTCAGTTCTGGGGCTCTTCATTCGTGGCAGGTCCACAGGGCGAACTGCTCTATCAGGCATCTACAAACGAAGAGGAGAGCGTCATCGTGGCAATAGACATGGAGAGAAGCGAGAATGTACGCCGTTGGTGGCCATTCCTCCGCGACCGTCGCATAGACGAGTTCCATGACCTTACAAAGAGATTCAGAGACTAATTTTTAGAATATAAGAAGTTCAAGGAGTACAAGAAGTTCAAGACAATAGTTTTACAAAGCGAGGGCATCTAATCCCCGTTATGCTCAATATTCATACGTCTTGACCTACTTGCACTCCTTGTACTTCTTAATCTCCTTTAGAAAAATGGCAAACGACAAGAAACCCGCTGCGCAACAACAGCATGACGCCATCATGGCTAACCTGCGCAATAAGATATACAAGCCCATATACATCCTTATGGGCACAAAAGAGGGTACTGAGAGCTATTTCATAGACAGTATCTCCCAATATATCGCCGACAACGTTTTAGCGCCAGAGGAACGTGATTTCAACCAGGTCATCTTCTATGGGGCTGACACGTCCATGCGACAGGTCATAGAGCAAGCAAAGCGTTTCCCTATGATGGCAGAGCATCAGGTTGTGATACTTCGTGAGGCTCAACTGGCAAAGGAATTCGACCTCATAGAGAAGTATATCGAGAAACCTAACCAGCAAACCCTTCTTGTCATCTGCTACAAGGGAAGTATCGACGGACGCAAGAAATACGTCTCACAGGCTCAGAAAATAGGAGAGGTGGCTGCTTTCGCCCCTCTGCGCGAATGGGAGCTTAATGCCTTCATTGAGGAATACGTAAAGAGCAAGGGTGGAAACATTGACCGAAAGTCATCGGCTATGGTGGCTGAGCATGTAGGAAGCGACCTTAAACGTCTACAATCTGAACTTGACAAGGTTTTCGTAGTCTTTCCTCCTGGTGCGCCAAAGAACATCACCTCTGACCTCGTTGAGCGCTGCATAGGCATTAGCAAGGACTTCAACAGCTTCGAACTGCGTGATGCGATAGTTGCCCATAACATAGAAAAAGCCAATCTTATAGTGAAGCATCTCATGGGTGATCCACGCTCCGGAGGACTCTTCTCCATGATACCTACTTTGTTCTCATATTTCCAGAATCTGATGCTTGCTCACTACACACCAGCTCCAAGAAATGCAACTGCCATAATGTCATACTTAGGACTGAGAAGCGAGTTTGCTGCCAAAGCCTACATAGAGGGAATAAGTCATTATTCTCCTATGAAGACAATTCAGATTATTGACAAGTTCAGAGAGATTGACGCAAAGAGCAAAGGCCTTGATGCTACCGGAAACACAACGCCGGAAGATCTCGCCAAGGAACTAATCTTCTTCATACTTCATTAAGTTCTCTGGCATTGAGAGGCTATAAGACCGTTTAACAGATTTTAACCCCATTTTCAGCAGGATCATCCTCTGAAAATGGGATTTTTCTTTCTCATTTAGAGCTGATTTTTAGCCGAAAATCATGAATTTTCTTCTATTTCCATACGTAAATCCACGTTTTCGTGGAGGAATATTTTGACGTTAAACGCTTATTTTCAACGCTTTTAGCGTGTTTTTCGGGCTCTGAGAATCAAATATTCTATAATTTTCGCCTCCTCGTTCAGAAATTCACGAGTGACGTTTTTTTCGGCTTTTTAGAGTGGATTATGTGTTTAGATTTACATATTTTTAGATTTCGTTTTGTTTATGGTTTATATATACAAATCAACATTTTTAAATTCGCGTATAAAAATATGACGTTTAAAAATCTAAACATCTAAACATTTCAAGAATTAAAATTCATGTTTACATATCTAAACTTTTAGCATTATGAATATACATTTAGAAATATGCATTTATTCATTTAATTATATATTCATTTAGAAATGAAATCATTAATTTATATTCAATGAAGTGTTTCTTTTAATGTCTCAAGAAAAAACAAGGTTTATAGGTGCATATTCTTGATTTTTAAGCGTAAATTCGTATAATTATCTATTACATACCCAGTTAGTTTCATTTTTTGATTAAATTAGAACATAGAGACGGTTTTGAATTGTAAAATTTAGAAATATAAAGTTTACGAATTTAAAACACTAAACAAACCACTATACTTACAATTATAAATTCACGTTTCCAAACTTAACATTTCTAAAAAATCTTTTGATTTGTTGCAAGTCTCAAAAATTTTGTTTACCTTTGTAAATGATAAGAAAAATTGCGTTTTTCGGGGGGATTACCCTTCTGAGAATTGAAAATTTTTCATGAACCGACCAACAGGACGGAATTTTCAAAATTCACAAAGCTCACTTTTCTCTACTCTTTTTCACATGAAAGAAAGAATAAAACAGCTAATGGAGGCGCAGCACATGAATCAGCAGACGTTCTCCAAGATGACGGGCATAAGTACCGCCTCACTGTCGAGCATCTTCAACGGCAGAACCAACCCTACCCTAATGCACGTAGAGGCTATCAGAAATAAGTTCCCTAACATCAACCTCAACTGGCTGTTGTATGGCGAAGGTGGCATGTTCGTACCAACCGCCAACCCTACCCCAACCTCTCTCTTCGACGATGCTGATCAGGTAAATAATCCTACTCCGCAAACAGTTCCTGAAGCTCCGCAAAAGACTGACATTTTGTCAGAGGGATTATTGAATTTCGATGAACAAACTGTTCATGCCACCCCTCAACAAATTGCAAATACGCGCAAAACGCAACAACCGACTTTTGCAATTCAGAGCACCCCACTACGTCGCATCACGGAGATCCGCGTTTTCTATGATGATCAGACTTGGGAGAGTTTTGTTCCTAAGAAATAATGAGGTTCTGAAAAATCCCTTTGGAACTTGCGCTTCTTTTTTCACGGAACAAAAATTCTTCGTAAAGTTCATCAAGCAAAAAAATTTTCACGATGACCAGGAAATCTGTTCCTGAAAATTTTCATAGAAAAAAGCGTAGAAGAAAAAAAAGGCAACGCTCTGAGAATTGCATATACGGGCATGATAATAAATCTCTCACAAAATTCTCAATTCTCAGGCACATCATAAAACTTTTCATTTCGTTATGTTATCCGAACACAGATTGAAGGGATTTCGGGGATTTTTTCGCAAGGCTCAACAAGCTGCGTAAGTCTCGCTTACTCTCGTGATTAACATCCACTAAATCCCCCCAAATCTGTGGTCACTAGATTTCAAACACATTCAAGCACAAATAAGAATGCCGCCCACGGAATTATTTCCTGTGAGCGGCATTAGTGTATATTTCAAGTATGATGTCAACGAAATCAGGATTGTGTAAACCTTTCAAGGAAACCGACAACCTTTCAAATATGAAGTCAACGAATGCAGTATAATAACAACTAAAAACTGTAAACCAAAATCAGGAAAAGACAGACACGTATCAATAACAGGTAACGGGTAACAATAAGAAAATTAGTGTAAGCTGCTGCCCATATTTATTATTTCTATATATAATAAGGTATATAAACTCCTTAGAATAATTCAGTAAAATTTGGCCATGCACTAAAATCCTTATTGTTACCCGTTACCCGTTACTGGTCGTGATTTTGAGCGAGGCTCTGATATTGCTTGTGGCTATCTAAGATGAAGACAATGAGGCTGTTATGTACAAATTTAAGAGTGAGGTGTAGGCGGCTGATAGTCTCAATAACATAACAATAAGCATTAATTTCTGGCTGATTCACCTTGTTCTGTATGCTTGAAAAACGATGTAAAACGCGAAAACCATTCCAAAACCATCTCCCAAACTAAATACTGGCTTCAATGAGATTCTTCGAGAACTTTCTTCTCCATCCAATGCAGGTCCGTTATAGGTCCGTTTCAGGTCCGCTATAAGTCCGTTGATACTCCATCGATAGGAGCGAACCTGAAGCGAAGGCACAACGAGGGCATAGCGAAGGCACAACGGCATTTTAACCTTGCAGTAACGGGTAACAGGTAACAATAAGGATTTTAGTGTTAGCGTATCTCATTTCAGGAATAGTACCCCCATTAAAAAACTCTATTACGGAAGTGACAATGCGGATATTGACCGCTTCCGTAATGCCTCATTCAAGTTTGACACAGACGTACTCGCTACATTCCTCCGTCGCATATACAACGGTTTCGACACCTCCAACGATGTAGAGCCTACTATGTGGCGAGAGATACTGCGCATCATCAACGAGGCTACGGTGGACGGTCTCGTACAGGGGAACTATGACACAAACATAGACAAGACCTTCCTTGAGAAGCTGGCACACTCCAACGAGGTGTTCTCTGCCTTCAAGGTTCACAATATGGGAGTGGACATGGCGAAGAAGATGCGCACCGACGAGGGCAAGCTAAAGCCGTTCTCTGAGTGGAAGAAGGACATCAAGTCTATTGCATCCCACTATTGCGGTGCTTGGCTGCAGACGGAGTATAACACCGCCACTCTCCGCGCCAAGTTCGCTGCTGAGTGGAAACAGTACGAAGCTGATGCAGACATCATGCCTAACCTCAGATGGATGCCTACCACAAGTGCCAATCCCGAAGAGGAACACAAGGGGTATTGGATGAACCGCCTCACTCTCCCTGTGGGTGACAAGTTCTGGGACAAGCACCACCCCGGTGACCATTGGAACTGCAAGTGTAGCCTCGAACAGACTGACGAACCCGCCAATCCTGATGTACTCAGCCATATCCCTGATGTCAAGGCGCAGAAGGGACTCGCTGCCAATCCGGGTAAGACTGGGGAGATGTTTGACCGCAATCATCCGTATTACGAGAAAAAGTGTTCAAGCTGTTGGGTGAATAAGAATAAGAGTTTCAAGGATGCAATCACTCCTTCGGGGAATTGCAATAAGTGTCCGTTGATGAATAGTTGCACGGAGAAAGCAAGGATGGAACATGACAAGCTGTTAGCAGAACGCTGTGCAGAATATCAGAAGTACAAGACCGACAAGAACTACGACCCAGAGTCGGTTAAGTACGACCCTAAGACAGGAGGTCTAAAGGCTATTCATAAAGGTCATAATGTCCATAAGAATGATGAAAATATTCTCATAGATGGTATGACAGGAGACCAATTAGAGAAAGAATGTCAAGATGAGATATACAGAATGGGTCATAAGGCTATCCTAAGAAACGAACAAATATTACAGCCTAATGGGAATATTGCATCTTGCTTAGACCTCGAATTAGATGACAGAATAATGGACATAGTGTCTGTTACGGAATATAATGGGAAATATGGTTCAAAGTTCACAAAGAAAGATGGTCAAATAAAACGAGCTAGGGAGCAATCTGGCGATATCAGTGATTCCGTTTGTATATATTTCCATGACCCTTCTATGTTCCATGAAGATGTGTTTGTTCATGACATGGACTGGTACAAGAAATACAAAGAAGGGCATACGCAAAGAATACACCATGTGCATGTTGTAATCAGAGGAGGGTATGATATCATAAAGTATGATATATAAAAAAACCGCCCGAAGGCGGTTGTCAGTATGAAAAGGATGAGTCTCAAAGAGTACCCCTCCATTGGCAAAACCTCACGATAAAGCCTGACTGACACTGCAAAATTACAAAGTATTTCCCAAATTACCAAATAAATTTATGGCAAATACGCAATAAATAGCAAAAAATCGTCTTTTATGGCTCTTATATTGGTCTTATGCTGCTCTTATGTAGCTCTTATTCGAGATAAGAAGTCGTAACGACTTATACAAGTTTCGTAACGAAAGTAAAATTATGACAAATGCGCAAAATATAGACAAAATCTTTGCTGAATTGGCAAAAAAGGTGCAAAGAGAGGTGCAAATCAACCTCCCTCGCAAGGTCGGAATCATAGCGAAGAACCACTTCACTGACAACTTCCGCAAGGGCGGTTTCGTAGATTCAAGCCTCGAACCTTGGCAGACAACCAAACGTCAGCAATCGGGGAGGGGAGCTGAGGGAAAGTACACCCCTTTGACCTCAAGGCGCGACCACCTCATGCGCTCAATCACTTCGCACCCTAGACCGGGAGAGGTGACAATCATCAACGATGTGGAGTATGCAAGCATCCATAACGAGGGCGGTGTTGTCAATCCGAAGGTGACAGACAAGATGCGCAAGTTCGCGTGGTACAAGGTCTATTCACTTGCGGGAATCAAGAAGGGCAGCAAGAAGAAGGTATGGATATGCACTGTTGGGTGGGAATGATGCTAACAAGGTGTTGTAGCATACTTGCAGGTATGGAAGGTGATGTAAAAAAAGCAAAGATATCAAAAAGGGCTGATACTTCATTTAAGTACCAGCCCTGAATCTATCTAATCAAAAATTTTTACCAGACAGCAAGATGTTTAAGCTTCCTCGTCCTTCTTGATACGACGGATAGAGCGCTTCTTTGTCTTCTTTTCTGTTGGCTTCTCAATCTTAACGCCTGCCAACTCTGGATCAACCAAGATACGGCCACAATACTCACAAACGATGATCTTCTTGTGCATCTTGATATCCAACTGACGCTGAGGTGGAATCTTGTTGAAGCAACCGCCACAAGCATCACGTTGAACGTAAACGATACCAAGACCATTACGTGCGTTCTTACGGATACGCTTGAAGCTCTGGAGCAGACGGCTCTCAATACGAGTCTCGTAATCCTTAGCCTTAGCCTTCAGGATTTCCTCCTCCTCGCGAGTCTCCTGCATAATCTCGTCAAGCTCGCCGCGCTTATCCTCAAGGGCAGTCTCACGGTCGTTGAGCTGCTCCTCAGCACGCATCATATCGCGCTTACGCTCCTCAACCTTCTGCACAGCCTCCTTGATCTTCTTCTCGCAGAGCTGAATCTCCAGTTCCTGGAACTCAATCTCCTTTGTAAGAGTATCATACTCGCGGTTGTTCTTTACCTCGTCAAGCTGACGGTTGTAACGCTCAACACTTGCCTTAGCCTCCTCAATGTCGGCACGGCGCTGCATGATAGCCTGCTCGTAGTCGTTGATGTCACGCTGAATCTTGTCCAGACGAACATTAAGACCTTCAACCTCATTCTCAAGGTCTTCAACCTCAAGAGGGAGTTCACCACGGAGAGCACGCTTCTCATCAATCTGAGAAAGAGTAAGCTGCAACTGATAGAGAGCTTTGAGCTTATCCTCTACTGTCAAATCTGTTGGATCTTTTCTTGCCATAAATTTAACGATATAATTATGAATTCTAACTTTTTTCTTTTTACTTCCGGCTTTTCCGGGCATCCCAGAATATCCGGGCATTCTTAATGATACCTCAGCGGATTGGTCTGTGTCTCAGCAATATAGCATTCCACTCCAGCACAATTTCGTTCTATAATCCGTTTCAGCAGATGCTGCGTAAACTGTTCACTCTCATAGTGCCCGATTACCGCAAGCTGAATATCGTCATGATCAAAATACTGATGATAGTGCATCTCACCTGTGATGAACGCATCTGCACCAGCCTTCTCTGCTGCCCCGATGGCACAATCTCCGGCACCGCCCATAACAGCAACATAACGTATAGGACGCTTGATAAGCGGATTCGTTATCACACAACCGCAGTTGAATGTCTTCTTTACAAGCTCAACAAACTGCTCTGCACTAATCTCTGAAGGCAGTTCTCCAATAGTTCCCATGCCATACTCCACACCGTTCATCTGCTGCGGATTAAGGAAACCAATGTTCTTGAGTCCTAGTCGTTTTGCCATCTCATGATTCACACCGCCAAGTGCAGAATCAAGATTTGTGTGCATCGAGACAATGGTAATATCATTCTTTATCGCCAGTATCACCGCACGCTGAACCATGTCAGTACCAGACACTTGCGCAAGTTTTCGGAAGATAAGAGGATGATGGGAAACAATCAGATTGCATCCCTTCGCCATTGCTTCGCGAACGATTTCCTCGGTCACGTCAAGGCACAATAAAGCCCCTGAAACTTCCGCCTCTGTCAATCCAACTTGCAAGCCGGCATTGTCCCAGTCTTCCTGCAAGGGCAGAGGCGCGAAACGCTCAAGGGCATCATATACTTCCTTAATTTTCACGCTATGCGATATATTTAGGGCACAAAGGTAATAAAAAAAATTGAGAATTGAAAATTGCCAATTAACAATTACGCTATTTATTAACCATTATTAACAATAGCATCAAGCATCAACACAATGCCCAACCGACAATAATCACCAACTTTCCTCCCCCTTGATTCCCTACATTTTTAAAGGGACATCAAAGAGAAAGTCTGCATTTTATATACCAGATGAAAAGCTTCATAGCCCCCATTCACATAGTCATATATCATAGCACCAACCAAACTAGTTATCAACACGAAAGCATATAGTACATACAATGCTCCGATGCCAAATAAAACTGGATGTTGACGACAACTTGCAGATACAGACAACATGGTATTATTAATGTTATGTTTCATAATTTTTCCGTCTTTTGGTTATTATATGTTAATATTCATTTAGTATTGCAAAAATACAAAATTTTTACGAAACGACCAAATAAAATCGCCGAAAAATGATATTTTATGCATATTTTTCTTTCAATACCGCAAATTATTATGTAGATGCAAGTCGAAATATGCGGAAAAAAATATGTTTACTTGGATATTCCGTTTTTAAGATGTACCTTTGCAGTCATAAAAACAGAAATTCAAGATATGCAGATAAAACACCTCAAGAATAACATTGTGATATTGGCATTGCTTGCCATTGTCTCATCATGCGGTTTCGAAAACAATGCCGTACAAATATCCGACAATGATTCGCCATGGGAAAGCGATAGTGCATGGTATCATTCCAACACACCGCAAAGCGATGACAAAATCGACCTTTTCTATATAGTATCTACGAATGTCCTTTCCGCAGAGGATGAGAACGGCAATATTATATATCAAACTCAATTAAACGAAAGCGACCGAAAGGCATTTGATGCAGAGTTCAGATACGTGGAAAAGCATTTCAGTCAGTCGGATTTCAACTACTTCGCCCCCTACTATCACCAGTTCACATTTGAAGCCGTCAACCTTGCCCCTGAGAAATATCAGGAGGTATATGCCTCTGTATCTGATGAGATATGCCAAGCTTTCGACTACTATATGGAGCACCAGAACAACGGTCGCAGATATGCGCTCGTAGGCTTCTCACAGGGTGGAATGCTTGTTCTCGACCTTCTGAAACACATGACCGAAGAGCAGTATAACCGTATGGTAGCTGCCTATGCCTTAGGCTACAGAATAACGGAAGAGGATTGCAAGAACAATCACATACGTCCTGCCAACGGCGAGACAGAGACAGGCGTGACAATCTCATTCAACTCCGCATTGAGTACTGATGGCGTATGGCCACTCGTTGCTGAAGGTGCCGCAACCTGCATCAATCCTGTAAACTGGAAAACGGATTCCACCCCTGCAACGTTCAACTATGAAGGTGAGGAACACACCGTGAGCATCGACAAACAGACGAATATGCTGATTGTGAAAACCAACCGACCTGAATACTATCGGAAATGGACAAACAATCCAGCATTCCAGAGTGCCAACGTGCATCTCGATTGCCTGCACCATTGGGACCTTCTGTTCTATTCAGACTTCATACACGACAATATTCTGAAACGCGCAGGAAGTGAAGGGAAATAGGGGTTAGAGAGACCCCCTCGATCCCCCTGCTTAGGGGGAGGGTTAGGGTTGAGAGGTTAGAGGTTAGGGATTAGAGGGGTGAGAGGTTAAGGTTCGAGATCATTATAATTCGGGATTTCCGGCATGAACTCCCACCTGCAAGTATCATCATTATATCTCAGGCAGACATGCTGAGTACCATTGCTCATCATGAGATATTTCACGTTGAGCAGAGTATTGTAAGAAAGAATCTGATGAAGCACCTTTTCCGTAATCTCAATATCAGGAGCCTTATACTCCATAATCATACGAGGCTGCATATCCCTATCGTAAAGCACTGAGTCACAGCGCAGTTTCTTCTCTCCCACCATCAACTGCACCTCGTTTCCCATAAGCGCAACAGGATAGCCCTTATACTCCACAAGAAAATTCACGAAGCATTGGCGCACCATCTCCTCGGGAGTAAGGCGCACATACCTGCGACGGAGAATGTCAAGCACCATCGTCTTGCCATTCTCCTGCCGTATCTTCATTTTGTCGTAAGGTGGAAGATTCAAAAATCCTTTATTTTAATTGATAATTAATAATGGATAATTAGGTTAGTGCGAGGCATTACAAAACACCATCAACCATCACCTATCACCCATCACCCCAACACAGCCCTGATATTCTTCACCATCTGCTCTACCTTGCTCACGCCAACAAGAACAGAAGTAACGCCACGCTGATTCAGAATCCATTGCAAGGCTGCATCTGATAGCGTCTGACCGTTCTTCTGAGCCTCTTCCGACATAGCGCGGAGCTTGGCAAGAAGCTCAGGAGTGAGATTCTCAGGACGCAGGAACTGACTATGCGTCATCCTTGAATCATCAGGAATACCGTTGAGATAGCGGTCGGTGAGAAGTCCCTGTGCAAGTGGCGAGAATGATATAAACCCTATGCCGTTATCCGCACAATAATCCAAGACTCCATTATCCAGAGGCTCACGCTCTATGAGGTTCAGCTTATCTTGATAGATGAGCAAGGGCACATCACGCGCAGCAAGATATTCCTTCGCCGTCTTCAATGCCTCAAGAGGCCAACGTGAAATACCTACATACAGAGCCTTACCCTGCTTCACAATATCCACAAGTGCCTGAAGTGTCTCCTCAAGAGGCGTTACAGGGTCATAGCGATGACTATAGAAAAGGTCAACATAATCCAGTTTCATATGCTTCAAGCTCTGCTCCAGACTCGCAAACAGATACTTCCTTGACCCCCAGTCGCCATAAGGACCGGGCCACATATCATATCCAGCCTTTGTAGCAATGAACATCTCATCACGATAAGGACGGAAATCCTCATCCATAAGCCTTCCGAGAGTCTCCTCAGCTGCTCCGTAAGGAGGTCCATAGTTATTTGCAAGGTCAAAATGTGTCACACCATGATCAAAGGCATAATGCGTTATGGCACGGCTACGCTGATACGCATCAGCATCGCCGAAGTTATGCCAGAAACCGAGGCTCACCTTTGGCAACATCACGCCTGAACGTCCACAGCGACGATACATCTTGTCCTGATTATCATATCGCTGTGCATCTGCAATATATTGCTCTCTAAGTATCATTTTTTAGTTTTTAGGTAAATCGGGAACTTTTTCGTTCGAAGAAAATAGTGCATGTCAGCCCAAAGCTGGCGCACATTTTCAATTTTCGAGAGCAAAGTTACTCATTTTTCCATAAAAACAAAGGGATTTACGGAATATTTTTATAACTTTGCGCTATTAATCATACCCCCATAAGGATAAAATACTATCTAAAATGCTCCCCCTTGGGGGGCTGGGGGCTCTAAACCCACAACTATGTTCACCCCCGACTCAAGCCAACAGCAGATCATCAACATATCACAAGGGCAGCATCTCGTACTCGCACCTCCGGGATGCGGCAAAACACAGATTCTGTCCGAAAGAATACGCATAGCCCATAGCGAGCACGGAGTACCCTACGGAGATATGCTCTGCCTCACGTTCACCAACCGAGCAGCGCGAGGTATGGCAGAACGTATCTCTCAGACTATCAGCGATTCCGACATCAACGACCTCTTTGTCGGCAATATCCACCGCTACTGCATAAGGATTCTTACAAACCACGAACTCGTACCCTCAAACACCAGTATCATTGACGATGACGATGCCCTCAGCATCCTCTCACGCCTCTCTAATCAGGACGAGGAACTGGTCTTTGCCGACTTCAAGAAGACGCACGACCTCTTCGACTGCATCCATTTCTCGCAGATGATGCACCAGATAAACAAAAAGCATCCCAAGGATATACGCCTGCATCCCGAATGCCTCAACAAAGACGACCTAAACGCTATGCGAATGGTGTGTACGGCATACCGAAAGGAGTTCACGGCAGAGATGATGAACGATATGTACGAACACGCCGATTTCTATCTTACCGACATCGACCATTTACAGACAGGCACTTACGCCAACTATGCGGCATACCGTCAGCAGGTAAGGAACACACTCACTAAACTATCACTTGCGCATCAGTACGAGACCTACAAGCGCGAGCATAACCTCATGGATTTCAATGAGGTACTGCTCCGTGCCTACGACGCCATAAGCGAGGCAAAGACGAGCAACGAACCTGAGAAGCGAGCTTTCCTTGAGGCAATACAACGCCCTTGGATTCAGGTTGACGAGGTGCAAGACCTCAATCCGCTCCAGATGGCAATCATCGACCTGATAAGCAAGGAGAAGTGCATCCTCTACCTCGGCGACGAGCAACAGGCCATTTTCTCCTTCATGGGTGCAAAGCTGTCAACCCTCGAAATGCTGCGCAAACGCTGTGCAAATTCCATTCATCACCTTGCCCAGAACCACCGTTCGCCACGCTATCTGCTTGATATATATAATAGGTACGCGGAAAAGGTGCTTGGCATTGACCCTGCCTTCCTTCCACAACCAACCAACAACGACCAGGCTGAGAATGCCACACGCTTCATCTATGCCGGCACAACCGATGAGGAGATAGTGAAGATAGCTCAGCAGGCTGGGCAATGGCTTCAGACAAACCCTGACGAGACAACGGCTATCGTAACCCTATCGAATGCCGATGCAGAGGAAATCAGCCGACAGCTTACCCAGTATTCCCTACCCCATTTCAAGATTTCGGGCACCGACCTCTTCTCCACGCACGACATGAAACTGCTCCTCGCGCATTTCTCTGCTGTTATGTCCGACACCAACCTCATAGCATGGTCGCGCATCATGCAGGGAGCGAAATGTATCCATACAGCATACGAGGCAAGGGACATCGTGCATCAGCTCATAGCCACAGGCATATCGCCTTCCGAGCTTATGACCGTAGGCACACCACCTCTCACACAGCAGTTCATAAAGGCATACGAGACGCAGGACATCGTCATTTTTGATACGGAAACAACAGGCCTCGACACCTTCCGCGACGACATCATACAGATTGCCGCCATGCGCATCCGTGGCGAGAAAGTCCTTAGCACTTTCATGGTGCACATAGAGACAGAGCGCGAAATTCCAACCATGCTCGGTGACATCGTGAACCCTATCATCGAGGAACGTAAGACTGCCGATATTCTCTCTCACGAAGATGCACTCTCACGTTTCTCTGAGTTTGCCAAGGATGCCGTTCTCCTTGCCCACAATGCCGATTTTGATATCAACATCCTGCGCTCTAATATAAATAGGTATTGTAATTCCGTTATAGAATCGGCTTTCTCCTTCGGGAGGGCGGGGAAAGAGGCCCCATATTTCGACTCTCTCCGCCTCATCCGTCTTCTTGAGCCCGACCTGCGTGTCCACAAGCTCAAGCACCTGCTTGCCACCCTGCATCTCGAAGGACAGAACTCCCACCTTGCCGATGATGATGTCTATGCCACCAAGAGTCTCGTGGATTACTGCTACAAGAAGGCAAAGGCACTCATCCCTCATCAGAATGCGCTCCTTGCCCGTGAGGCCGTGATAAACGTAGGTGCAAAGCTTCAGAAGAACTATGCCCCACTCTATCACCATACGCACGACCTATTATATAAGGAGGCCCCATCGCTTTCCGGTCCCCTCCCTCGGGAGGGCGGGGGAAGGGGCTTCACCACCGAACTCCGCTATATCCACGATGCACTTGCAGCCGACAAACTCATCCAACCAGTTGACAAACTCGACTATATCTGCTCGTACATCGACAACGACCTTATCGACAGCGAGAAATACCCCGAACTAATCCTACAGCTCCAGCACTATGGCGCGGAAATCAACACCCTGCGCGAAGCAGATCTGTGTAGCGCAAGCAGGATCAAGGAGCGTATCTATGTCTCAACGGTACACAAGGCTAAGGGACTTGAATTTGACAATGTCATCGTCTATGATGCCGTTGACGGCCGTTATCCAAACTTCAACGCCACCACCATCAACCAGAAGGAAGAAGATGCCCGCAAACTCTACGTAGCCCTCTCCCGTGCCAAGAAGCGCCTCTATATCGGCATCTCAAAACTATTCATCAACCGCTACGGCAAAAGCTTCGACCGCACCATCACCCCATTCCTCAAACCTGTAATGGATAAGTTCTCGTAACATCGTCCCCAATCTCTTTTTCAAACGCTAAGACGAGTTGCTTTCGCTTTTTAACTGTCGCTCTCGCCATTTAGGAAAACCAATTAAAACCATATAAAAACAATAAACTAAAAATGTTTTCTTTTGTTTTACGTGGTTTTAATTGGTTTTTCTAAATGGCGGAAGCTACTTATTGAGGAATCAACGAAATGAGGAAATTAGTACTGAATAAGGAAAAATAAAATCGATGAACTGACGTTTAGATAAGAAACAAAATAAATATATGAGATATATTGCATTTGCATCTGTATTAATGGTTGTGCTGTTCTGCATGAGTTGCAAGAACAGGACGGATATGACACCGAGTGCGCAAACGGAAAAGCAGGACTCTCTGCCAAAAGGGCTATCGGATAGTTCTGACAGCTCTGTCGTCAAGAATGATGGGATTACTGCGGAAATGGCTTTCAAGGGCGTGAACAACTATTGCCATAAGGAATATGACTGGAGCATCGCTAAGGAGAATCCTTCTATTATGTATGTGCAGATGGGTGAGGAAACGGAAACGGAGTATAAGGTGGTGTTCCGCAGCTATACTGGTTCTTTCGTTTATTTCTTTGTTGACAAGGCTACGGGCAAGACAAGGATGGTGGAGCATGTGCCTTCGCTTAACATCGAGGAGGAGAGCGGCACGATTGACTTGCTTGAGTACTTGAAATGAAATGGCTCGCTTGCGCGAGGATTCGGAAAGTAAATTCTCTTTAGAAAGTAAATTAGGAGAAAATTTAATCCGTAAATTATTTTTAGGGAAATTAAAACTGTTTCCTTTTTTCTTTAGGCACGAATGGAACGGAAGTCCGTTTATTTTGTGTTTTTCGTGCTCCCCAAAAACAAAGTAGATAGTATGACCTTGCTGGTTATACTATCTACTTTATTAACATATCCCCTAACGTACAAGTTGTATCTACTCCCCCTTGGAGGGGGTGAGGGGGTGGAGCCTTCCCATTTGGGAAGGACGGGTTAGGCTTTTATCCTTTCTTAATACACTCCTCAATCACTTTTGGGAAGTATGCCATTTCCAGTTCGTGGATTTTGTCAGCTATTGTGTCGGGAGTGTCTTCTTCTGTGAGGGCAACGCGGAACTGTGCGATATGCTCTCCGGCATCGAGTTCGTTGTTCACGTAGTGGATCGTGATGCCTGATTCCTTCTCGCCGGCTGCCTTCACAGCCTCATGCACATGGTGCCCGTACATGCCCTTACCACCGTACTTTGGCAACAGAGCCGGGTGAATGTTGATGATACGCTTTGGATAAGCTTCTATCATATATTCAGGGATTCGGACGAGGCAGCCTGCAAGGATGATGAAATCGCATTCCTTCACGGTGTTCATGACAAGTTCGCTGTCCTCCTCAAACTGCTTGCGAGTGATTATGCTGCATGGTATTCCATGATTCTTGGCACGTGTAACTGCGTAGGCATCAGCCTTGTTGCTGATTACAACCGAAATCTCTACATCGGGATTGTTCTTGAAGTAATTGATGATATTCTCCAAGTTGGTACCGCCTCCACTAACCAAGACTGCCAGTTTTGTTATTTTCTTCATATTCTGATTACCCACAGTAAGCTTTTTGCGATGACAAAAATTATCTTGGGACGATTTATAAAGTGATTTTTATGGGTTAAGGCTCATCTTTCTGGCTGTTTCAATTTCATTCATCAGTCATGATGCCCGCATCATTCCTTCTTCGTGACTTCAAAACATCTCAGAAATCTGAGGTTAAATCGTCCCGATTTATTATTTCATCATCACTTTCTTACAAATTGGATGCAAAATTACTAAAATATCAGCAGTTTCAACACAAATAACAGCAGTATTTCTGTCAAATGGCAAGTATTTTAACTATTTTTCAGACTTGCCCGTATAGAAATCTGCTATTCTTCTGATAGCCCTTGCGCATACCGGACAGAAATCGCGTACCTCGTTTATCTTCATCCTACATTCCTGTGCCGGACGATAGCAGCCTTTCTCCTGATAGCCACCGCCTTCGAAGACGCCTACCACCTGCGTGGCTGCATTGAGAGCCTCCACAGCTTTCGCGTCATTGAAGTCAATAGTCTTATAGTCAGGCACTTTAGGATTCTTTGGTGTAGGAACAGGCTGATTCTCAGGCATCATGTCAGCCCATTTGCTCTTGAAATTGACGAGCGTGGTGAGGTTAGGCTCCCACGGCTCTGTATCGGATGGGTAATACTGTTCGGCAGAGGTTCCATAGTCATACTCGTCGCCAAGACCGCCAAACGAATGTCCGAACTCATGAACGAGGACTTCCTTGAAGGTGGGGTGATCGGATGTCACGACAGTGACCTGATTATATATTCCGCCACCGCCGTAGATATCAGAATTAGCAAGTATGATGACATGCTCGAAAGGCACCCCCGAAAGCAGGTCATAGACCTTGTGCATATTGCGGGTAGTGAGGTATCGGTCGCTGTAGAACGTGCTGTAATGCGAGTCAGTGGCGGTATTCGTCCATTTTCCTTTGAGTGGAACGGAAGGTCCAGACTGAAGTGAAGGGGCAGCCACCGCCACCACATTGAAGCGGTTCTTCATGCTCTTGAATGGCTCGTTGGCGAAGAGAGCCTCAACGGCACGTCCGCAGTCGGCATAGAACTTATTCATCTCAGCCTCGGTATATCCTTCTGCTAGGATGGCAATGTCGATGCAGTCGGTTATGTTAGCATTCGCGGCGTTGTTTCCCTTCCAAATATAGCGGAAAGGCACGCCTGTGGCACCCACCTTACGTATGAGGATGTCCTTTGGATCGATGGTGTGCGTGAACTTTGCAGTCACCGCGTTATGGTTGTTCGTCAAGGTGACGGTGACATCGACCTTGTTCTTCGGGAACGGTATGTTATAGCTTGTCTCGAATGCCCTGTCGGTTGATTTTGCCTCAGCCTCAAGTTGCCATTCCTGAAAGAGGGTGGAGAATGTCCAGACGTATATCACCTCATGCGAGGCATGATCTGTGACCGTTATCTGACCGTTTCCGTTAAGGAATTTCTCTGCCAGACGCGCCCTTCTGCCTGCCCATTTCTCCTGTCGCTTCACATTCTCGAGGAATATATGCTGCTCGTGGTCGTTTCCCGCAAAGATATAGTCAAGACGCAGGGTTGCGTCCTCGAAGTACTTGTCGAAGGATTGGGCGGATAAGGACAAAGAGAGAAGGGAAAGGAAGAGGATGAGAAGGGGCCTCTCCCCCCGCTTTGCACATACTCCGATGTTATCAACATCGGACTTCTCAACGTAGAGAGGAAGCCGAAAGGCGATGGGAATTACTGACAATATTTTATAGATACAATTTTTCATTTAATTTCTATTTTACTTGAAATTTGAGTTAGTTCACATTCTCGGACAGGTTCCATACAGGGCGGAGAGAGAACGACACATTAGCGAGCCTTTCACACTCCGGCTCCCTCCCTACGGGGGAAGGCGGGGGGAGAGGCCGTCGCTTCCGCTACTACCCATCCCATTGTCCATGCTGCCTGTAGATTGAAACCACCTGTGACGGCATCTACATCGGTTACTTCTCCTGCGAAATAAAGTCCGGGATGATTCTTTGCTTCAAGCGTGTCGTGTTTCAGACTATTGAGCGACACGCCTCCACAGGTTACGAATTCATCTTTGTAGCGGTTCTTTCCCGTAACGTGATAGCAATCGGAGGTGAGCACAGATAGAAGTCGGTTGAATGCCTTGCCCTGAAGCTCGCTCCAACGCATATCAACCGTGAGCTTCGCCCTCTGCACCAGATACGCCCATAGCCTTGCGTTGAGAGCCGAGGGATATGCCGATGTTATCTTCTTGGCAGAGTGCTTATCAACATACGATGCGAGCATTTTGTGAACATCATCGTTGCTCATCTCATAGAGCCAGTTTTCTATCACATCAGCCTGATAATTCTTCTCTGCAAGAATCCTTGCACCATGCGACGATAGTTTCAGCACGGCAGGTCCGCTTATGCCCCAATGCGTGATGAGGAGCGGTCCGTTGGTCTTTATCTTCGTGCCGGCAAGTGATACCTGTGCCTGTTCAACAACAGTACCCATCAATGAGGTAAGGCTCTTATCGGCAATGCACAGCGAGAACAGGCTCGGAACGGGTGGGACAATCTCCAAATCGAGACTTTTGAGCATATCAAATCCGGAAGGCGATGGATGCCCGCCAGTAGTGACGATAACCTTATCAGCCTCTATCGTGTGAGTGTTTCCTGTCTTTGTATAGGTTATGGCATAATATGGCGAATGTGGCGCGATTTCGGTTACCTTACAGCCACAAAGGGTTTTCACGCCAAGTTTATTCATAAGAGAAGTAAGCGTAAGGACTATCTCCATAGCATCCTGCGACTGCGGAAAGACGCACTCATCATCCTGAGTGACGAGCCTTATGCCCTCACGCTCAAACCATTCAAAGGCATCCTTTGGAGAGAAGTGATGGAATAGTTTCTTCATCAATCGGAAACCGCGCGGATATACCTGCTCAAGACTCTTGACCTCTGCAAACGAGTTGGTGAGGTTGCATCGTCCGCCACCGGTAATAGCAACCTTAGCCAAAGGTTTCGTGCCTTTCTCAAGCACCGTAACCTCTGCCTCCGGGCATCTACGCTTAAGCTCAATGGCAGCAAAGCATCCTGCCGCTCCTGCACCTATTATAACTATTCGCATACTCAGGAGGGATAATTACTTTAGGTAAATGCTCTTTAGGAATTTTACTTTCTCTTCCTCAGTCCATTTATCTGTTATGTTAACAGAGAAATTACAGACATGACCATTCCTTTCACCAAACAGGAAATATGTATCTGCCTTCTGACCCCAAATTCTCCAGATAATATACGAGTTTGACTGATCAACCTCAATAATCTTACTTTCGAAGCCTGAAGAAGAAAAATATTCAAACTCCCAATCATAATATGCCTTGACAAAATCATATCCTTTCAACGATCCTTTCTTGTTGAAATCATAATCATTCACAGCGCCGAAAGATATAGCAATTAGTACAGATTCATCATTAATGAAAAACTGCTGACGGGCATTTGCGTTGTATTGCCACTTCTCCCATTTACCAGGAAGCGAAACCTCACCGTATGGGAAAACGTAGTATTCTGTTATGTTTTTGTCAGGCTTATATTCTGCACCTACAATTGTAGATTGGGCTACCGCCTCTAAGGGCATGAAGGCCGAAACAAGAACGGAAACCAACAATAATACGAATAGATGTTTTATTTTATTCATAAGGGGATTTATGCATTAATAATGTTTTAAGTGCAAAGTTACACAAAATTCCTGATAATGCCAAAATAACAAGTAACAGATCCCCAAAAATTAAGATAAAAATCCCACACTTTCAAATATTTTGTAATTTATGTTTAGGAAGTAGCATGAAAGGCCACATAGTACACATATTAAAAAAGACACACACGGAAAACAAGAAGTAGATAGTCAAAGCATTACGCGTTACACTATCTACTCCTTAATTATTTACTCTTAATTATTCAAGGTACATCAAACAGCACAAGTTGTTTAGAATCAAAAGTCATGATCTTCATACACCGCGAACGGAAGGTAAATAACGGCAGCAGCCAACGCTCCCAGCCCGACTTGTGCAAATATAGCAGTATTCGATTTCCCGCTAGTAAAAACGAAGTATGGGGTTGTATTAAGCATATAGCCACGCTTCACATCTTTAGAACGCACAATACGAATGCTTGACACATATTCTTTTACAGCCATACGGTGCGAGTCCTCCCCTTTCTCGTTAAAACTATATTCTACATCGGCTGCAAGCATAAGCGGCGTATTATCAGCATTATAGTCACGGTGATCGCCTTTATGGAACTTTTCTCCTGTATCCAGGAAGCGTCCTTTGCCTTTTACAGAGAAAAATCCTCCCCCTATATCAATCATGTCTGTACGAAGTTTTTCAGGAAGCCCATCCCACTCATATACCAGTGAACGTCCATGAGGAGCAATGGCCAACACACGCTGGTCGTAGATGGTATGGCTACGGGTATAGCTCTCACTATCAATCGTTTTTGTTTTGAATGTCCTATCCTCTTCGGTAACGACGCTATGCTGCGTAGTATGGCTCTCTGTGTTCGATTGTCGTATAAACATCGGTTCTGATACACCATTAACCAACGAGAACGACCGTTTTCGATGTATGAACACCACTTTATCCGTGAGGTTCTCTATTTCCAGAAGAGCCTCCCCTTTTGAATCAATTACAATACTTGCCCTGATAGCGCCATCTTCAGAGATTTGTGTACCTGTGGCTGCCATTTGGCAGAAAACGCCCACTCTACGCGCTGATGCTGACCATGTGATGGTTAGTAGTGCTGATATCAGCAAAAAGAATTTCTTAGTCATAGTATTACAGTTTTTTTTAGTATAATAGTATTTTCCTGCAAAGATAGCAGGTTTCACCTTGTCGAGCAAGGGAGATTCCCTACTTGCCTGATGGTTTTTCCCTATTTTCAGGAATCTTTCACTTAGCAAAATTGAATAGGACAGAAGTAATAGCACAAGTTGTCAATATTTTTTCTTTACCATGCAATTTTTTTGCATTTCCTGCATTATATATAATAAAGTATAGGATAATTTCAAAAAAACAAAAAAGAATATGATGAAACAAAAACTCTATTTAGTAGCACTATTATGCGCAACCCTATTCGGATTCGCATCATGTCTTTCTGATAATGAAGAAGATGAAAACAAGCAGTTATTCGCTGCCTACTTCACTATTACAGGTACTTATCCAAACTACAAACTTATCGGGGATAACGGTATGATTGTATATCCTACGGTTGCCAGTGTCAGTGATATTACAGACAACAAAGGATTTGGAGATCATAAGCGTGCACAGTTATACGCCTACTACCACCCAAAGGATACGACTACAGAGAATGGTGTTACCGTAATTCGCAATGCAGAACTTCAAAATGGTGTATATTCTATTGAGCGCCAAGCAATAACACTTGCAGATGCTACCAAGGCTGGTATTTTGGAAATGGATAGCATTTTCGAGATTAAAGGTCATGATAGTTGGCTGTCAAACGGATATTTTACATCTGTCTTTACAGCAAACTATTCTATAGTAAACGGTAGTGCTGTAGTGCCTGGTGTGAATCTCTGCGCAACAAGTACAGAAGAGAATGCCGTCACTCTCAAATTGCTTTACAACCGTCACACACAGAAGACAAGTATTAGCACCTACGAGGGATCATTTTCTTACTCTTTCGACATAACAAAACTTGAAGTTCCTGGAAATGATTCAATCACCGTAACATTCGATGTTATCGGTTTCACCCCAACAACCACGAAGGTTGCACGCAAAGACTTCTATTTCATCGCTCAGTAGGTGGAAAGAATAATGATTATTCTGAAAATGCATCAAAAGATGATGGAAAAAAGTACGATGAAATATATAAGAATATTCGTCGTGGCAACTATGGTGTTTATGACTATTTCCGCCTAAGGGCAATGCAAATTCTGTAAATCCTACGAGGACTTTATAGATGACCACTGGGAAAAATTAGACACTGTATATTGCAAAAAATAGTAGAAATCAGAAATTCTGGTGGGAAGGTAACGACTATAAGCTGACCACAGGAAACAAAGATTTAGACAACATCCTGAAAAAAGAAGCATTCATTGTGATGCAGGCAGACACAGCATATCTGAACCTCCATAACATTAAGCATGACAAATTAGCAATTTGTAATGCTTTTACAAAGGCAAAGCGTTTCAATGAGCATGAACTTATATTTACACATCAAATTGTAAATAAGAAAATACTGCAGGAAATGACAACCGCCGGATTTCTGCTTGGAACTATTGGTAGGCTATCTGGTGCTGCTGACCATGTGGACCAAATAGTATGCTATTTGATTTCCTCTGGTGCAGACAAAAAAATATATAAACACCCGAATAATTGATGACCAGATGATAGAAGAAATGATGGAAAAAGACATCATTAAAGACGGCAAACTGTATCTCGAATATCTATCGGAAGGCAAGAAAGTGAAACGTATGCTTGCTTCACATATCATCCCTATTCTCGAAAAGGCAGGACTTCTGAAATAAGAGTAAGGAGTAAAGTTTAAAGTGTAAGGAGTAGAATTGATAGTGTAAAGTAAAAGCATAAACCCCCAAATAAAAACCAGTACCCCGATTTGAGGTACTGGTTTTATTTTGTCTATATTTCAGCTATGTGATTACTTAAGGAATGAGATAAGCACACCTGCGGCAACGGCAGAACCGATAACGCCAGAGATGTTACTTGCCATACAGTAGTTGAGCACGTGGTTCTTTGGGTCATACTGTGTAGCGATATCGTTAGCCACACGAGAAGCCATAGGAACGGCACTCAGACCTGTTGCACCAACCAGCGGATTAACCTTCTTCTTAGCGAAGAGATTGAAAATCTTCACCATGCAGATACCAGCTGCGATAGAGAGCGCGAATGCGAGGAAGCCACCTACAACGATACCTACTGTCTGAGCATTGAGGAATGCCTCTGCTGTCATTGTAGCACCAACAGAGAGACCGAGGAAGATTGTTGCGGTGTTCATGATAGCGTTAGACGCTGTATCGAACAGACGACTTGTCATGCTACCAAGCTCCTTGATGAGATTACCGAACATCAGCATACCTACGAGGCTCACAGCTGTCGGAACAAGCAGAGCCACAACAGTAGTAACGGTGATAGGGAAGAGAATCTTCAGCACACGGAGGTTCTTGATCTCAGTCTTGTTTGGGTACTTCTTATCCTGCTCCTTCATGTTGATCATCAGCTCTTTCTTTGAGCAGAGAGCCTTGACAACGAGAGGGATGATAACAGGCACGAGAGCCATGTAAGAGTAAGCAGCAATAGCGATAGGACCGAGAAGCTCAGGAGCAAGCTTGATAGTGGTGAAGATAGCTGTAGGACCGTCAGCACCACCAATGATACCGAGAGATGCAGCCTGCTGTGGAGTGAATCCCAAAGCGAGGGAAACAAGGAGAACAGCGAAGATACCGAACTGAGCACCTGCACCGAAGATAGAGAGACGGAGGTTACGGAGCATAGGACCGAAGTCGGTAAGCGCACCTACACCCATGAAGATGATTGGTGGGATGAAACCCGTCTTGATGCACATGTAGTAGATGAAGTTCATAAGTCCGAGGTCATGCGCAATCTTATGGAGAGGCATATCCCAGATCACTTCCTTATTACCTGCAGCATCGAGAAGGAATTTGGTAGTACCGTCACTATCAACCCCCAATGGGATATAGCCCTCGGATGTAACGGTTATAACCCCCATGCCACCGCCAGGGAAGTTGGCGAGAAGCACGCCAAATCCGATTGGGATGAGCAGCAGAGGCTCATATTTCTTTACGATTCCCAGATACAGGAGCACGAATGCTATGAGAATCATCAGAAGGAATGACCAGTCACCGCTAGTCTGCGAGAACGCGGTCATTTCCCATATTTTCTGTAGTATTTCCATAATTCAAGCCTAACCAAGCCTTCCCAAAGGGAAGGATGTTTTATACATCTTTTTCGCTAAAAAAGGCTTGGCTATCTATTATTATATGTTAATTAATAATGTTTATCTCACTATATCGCATCCCTCCCTTTGGGAGGGCCTGGGCAGGCTACTTATGCAATAGTCATAAGCACATCATCCTCCTCTACAGAGTCGCCCGATGTGAAGTTGATACTTGTGATAGTACCTGCCTTCTCAGCCTTGATGCGGTTGAACACCTTCATAGCCTCGATATAGCAGATAATGTCACCTTCCTCTACGTGGTCGCCAACCTTCTTTGGAGTCTCACTTGAGTTGCTTACCATATAAGCCTTACCCTCCAATGGAGCAAGAACCTCAAGGCCTTCGCCTGCTGGTGCTGCTGCGGCTGCAGGAGCTGCACTTGCTGCAGGAGCTGCTGCCGGTTTGTCACCGTAAGCGATGTCAACCTTATAGCTCTGACCATTAACGGTAACTGTGATTGTCTGAGGCTGTGCGTCACCCTTAGGAGCATTCTTCTTAGCCTTACGCTCTGCAAGGTCAGCCTCGAAGTCAGCCTTAGCCTTACCGCTCTTGAATGCCTCATACTGCTGTGGGTGCATAGCATACTCGAAGAGTTCCTCATCATCCTCACCGAGATCCCAGCCGTTCTCCTTCATCTTCTGACGATATACGTCGAGATTGTCAGGATAGTTCTCCTGTGGGTCAGTTGTCATGAACTCACGTCCCTCAGCCTTAGCCATCTCAACGAAGATTGGATCAACAGGACCTGCAAGCTTACCTGACTTGCCGAGAATCATATCCCAGATGTTGTCGGCAATCATTGACCAACGCTCCTTACCCTTCTCCATCTGCATCACGTTCATAAGAGCGAGGTTCTTGACATACTGAGAGAAAGGAGTAACGAGACATGGATATCCAACCTTTGGCCATACGTAAGCCACCTCATCGAAGAGCTTCACGAGAAGCTGGTCGGTGGTGAGCTCTGGCTGGTTATTCTTCACCTTCCACTTGTTGAGAGACTTGAGGTTATCCTCAAGGTCGGTCATAAGTGAACCCATCATACCGCCTGGAAGACCCGGCTTGATGAGCAATGAGTTGTTGAGGTGGTTCTGTGCAGGAATGTAATAGCCGAGGAAGTCGTCCATCATCTCCTGAATCTGTGAGCGAACCTCCATGTAAGCCTCCATGTTGATTTCCTTAACCTTGAAGCCTGCATCCTTCAGCATCTCCTGAACAGCGATGATATCAGCATGACCTGTACCCCAAGAAAGAGGTGCAACCGCAGTATCGATATAGTCACAGCCATTGCGACATACCTCAAGGATGCTTGCCATGTTGAAACCTGGACCAGCGTGAGAGTGATACTGAATGATGATATCCTCCTTGTAAGCCTTGATACCGGCAGTAATCTTACCGAGAGTCTCAGGACGGCCGATACCTGCCATATCCTTCAGACAGATCTCGTCTGCACCAGCATCGATGAACTGCTTTGCAAGGTTTACATAGTATTCTACTGTGTGGATTGGAGAGTGAGTGATACAAAGTGAAGCCTGAGCAATCATGCCACCTTCCTTTGCATACTTGATAGAAGGAATCACGTTGCGTGGGTCATTAAGACCGCAGAAGATACGTGTGATATCCGTACCCTGAACGTGCTTTACCTTATAGAAGAGGCGACGCAAGTCCTTTGGACATGGGCTCATGCGAAGTGCGTTGAGCGCACGGTCAAGCATGTGAGTCTGGATGCCAGCCTCATGGAAAGGCTTTGTCCACTTGCGTACTGCGATATTTGGGTTCTCGCCATAGAGGAGGTTGACCTGCTCGAAGCCACCGCCATTGGTTTCTACACGGTCGAAACATCCCATCTTGATGATAGCAGGAGCGACCTTTAAAAGCTGGTCAACACGTGGCTGATACTTTCCGGCACTCTGCCACATATCACGAAAGACCAAACTGAACTTTATCTCTTTTGCCATTGTTTTATAGTGATTTGTTATTATCTTTCCACCTTACATCTTCCACCAGAACTATGTCTGGCATAACAAAAAAAGTTAGGCTTTTGTTACGTTTGTTACTGTACCCTTTCCACCTGTAATCTGAGCTACAGTAGCCTTGATTACGTCCATTACGGCAGCATCAATCTTGGCTGGAGCCGCAGCAGGCGCAGCCTTCTTCTTTGGAGCTTCCTCCTCAGGGCACACTTTGTTTACGATTTTAATGAGCACATTGCTCAGGTTGATGACAATAAGCAATATGGCAAAAACTGTCACCATACCGATAGCCATCAGGGTTAAACCTAATCCGAGGTTTTCCATACTTATTCTAAATTGTTTACTGAATAGTGAATATTGCTAATATCTATTTAGGTGATTCGCTCCACAGCCCATGTCCCCAAGACATTGCCGATATGAGCCAAAATCGCCACAAAGTTAATAAAAAAATACGACATTAGCAAAAAATCGCCAATATAAATGACCTACTTTTTCGAAAAAAATTACAAATCACTATATTTTCAGCGTTTTTACTTACAAATTCAAGTTTTCCATCTACCCCACTCTACCCTGTAAATCCAAGATTAGGATAGCTTGCCCCTGACAGAAATGCTTCTATATCATCCTGCAACTTGCGGAAAGGTGCAGAGCGGAAATATCCCGTACTCTTCTTCATCATCTGAGAAGAATCGGTTTGTGAATGCTGATAGGCAGAAAGCTCATTCTGACGCTGAGTGACATGACACGCTTTCTGGCGTATCTCCGTCTCGCGCTCAACCCTAAGTCTCTCACACACACGACCTACAAGCGGAGCAACAACGTTATCAAACAGATGATGCCCCTGAACATAAAGATATGTGGTCTGTGGAGTAACTCCAAGACTCACAAGTTCCTTCTCAAGCGCCTCATACTCTCTTTTGAGTCCCTGATGATTCCTACGCACCTCCGCTAATCTTACGTCCACCTTACGCTGTAATTTGTCAAGAGCAGCCTGCGGATCTGCCAGCGAGAACTTCCCCATCTCTATCACCACATTCATGTCGCTCATAGTGAAATCATGAAACTGATGACGACGATAAAGCAGTATGTTCCAGACAAATAGAGGATATATTATTTCTGAATAACGGGTCATGAACCACACGAAATCAAAGATGTGGTGATCGTTGAGAGTTGCCATCACACAGACATTATGCAAGGAAGGGGCATAACACTGGTAATTCTCAATGGCATAGACGTATGTATGAAACACGTAGGGGCATCCTATCACCGCACGTGAGTTTTCCGTAATTCCTTGAAGCAGATAGTCATAGTCAGCATCCACACAGGCTATCATATCACGTCCACCTCCTTCGTTGAGCATAGACATTATCGCTTTTTTCTTACCCTTCGACAGAGTGTTTCTCGTTGGGAGCATAACCTCAAAATAGCGAGTCTCATTCTCATATTCGCTGAGCACGGTACGCCAGAACAGCACATCGTCGTAACTTTCCACATAAGCCACGATACGCCGTCTTGCCCTCTTTCCATGAATGGCATTAGCAGCACTCAGATAATTTGATGATATTCTTAATGACTTTACCATCCGTCAACCCTTAATTTCTTAGTTTCTTAACCTCTTTATTGTCAATCTCTATCTCACTCACCTCCGTAACTCTGTCTATCCAGCCATTCAATATCATGGCTGGAGAGTGCGTAGTAAGGATAATCTGAACATTAGGATTAAGATCCATTATAAGGTCGATGAGCTGTTCCTGCCAATCCACATGCAGACTGACCTCCGGCTCATCCATAAAGAGTACGTAAGGCTGTGAGTCCTCAACGAGTACAGTAAGCAGAATCACGAGCATCTGCTTCTCACCGCTTGAAAGCTGATATGCAGACAAGTCCTCGCCCACCTGTGAGAAACGAATCTCATTGGCAGTACGTATCACCTTCTTGCCCGTCTCAGCATACAATTCATCGAGCACATTATGAAAATGTACCTTCACATTCGACAGCTTCTGAGCCTCGTCGGCATTGCCTTCCTGTAGGGCTGCAATCATCCTGTTTCCGAGATTCACCTGATAGTCAAGGTATCTGCGCTGGAGGTTGAAGAGCTGGAGGTCAAGTTCTGTGGCAATCTGGAAATCAAGTTTCGTTGCCATCTCAGAATTGATAAGCGGACGGTCAAAAGAGCGTATTACATCAAAGCGTATAATATCCGAATCAACAGGATAGAAGTCAAGGTGCACACCGTTCTCCTCAAGTGCGGCAAGCACCCCACCCGGGGCGAGTTTCTGGCGCAAAGGTGTCACAACCTTATTTAATATGGTACTCTTACCCACACCATTAACGCCACTTAGTATATTCACCCTACGGTCAAGCGACCATACGATGTGTTTCTTACCGCTCCAAAGAGAATCGATTTCTATCTTTGTAATATAGTCTGCGTACTTCATACTCCTTGTTTTAGTTATCGACTGCAAATATAGTAATTATTTTTTATAAAACGATAATTTTTACCAATCTTTTATGCAGCCCAAAGTGCCTTTCATGCTTTTTCTTTCGTTTTTCTTGTTTTTTTTGCCTATCTTTGCACACGCAAATTGAAAAATAAAAAACAAGAAAAAAATAAACAAACTATGGATTTCAAAGATTTGGCGCAGATGCGTCGTAGCCACCGCAAGTTTACTGAAGAGGCAGTAAGTAAGGATGATATCAAACTCATTCTCCGCTCAGCTCTCATGTCTCCAACATCTAAAGGGCAGCGTAACTGGCAGTTTGTAGTGGTAGAGGACAAGGAGAAGATTGCAGCTCTTTCCACAGCAAAGGATCTCGGTGGACAGTTCCTTGCCAGCGCCCCTGTATGTATCGCTGTCTTTGGCGATGCCTCTGAGAACGACTGCTGGGTAGAAGACGGCAGTATTGCAGCTATCTCAATGCAGTATCAGGCAGAGGACCTCGGTCTCGGCTCTTGTTGGGCACAGATGCGTGCTCGTGGTCTTAAGGACGGAACTCCTGCCGATGCTTCCATCCAGAAAATTCTCTCCATTCCCGAGAACCTCTCATGCCTCTGCATCCTCGGCATTGGCCATAAGGCTGATGAACGTAAGCCTCAGAACGAGGACAAGCTGAAATGGGAAAATGTAAGTTGGCAATAGACTGCATATTTCAAAATATTGCCGTCTGGTAAAAATTTTTTGATTAGATAAATTTAGGGCTGGTACTTACATGAAGTATCAGCCCTTTTGATTATCTTTGCTTTTTCTATATATCGCTTTCCATACCTTCAAGTATGCCACAACACCTCGTTAGCATCATCCCCACCCAACAGAGCATATCCAGACGGGGGTACTATGTCTGAAATGAGATACGCTGACACTAATTTTCTTATTGTTACCTGTTACTTGTTACCGCAAGGGTTAGAAACGCTGTTGTGCCTTCGCTTCTAATCCGTTCCTATAATTGGGAGGGAAATGGGATTTACAAGGGAATTACTTGGGACTTGCATGGGAGGTATAAGGGACGACTCTTTGACACCATGTGGCTTAGTTGCGGTTTATATATACCCACGTGTCGTCGTCATTATCTGTGAAGACAAGCATTTTCAGTAGATATTCTTGTGCCTGCTTATCCTTGAGTTGGAGAATCTGGGATTTGAGGAAGTTGATGGATAGACTTCTGTCGTAGTGGCCAGGATAGTGGGAGCATGCATCTTTTACATAGATCTCCATTCGCTTGTTGGTACGATGATCGTAAATCCATTGTAGGGCATCCTTGGCATTGTATTTAAGGAGATCTATCATAACATTCCCTCCGAATGATCTGCCAAATGTTTCGCAACCATAAACGGATTTCTTTCTTAGCTTTTTGTATGTGGTGAGCTTGTCGCAAATATCTTTTGCCTGAGAAATAGGAGTAGTCATGATGTCAAATGCTGGAGTGTCGATATGTCCCGATTCGGTCTTGCTCAAAAGTGTTATCTTGTCAGAAACAGAGTACAATCTTGTGACAGTTACTGAATCATTGATAATGACTTTTGTTTCGAACTTGTTATTATCTATGTATTTGATGTTCCAGATGGTTTGGTCGAGGTATAGAGTGTCAATACAAATTCTGGCAAGCCTGGATCCATCCTTGCGTGGGCTATAATCGGGTGACTTGAGACCGCATATTTTGCATAGGTCTATGATTATTCCTTGTTCATTGAAAAGTCCACAATTCGTAGATGATCCGTCGTTGAAGAATATGAGATAGTTGTTATTTATCTGTTTAATTGATACGATAGACATTGCGAAAGAGTCTGAGCATAGCGTATAGTACAGCTCTTTGGTCAGTTTTAATCCTCGGTTTGTATAGTTCAGCGAATCGGGGAATGGCTCATCAATCAATGAGTCGGCATAGATATTCATCTTTGCAAGGAATGGTATCTTGCTCTCTGGAGTGCATGAATAGCTGAGTTGGATTAAACCCAGAGCGACGATGAGGTAGAGAAAGGATTTCTTCATTTTTTTCGATTGTTGATTACTGATGCAAATATACAAATATTTTCCGAATAACACGAAAAAGGAAGGGAATATCTTTTTGGTGAAAACAAAAAAAGATACTCAACCCTTCGTTAGCATCATTCCCCACCCAACAGAGCATATCCAGACGGGGGTACTATGTCTGAAATGAGATACGCTAACACTAAAATCCTTATTGTTACCCGTTACTTGTTACCGCAAGGGTTAGAAACGCTGTTGTGCCTTCGCTATGCCTTCGTTCTGCCTTCGCTTCAGGTTCGCTCCCATCGATGGAGCATCAACGGACTTACAACGGATTTACAACGGAGGTAGAACGGAACTGCATCGGAGGGTGTACCAGAGCATTTTTCGCGTCTTTATATCGTTTTCTATGCGGAGTAAACGAATTCAGTATGATGTCAACGAAATCAGGATTGTGTAAACCTTTCCAGGAAAATGACAACCTTTCAAGTATTATGTCAACGAATGCAGTATAATAACAACTAAAAACTGTAAACCAAAATCAGGAAAAGACAAGGTGAATCTGCCCCAAATTAATGCTTGTTGTTATGTTATTGAGACTATCGGCCGCCTATACCCAACTCTCCAATTCGTGCTAACAGCCTCATTCTCTTCACCTTAGACCACCACAGCAAGCAAGCAAAACCACGACCAGTAACAAGTAACAGGTAACAATAAGGATTTTAGTGTATGGCCAAAAATTTTACTGAATCTTTCTAAGGAGTTTATATACCTTATTATATATATAAATAATAAATATAGGCAGCATCTTACACTATTTTTCTTATTGTTACCCGTTACCTGTTACCGAGACAGTAAACAGTTTGTGAAATAGGGGATTTACAATAGATTTTAAATTTCAACAAAAACAAGAATACCGCTTACGGATAGTTAGAATTACTACCATAAGCGGCATTGCTATAATCACATCCCATCCTTTGATAAGGTATGGGAGTTTTTTTTAGAACTCAGCGTTATTCGGAGTACGTGGGAAAGGTATTACGTCGCGGATGTTCTGCATACCTGTCACGAAGAGGATGAGACGCTCGAAACCGAGACCGAAGCCTGCGTGTGGACAGCTACCGAAACGGCGGGTGTCAAGATACCACTCCATATCCTTCATTGGAATGTTACGTTCCTTGATTTCGTTCAGAAGCTTGTCATAGCTCTCCTCACGAACAGAACCACCGATAATCTCGCCAATCTGTGGGAAGAGAACGTCAGTACCCTGTACGGTTGGAGCCATCTCCTTACCGTCAAGCACAGGATTCTTCTCGTCTATCTTCATATAGAAAGCCTTGATAGCCTTTGGATAGTTGGTCATGATGACTGGCTTCTTGAAGTATTCCTCAACGAGGAAGCGCTCATGCTCAGAAGCGAGGTCGTCGCCCCAGTTGCATGGGAACTCGAACTTCTTACCCTTCTTCACAGCCTCCTGGAGAATCTCGATACCCTTAGTGTAAGGCAGACGGACAAACTCTTCCTTCAACACGCCCTCAAGACGAGCGATAAGTCCCTTGTCAATCATCTGGTTGAGGAACTCGAGGTCGTCCTTACAGTTGTCGAGAGCCCACTTTACGCAGAACTTGATGAAGTCTTCCTCAAGATCCATCAGCTCGTCCATGTCGATAAAGCAAACCTCTGGCTCAATCATCCAGAACTCGGCAAGGTGACGTGGTGTGTTTGAGTTCTCAGCACGGAAGGTTGGACCGAAGGTGTAGATAGCTCCAAGAGCCGTAGCTCCGAGCTCACCCTCAAGCTGACCAGATACGGTGAGTGATGTCTGCTTGCCGAAGAAATCGTCAGAGTAGTCAATCTTACCGTCCTCACCCTTCTTGAGGTCGTAGAGGTTCTTGGTTGTTACCTGGAACATCTGACCAGCACCCTCACAGTCAGAAGCTGTGATGAGAGGTGTATGGAAGTAGAAATAACCGTGCTGGTGGAAGTATGTGTGGATGGCAATCGCCATATTATGACGGATGCGCATCACAGCACCAAATGTGTTTGTACGCAGACGCATGTGCGCGTACTTTCTCATATACTCGAAGCTCTGGCCTTTCTTCTGCATTGGGTAGTCGTTACCGCAGAGGCCATAGATTTCGATTGCAGTTGCGAGGATTTCAGAGGTCTGTCCCTTACCCTGGCTCTCTACGAGAGTACCCTCAACGTGGATACAAGCGCCTGTGGTAATCTGCCTAAGAATCTCATCGTCAAATTTATCCGTGTCTGCTACAATCTGAATATTCTTTATGGTAGAGCCATCGTTAAGCGCGATGAAGTCAACAGCCTTGCTTGAGCGGTGGCTGCGAACCCATCCCTTTACGTCGATAGCTTCACCGAAAGCAGTTGAACGAAGAGCGTCAACTATTTTTGTTCTTTTCATAAGCCTAACCAAGCCTTCCCAAAGGGAAGGATGTTCTATACATACCTCTCTCAGGGAAGACTTGGGTAATTATTGATTATTAAACGAATATACTATATTAAGTTCCTCCCCTCGGGGAGGTTAGGAAGGGGCTCTCTTACTCGAAAGCACCCATTCTGAGCATCTCCACTTCCTTCTCGGTGAGGAAACGCCAGTCGCCACGACGGAGGTTCTTCTTGGTAAGACCAGCGAACTGTACGCGGTCGAGCTTGGTTACGTGATAGCCAAGGCTCTCGAAGATACGGCGCACGATACGGTTCTTGCCAGAGTGAATCTCAATGCCAACCTGCTTCTTGTCGGTTGGAGAAGCATACTCGATAGCATCAGCCTTGATATCGCCGTCATCGAGGGTGATACCATTGAGAATCTGACCCATGTCGTAAGCAGTTACAGGCTTGTCAAGATATACGTGATATACCTTCTTCTTCAGGAACTTAGGGTGAGTGAGCTTAGAAGCGAGGTCACCGTCGTTAGTGAGAAGGAGCACACCTGTTGTGTTACGGTCAAGACGACCTACAGGATAGATACGCTCTGGACATGCGTCCTTAACGAGATCCATAACAACCTTACGCTGCTGTGGGTCGTCGGTAGTTGTAACATAGTCCTTTGGCTTGTTGAGGAGCACGTAAACCTTCTTCTCGAGAGTTACAGGCTGATCGTGGAACATGATGGTATCTGTGCGGAGTACCTTTGTTCCGAGCTCTGTTACCACCTGTCCGTTTACGGTTACTACTCCAGCCTCGATGAAGTCATCAGCCTCACGACGTGAGCAAACACCTGCATTAGCAAGGAATTTGTTAAGACGAAGTGGCTGTGTTGGATCGATATTGTTCTCAGCGTATTCAATACGCTTCTTCATTGAGTACTTAGCATTTGGATTGTAGCCAGGTGTGTGCTGACGCTGTGGACCACGCTGTGGGCCATAACCGCCACCACGCTGTGGACCGTAACCGCCGCCACGCTGTGGACCATAACCGCCACCACGCTGTGGACCATAACCGCCACGCTGTGGACCGTAACCGCCACGCTGCTGCTGACCGTAACCGCCACGCTGCTGCTGACCGTAGCCACCACGCTGCTGATAACCGCCACGCTGCTGCTGACCATAGCCACCACGCTGCTGATAACCGCCACGCTGCTGATAACCACCCATGTTCTCTTCTGGATTCTCTCCCTCGCCATTATATTGTGGGCGATACTGAGGACGCTGCTGATAGCCACCCTGCTGATAACCGCCACGAGGCTGCTGCTGATAGCCACCACGAGGCTGATAGCCACGAGACTGATAACCGCCTTCCTCACGCTGTGGACGGCTGCTTGTCAGGTTAGCGCCGAATCCCTCTGGACGGAATTCGCCATCGTCTTCTGTTGAACGCTGTGGGCGATAGCCCGGACGTGCTGAACCACGGTCTGAAGAATAAGCTGCACGCTGACCGATACGAGCGCGCTGACGAGGACGTGCATTGAAGCTACCCTCCTGAAAACCGCCCTCACGGGCAGAAGAGTCTTCTGATACAGAATTCTGCAGACTCTGAAGCTTGTCGTTTTCTGTTTCCATCATTTGGATTTGTTTATTACTTTGTTATTACTTATTTTATTTCTTATTTTATAGCCTCAGCCTCACGGCCGTCGGCATATCATTTTTTTAAATACCTGTATAGTTGCTTGGAGTTATTGCCATAAGCTCAGCCTTGACAGCATCGCTGACATCAAGAGTCTTGATGAACTCGTGGATTGTCTCCTCATCCATGTGCTTGTTGGTACGTGTGAGCGCCTTGAGAGCCTCGTATGGATGTGGATAAGCCTCACGACGGAGGATTGTCTGGATAGCCTCAGCCACAACAGCCCAAGTATTGTCGAGGTCGCGCTGCAAAGCCTCCTGATTGAGGATGAGCTTGCGGAGTCCCTTCAATGTGCTCTGGATAGCGATAACGCCATGACCGAGAGGCACACCGATGTTACGGAGCACGGTAGAGTCGGTAAGGTCACGCTGCAAGCGGCTTACCGGCAGTTTCTGAGCAAGGAACTGGAGTATTGCGTTAGCGATACCGAGGTTACCCTCTGAGTTCTCGAAGTCGATTGGGTTGACCTTGTGAGGCATAGCGCTTGAGCCTACCTCACCAGCCTTGATCTTCTGCTTGAAGTACTCCATAGAGATATACATCCAGAAGTCGCGGTCAAGGTCTATGATGATTGTATTGATACGACGGATGGCATCAAATACAGAGCCAAGGTGGTCATAGTTAGAAATCTGTGTAGTGAACTGCTCGCGCTCAAGTCCGAGTTTCTCGCTCACGAACTTATTGCCGAATGCCTTCCAGTCATATTGTGGATAAGCCACACGATGTGCGTTGTAGTTGCCAGTAGCACCACCGAACTTGGCTGTGAACTTACAAGCCTTGAGGCTGTTGAGCTGCTCCTGAAGACGATATACGAACACCATTACCTCCTTGCCGAGGCGTGTTGGAGATGCTGGCTGTCCATGTGTTTTTGCGAGCATTGGAACGTTCTTCCACTCTTCTGCATAGTCTGAAAGCTGCTGTATGAGCTCCTCAACCTGTGGGATGAAGACCTCAGCGAGAGCCTCCTTGACAGAAAGAGGTACGCTTGTATTGTTGATATCCTGTGAAGTAAGTCCGAAGTGGATGAACTCGCGGCTCTTCTCGAAGTAGCCTTCACCGAGACCGTTCTTCTCCATTTCGTCAAGTTTCTCCTTGATGAAATACTCTACTGCTTTCACATCATGGTTAGTTACCTTTTCAATGTCCTTTACGCGCTGTGCATCCTGCTCCGAGAAGTTCTCGTAGATGCCACGAAGCTGCGGGAAGAGAGCCTTGTCGAACTCAGCAAGCTGAGGCAATGGGAGCTCACAAAGGGTAATGAAATACTCAATCTCCACACGAACACGATAACGGATAAGTGCATATTCTGAGAAATACTCTGCAAGGCTTTCCGTCTTTCCTCTGTAGCGGCCATCAATAGGCGAGATGGCAGTCAAAATATCCAGATTCATTTTTCCTGTTAAATTGTTTGATGTTATTTACCTATAACTTTTTTCTCTTTTTAAATTGCTTAGATCTTTACTGTCGTTACAATCTTTATGCGCATTTATAGTAAGTGCCTTATTCGACATCCAGTCGGTAGGCACCCATTATATACAAATTTGGGGCAAAGGTACGAAAAATAATTGAAACTACCATATTATCAGTCATAAAAAAAGGTTAAATCATTGTAAAAGAAATACAAAAGTCTGTTAATCATGCGTTTTCGGGCATTAAACAGCGTGACTTCCCATGATTTCCTACGAACAAAACGTTAAATTGTTACATAGTTACGTAACGTTTTAACACAGAGGGGGTATGTAATGCTTCCTCCTACTTTTTGGTTCAATAATAATATAATATATAATATATTATATTATTATTGAGGTTGAAGTCCCATATTTTTCGAAAGTGTGAGGGTGTGTTTATAAACGTTACGTAACTATGTAACGTTTTCGAAAAATCATCTCAAAATTCTGCACATCATTCTGTTTTTCAATAAGTTATAACGTTGTCGCATTTTTCTAAGCGAAAAGAATGTGTAACAATTTGCAATTGCGAGAAAGATGTTGTAACTTTGCACTTGGAAATCAGAAAGAGCGACCCCTTTCCCCGTAAGGGGCAAGGGAGGGCAGCCCACAAAGGGTTCTTATTCCGTTCCACCTCCGTTTCAAAACCGTTTCAAGTCCGTTCCCTGCAATCGAAGGAACAACGGACATAAAAAGCAAGAAAATTTACCTATCAACAAAAAAATATCATTTCCCATGCAAGGTTTTAATTCCCTCTGCATTATACGGGCAGTTAGAAACCCTAAAAAAACAAGAAAAATGGATAAATCTAGATTCTATGCAATGGGACTACTGGCATTGACATCCCTGTCATTCGCCACAAGTTGCGACAGTTCTGATGATTCAGAAACTCCAGAGCCTGCAACCGGTACAAAAATTGCCCCAATGGACCAAACAACCATCAACGCCCTCAAGGCATCGCAAGAGAAGACATTCCAACTGTTCTCTGAGGTTGATGCAATTACAGACAAAGACAAGACCTTCACTATCTCACCTCTAAGTCTGGCGGAAATGCTTGCCGTTGTCTCCAACGGAGCAAAGGGCGAAACTCTCAAACAGATTAACTCAATCATCAAGTCGGGTGATGCAAGCGAGGAAGAAGTGAACGGGAGATACATGAGCCTAAACGAGTATCTGGAGAAAGTTGACGACATGACGACATTTGCAACGGCTAACTCTGTTTGGATTGATGAAGACTTCAATGTAAAGCCCGAGTTCCTTAAAAAGAAACTTGTTGGCGAGACATTCAATCAGGAACTTTCCACAGATAAAACGAAGAATGACATCAATGGCTGGTGCGACAAAAACACTCGCGGTTGCATAAAGAAGATTCTGGATGAGCCTCTTCCAAGCAGTTACCGTATGATGGTCATCAACGCCCTCTATTTCAAGGGGATGTGGAGGCATAAGTTCCAAAAGGACAACACCATAGATGAGGATTTCACGAACTCCAACGGCTCAAAGACAAAGGTCAAGATGATGCACCAGACGAGCAACTTCCTTGCCTATGCAGGAGACTATATGGATATGGTGGAGCTTCCTTACGGCAATGACAGTTATTGCATGGACGTTATCCTTCCGCATGAGGGCAAGAAACTCGACGACTGTCTGAAAGGCTTTAACGCAAAGACCTTCGACGAGTATATCCATAACACTCGTGCGAGATTGGTTTCTATCGGTATGCCTCGCATGAAACTGGAAGGCCAAACCATTCTCACAAGTCCACTAATGGCAATGGGCATGACTGATGCTTTCTCTGAGATGAGAGCCGACTTCTCAGGCATTTCCGATGAGAGAACCGTTCTTTCAGATGTCATTCAGATCACCTATGTGAATGTAGATGAAGAAGGTACTGAGGCAGCTGCCGTTACATATACAGGCTTTACCTCAACATCTTTAACCCCGGAACAAGTTCCTATGCCGTTCATCATGAACCGTCCGTTTGCCTATATCATCCGCGAAAAGACAACAGGCACTATCCTGTTCATTGGTAAGGTAAGGAAATTATAAAAAAATCCCCTTACCGATGCAAGGTTTTCAAATTTTCAGCATTATATATACAGAAAGAATCACTTAAATGATACATAAAATGAAAAAATCTAAAATCCATTCAATAGGACTTCTGATGCTTGCAGCCCTATTCTCCATAACAAGTTGCGACAGTTCTGACGATACAGAAACCACAGGTCCAGTAGTTTGTCCGACCGACCAGACAACAACAAGCATACTTGAAGCCTCAATAAACAAGGCTTTCCCTCTGTTCGCTGCGGTTGATGCAGCAACAAAAGCTAATGAGAACTTCACAATCTCGCCTCTAAGTCTGTCGGAAATGCTTGTAATGGCATCAAACGGAGCTAACGGCGAAACTCGCAAGCAGATAAACTCTATCATAGGTGCTAATGATAATATAAGCAAGGAAAGCTTAAACGAGGCATTCAACGGCCTTAACGAGTACCTTGCAAGGGTTGACAGCAAGACAACATTCACAACTGCTAATTCCGTATGGATTGATGAAGGTTTCAAGGTAAAGCCAGAATTCCTCAGCGACAAGAAGCTCATTGGTGAGACTTTCTACCAAAAACTTTCCACTATAAAGACAATGGACGACATCAACCACTGGTGCGACATTAAAACTAGTGGTTGCATTAAGGATATTCTGACAGAGCCTCTTGACGATTATTGCAGAATGGTACTTGCCAACGCCCTCTATTTCAAGGGTATGTGGAAAAACAAGTTCAGCAAGGATGACACCAAGGAAAAAGAGTTCACTAACTCCGACGGCTCTAAGTCAAAGGTCCAGATGATGTTCCAATCTAGCATGTTTCTTGGCTATGAAGGATTAGACATGGATTTTGTGGAATTCCCATACGGTAACGAAAACTATTGCATGGATGTCTTTCTTCCTCACGAGGACAAGAAACTTGACGAGTGCATGAAGGATTTCGACCAGAAGACTTTTGAAGAGTATCTCAAAAAAGCTGCTATGGGAGAGATTTTGGTTGAAATGCCAAGAATGAAATTGAATTACAAAACCTCGCTCGTAAAGCCACTCAAGGCTATGGGTATGACAGATGCCTTTTCTGACGATGCTGACTTTTCTGGCATTTCCAATGAAAAGACCTATATCTCAGACGTGATTCAAGCCACCTTTGTGAACGTTGATGAAGAGGGTACGGAAGCAGCTGCCGTAACAGTAGCGACTTTGGACAATAGCGTTATGCCTATGCGGACATCGACATTCTATATAAACCGCCCGTTTGCATATATCATCCGCGAGAAGACAACAGGCACAATCCTATTCATGGGTAAGGTGAGAAAGTTATAATGGAGATAGACAACGAACTGACAGAACGACTGTTGAAAAACGACCGTAAGGCTATGCAGGAATTGTATAGTCTTACGGTTCGCTATCTCTTTGCCGTCTGTCAGAGATATGTTGTCAACGAAGAAGACGTGCGTGACATCCTTCAGGAAACTTACATAAAAACCTACAAAAACATAGGCGATTTCAAGCAACGAGATGGAAGTTTGCTCGTTTCTTGGATGACAAGGATAGCCATAAACGAATCGCTTATGCTCTTGCGAAGAAGGCATAAGGATGCCTTTATAGAGACGACCAAGGAACTACCTGACCGTGAGGAGGATCTGGAGGTTTCAAGATTCTCGGCAGAGCAGCTACACAACGCCATACAGCAATTACCAACAGGCTATCGCGTAGTTCTCAACCTCTATGCCTTTGAAGACAAATCGCACAAGGAAATAGCCCAGCTATTAGGCATAAAGGAAGCATCATCAGCATCTCAGTTACACAGAGCGAAGAACATGCTTCGCAAAATACTATTAAAGCAGGAAGGAGGCAGACAATGAAAGAACAATGGACTAAAGATCTTCAGCAGAAGATGAACGGTTTTGAGGTTCCTACGATTCCAGAGGGATTGTGGGAAGACATTGATGCTGCCCTTGAGAATGATGACAAGCATTTGGTGATAGGTGATTGTGGCAAAGCAAAAGGACAAACCATCAACACCCAACACTTAACACCCATCACACGCTACTGGCGAAAGGCCAGTGCCGCTATTCTCCTGCTTTTGGCTATTCCAACAGCTTTGTATCTGCTTCGCAACAAGGAAAATGAAATAGCTGTAGCTGAATTAGAAAAGAATGCTCCTTTACATGAGATTTCTTCATCAAAGGCCAAAACGCCAAAAGACACAGAAGCTTCCCCTACCCTTTCCACGCCTTCTGCAAAGCATATTGCAAAGGCGACAATTCTAAAGACGACAATAGCAGAAGCCCCAATCGACAACAGTTCGAATTCTGCCATTGAAGAGCAAAGGCATAAAGCGGAAGAAGTAAAGCATGATTCACCTATCACCAAACAAACAGAGGAAAAAGCCTCCACTCCATCTGCAGCCCCAGAAGGCACTCATGAAGAGCCGATTAACAACTATGGGGAAGATGACTTCACTATCAACAAGAAACAGCCGGAAAACCGTCTCTATCTTGCAATGAATGCCTCTGGAATAAGTTTCTCTAGAGACATGACAACTACAGACTATACGATGGGATATAACGACCCTTACAACGTGGTAAACGACCCCTACAACGTAGCAAACAACCCTATAAAAAATATGGACGCGATTCCATATCACGAAGAGACGCATCATCGTCCTATTTCCTTCGGACTTCAGGTCGGTATTCCTGTAGCCAAGGATTGGTCAGTCGTTACTGGTCTTACATACACCTATCTGCATAGTGAAATAAAAGACAACACAGGTCTTATCTTTACCCATACCGACCAGAAACTGCATTTCATCGGCATCCCTGTGCAGATGAACTATCAGCTATACAACAACCGCCATTGCAATATCTATCTCGGTGCTGGAGGACGAGCCGACTTCGGTGTTAGCGGAAAGACGAATCACGAGAGCAAGCTCTCTCATCTGCCTGTAAACTATTCACTTAAGGCAGCCGCAGGCGTTCAGGTGAACCTCTTCAAGAGCCTCAACATCTACGCAGAGCCAACCCTTCAGTACAATATCCCAGGCTCTACCAGATACAAGACCTACTACACCGAGCACAAAACCATGTTCGACTTGCAGTTAGGCGTTAGGGTTATTCCTTGAACATTTCGCAATATTATCAAATATTCTGCGTTATAAGGACAAAACCTAAGAACAAAAACGAATGAAAAGAAATATATTCAAAGTAATGCCTCTGCTCATGTCAGCATTTCTACTGGCATTAACAAGTTGTGTGAAAAAGAAACAGCAATTACCAAAGGCTGAGGTAAAACAAGAAATCACACAGCCAGAAATATCTCCACTTGATTCCGTAATAAGGCATGACTTCAAATCAGCAAACGAAATGGCTTTTTCACTCTTTAAACAAGTGGATAAGCAAAAGGGTAGAGAGAACTTCATGATCTCCCCACTCTGTTTGGCAAATGCACTTGCCATGCTTGCCTATGGCGCAGACGGCAATACCCTAAAGCAAATCACGGATGTATTAGGCGCGAAAGACATGAGTATTGATAAGATTTGCAAGAAGTATAGGGATTTGAATGTCTATCTCAAGTCAATAGACACAGAGACTTCTTTCGCCAATGCCAGTTCAATATGGATTGACGATAAATTCAAGGTCAAAGCCGACTTCCTCAAGAAGAACAAGGAAATATTCAATGCCGAGGTTTACAATAGGCCTCTGGCTACAGAAAAGACCATGAACGACATCAATTCATGGTGCAACAGGCAGACAAACGGGCATATCAAAGATGTGCTTAACAATATACCTTCACCAGATTCAAGGATGCTGCTCATGAACGCCTTATACTTTAACGGTAAATGGTCTGATCCTTTCTCCAAGGAAAATACCAAGGAGGAATTCTTCAGAAACTATGACGGTTCAAAGTCAAAGGTTAATATGATGTATAAATTCGAATTTATGAGAGCATCCGTTTGTGATAAATTTGATATTGTAGAGTTCCCTTATGGAAAACGCGATTTCAGCATGGTAGTTATCCTTCCACATAAAGGCCAGAATATTGATATTTGCCTAAAGAATCTCAGTAGCAAGCAAGTTAATAAAATAGATAGCAACTCTGATTTCTACTATGTTAGTGTCCATATGCCTCAGTTGGAATTAAAAGATGAGACAGATTTCAATCGCACCCTAATGGCTTTGGGCATGACCGATGCTTTCTCTGTAAAAAATGCAAATCTCTCAAAGATATCAGATGATCTCTATGTTTCGGCCATCAAACAGAAAACTTCCATAAAGGTAAATGAAGAAGGAACAGAAGCTACTGCCGTAACACATGAAATCATTAAGGCAAAGGATGCAGATGAGCCCAAGCCAAAGGTACTTGAATTCTATATGGATCGCCCATTCGTGTATCTTATCCGCGAGAAGATAACAGGAACAATCCTTTTCATGGGTAAGGTAAGGAAACTATAGATGTTTGACCGTTATTCCGCCGTTCATCCTCCGTCATGAAAAGGAACCAAACTCGGTGAAGGTCTGTTCTATGTCCGCTCCTGGAACGGAGGTTCACCGAGTTTGATTCGGAAGATCATAGGAGGATCAAGGGAAGAACATCGGAGTTATTGCTTATTCAGAAACCAACCGCAGACTTGAAACAAGGCGACCTTTTCGGCTGTCACGAAGATGCACAAAGGCATATTGACCGCCATTCTCAGCCTCTCGAACTACTGTTCTGGATTCTGGAGTCTCAATCACAATATCCTCAAACTCTACCCTTTCACCTGTCAGACAGATAAAACGAAGGATATCTCTCTTATTCCAGTCCTCCGCAATCATATCACATTCTACCCTATCATCAACTATACGATAGTTGAGCGTTGGCAGAGAACCGCCCGAAACAGTATTCATTTTCAGGAGATTAAGGCTCATGAAACTATCGCAATCCCTTTGTCCTGCCCTGGAATGTTCAAAACATCCCTTCACAGCAGGTTTCAACTTGCGATAGAGTTCCTGCACAGCCTTCATCTTATCACGTTGTGACAGTTGTTCATCCGACATTTTGTCATTATAGCTCTTAGGCATAGCCCTCTTTGTCTACTGCCCTTTTTGTACCTGATACACGAACCCGCCAATGCGTCCGTGAATGCCTTTCTTGTCTATTGTTGCCATATAAATCTAATTTTATGGATTTAGCGCTCAGAAAATTAGAAACGCGCACCAGCCTTTAAGGGCTGACGTTCGCTATTTTCTGAGCGTGATTTTCAATTCAGATACAAAGATACAAAAAAAGTGCCATAATATTTTGTTATTATTCAATTATTTTGTAATTTCGCAAACGATTATAAAACCCTATACCATTCATAATAACTCTATGATCAGAAGCAAATTCATAATATCAGTCCTGTTGATGCCGGTTGCTTTCCTCACATCTACTAATTGCATGGCACAGACACGACAGGCTAATTCAGTAGCATGTCCTCTCGATTCAACGGCTAAGGCTATATATAAAGGTGAGACGAGTATGGCTTACTCGCTCTTTGAGCAAGTGGATAAACAACATGACAAGAATGAGAATGTAGTTATCTCGCCTCTATGCCTGGCTGATGCTCTGACCATTCTTGCCAATGGCGCCAAGGGCATTACTCTCGACCAGATTGCGAGCGTGTTAGGTACGGAAGACCTGAACACGGAAAAGGTTAGTGAGGTGTATGGAAAACTGAACGACTATCTTGCGGGATATGCTCGTGAGGTCGGGATCAAGACCGCTAATTCCGTTTGGATAGATAACAAATTCAAGGTAAAGAACGAATTCTCTACCAAGAACAGAAACGATTTCAAAGCGGAGATACGTAATCATATCCTTGCTTCTGACATGACCAAGAACAACATCAACCAATGGTATTCACAAAACACAAGGGGGAGTATCAAGAATATTCTCAGTCAACCTCTTTCCTCAGAAGCCAAGATTGCGTTGTTCAGTTTGGTGTGCTTCAACGGCACTTGGAATAACGTGTTTGAAGAGGACGTTACACGACCTATGGATTTCACGAATGCTGACGGCTCGAAATCAAAGGTGATGATGATGCAACAGGAAGATCATTACCAAGTATATGAAGGTGAAAGGATGGATCTTCTCAGAATACCTTATTTGAAAGGCAATTTCTATATGGAGATCTATCTGCCTCACAAGGGCGAGAACCTTGACGACTGTCTGAGGAATTTCAGCAAGAAACAAGACACGCAGATGAGAAAGCGCACAAGCGACCAGAAAGTTGCCCTTGACATGCCTCGTATGGATCTGAAATGCGATAACTCTTTCAATGAGCCACTCAAGGCTATGGAAATGACTGACGCCTTTTCCTTAGAAGCTGATTTCTCGGGGTTGGCCGATAACTCCCCATCTGTTTCCGACATAAGGCAGATAATAAACCTCAAGTTCTGCGAGAAAGGAACAGATGCCGTTTCTTCTTCTAAAAAGCCTTTTGATACTAAAGAGATGACCATCAAGCCTTTCTTCTTCACAATGAACCGCCCGTTCTTCTTCACAATACGCGAACATAAGTCGGGCACAATCCTCTTTATGGGCAAGGTGAGGAAACTGTAAGTTAGTTCATAGTGCATAGTTGGTTGGCACATACATATCAACTATGAACTATGCACTATGAACTATGATTTTTTCCATTATCTACAGAACTCTCTGTACGAAGGATCAAAGAAATAATAGATAAGCCGGAATAACCATACCACAATAGCTCCGCTAACCAATCCGGAAATATGACCGCTTATGCTGACGTTACTACTGAAACCGCCAAAAATATCGACTACCAATATCACAAGAAAAACCAACGCCTCCCACCAATTAGATTTCCAGTCAAACTTAAACGATAATGATTCCCCGATAAGCAAAGACAGGAAAGCTCCATACAAGCCAAACACACCGCCCGATGCCCCTATCACGCTATTCTGGGAGTATAAAACGGCAAAAGCAATAGACAAGGGACCAGTTATCAGGAACACAAGGGCTATATCCCTACCATAAAGATAACGGCTTAGCGCGTAAACGCCCAAAACATAGCCAAATAGATTGCCAAAGATGTGCATAAAATCCGCATGTATGAACATACTGGTGAAAATTCTCCACCACTCCCCATCAACAAGGAGCGAATCTGGTGTACATGCTCCTGATTCATCAAACAGCACATTATTACTTCCATGAAGGGTGTATCCGTTGAATATCATATACAATCCCCAACCAATCATAAGTAACGGAGGCAACAACAGTAAGAAATTCCCCTTTTGCGCAAAATATGAAAGAACGTCACGCATCGTTTCATTAGAGAATCTCCTGCTATCATCATATTCATTTCGTGACACCCCTCCAGTAAGTCCCATGAGTAGAGCCAATATCACTACAAGAATAGCCAGAGTTACCAAGATTATTACCACATTATTCCAACATCCGTCAACTTTATCATTGGAAATTTCAAGCAATATCACATCTTTCTTAGCAGATGCAGGAACTCCATTCAGATAGGAAGAAGCAGCTTCCATATACTGCTCAATATTGTCGCTCTGATGTATAACCTTGAAGAAATGAGCCATCATAGCATTATATCTTATCGTCCCTCTCATGTGGTATTCCAAGTCTGACATCCACCTTTGCAACTTCTCGTCAGATTGTCCAAATCCATAATTATGTTCTCCCTTGGTCTCAGAACAGACAAAAGCATATTCCATATCCTTCAACGGACATACCTGATATACGCAGAACACAAGCTCATCAGAACTACGTGATTTTGCATGAACATAACAATCCGTAGTATAGTCGTATGAACTCGTATCTGGTTCTATCTTTTCCACCTGCACATAATTCGCTTTCCTTATCTCTTCCCTTGACAAATCCGTAAGCTTATCTACGCTGACCACTTTCGCAGTAGCATCTTCTGCAATAAATTCAGCATTGATAAATACCACCATGGAAGCTATCGTGATGAAAAAAAAGACCAAGCCTTCCCACTTATCATTTGCAGAATTTATTTCATGCCTAAGCAAGAATAGCAGCAGACCTGATAGCCCCAAAAGACTACAAATTCCAGGAATCTCGCTCTTTACCATAGGAAACCAGTCATAAGACAGCCAAAACCACCTTATGACAATCCATACCACGACAAACAGCAATATATACGATACCGTTTTCACGATAACCGACCAAACTGACAAATGCCTACTCATATTCCAATCTTTTATTTTACATATCACACTTCGCTTTCCCTTCACTCATACTCCGTTGATTCTCCGTACCAAACTCGCTGTAATTCCTATCAAACATCGCTCTCTCACCGACTTTGCACCGACTTTGCACCGACTTTGGTACGGAGGAAGAGCGGAGGATCATAGGAGGAAGAACGGAGGCAATTATGAGTTTGAAACCAACTGCTGAGGAGAAGCGAGACGACCTTTCCGACCGTTGCGAAGATGCACAAAGGCATACAATCCATTTGGCTGCACATCACGAACAACAGTTGTCTGGGATTTAGTATCAACAATAATATCCTCAAATTCCGCTTTATCATTCACAAGACTGATGAATCGCAGAATGTCTCCCCTTTTCCATTGCTCGGAGATTATATCACATTCAATCTTATCACCTACGATTCGATAGCCGAGGACTGGCAGAGAACCATCTGATACCGTATTTATATTAAGCAGATTAAGGCTCATGAACCTGTCACAATCCCTTTGCCCTTCCTTCAACAACTCAAAGCAGCCCTTTACCGCAGGTTTCAACTTGCGATATAGCATCTGAACAGTTTTCATCTTATCACGTTGCTCAAGCTGCACATCTGACTTTCTGTCATGATAGTGTACAGGTTTTGATCTGAGTATCTGCTGTCCATTCTGCATTTGGAACACCATATCACCAGCCTGACCGTGATAACCGCCTTTATTATCTACTATTGCCATAAATTCAAGTTTTAGATTTTCGAATACAAAGATACAAAAAGTTTGCCAAAAATCAAACAAATCGCGCAATTCTTTTTGTATTCCCAGATTTACAATCAAATTCCATTCAATTTCTTTGGCAGAATGATTTATTATTACTATTTTTGCACACAAACATAAGATAAAAATATCAATATAATTTATGAAAGTGAAGTATAACAGCAAAGAAGAATTGATTGCAAACCTCAAACTGACGATTGCGAAGAAGAATGAGTATGTAGCAAAGGTTCAACGTGAATGGGCTGAACAAAACGTGCAAAGACTTCGTAATACAATATGATAAAACTTTTACGCGAATTTCCGTAAATTAAACGCAAATTATCCGAAAATTATTGTTGTTTACCTATAAATATAAGAATTTACGATTAAATTCACGGATAATTCACGGGCATTTACGTTCGCCGAAGGCAAAAAATAAGGGGGACTAAGTTGTTACTTTTATTAAAAGATATGTTAATAACTAAAAATTACGTCGAAATAACTAAAAATATAAGTTAAAATCTCGGATATAGCTTATTTTTTCAACTAAAAGTTTCGTTAATTAAAAATTTAGTTGTAATTTCGCACCCAGATAACTAAAACATTAGTTGAATATGAAAAGAGACAAAGACAACCAGACGCTCACCAGAGTGGAAATGGAGATTATGAATCGCCTGTGGGCTATGAACGAGCCTTCGGTTAGTGTGCGACAGCTACTTGCTGAATACCCTGAGCCCAAGCCTGCCTATACCACTCTCGGCACATATATGAAGATTCTCACGGAGAAAGGGTTTGTGAAGCCTGAGAAACGTGAGGATGATGGAAAGACATTCTTCTTCCGTCCGCTCATCACACAGAACGAATACCGAAAGATTGTGATGAAGGATGTCAAGAACACCCTGTTTGGTGGCTCTATGAGATCGCTCGTGAACTTCTTTGCAAAAGAAGAAAAGATACCCGATGACGAAATACAAGAATTACTAAGTTTGATTAAAGAGTAGCCCCCAAGCCCAACAGCCCCTCACCCGTCCTACGGACACCCTCTCCCCAAGGGGCGAGGGAGATATTAGTGAGATAAACAGCTACAACTTATCGCTAAATTATCAAACAGACAAATGTAACTTTTCCCTCGCCCCTTGGGGAGAGGGCGTCCGAAGGACGAGTGAGGGGCTCTGGCTGGACTTTTAAACCATTAAACTATGCTCGCCTACGCAATAAAATCAGCTATATTCCTCAGCATTATGTATATTCCATATATGCTGATACTCAGGAAGGAGTCATTCTTCCACTTCAACCGCATTTTGCTCGTCAGCATTATGCTGTTGTCGCTCATACTGCCGTTATGCGATTTCCACGCCCTCTCTATTGAGAATAATCCTATACAAGAGGGAATGACAACTATCAGTATGCCTGTAGTAATGAATGAGAGTACCCCAAACATAACGGTAGCAAAAGGTTTCAACTGGGTAGCAGTCGTACTCTATATTTACTTGATAGGTATAATAGCAACAATTCTTTGGAAAACCATTCAAATATCCCAACTCTATCGTACCATCCACAAAGGGGTGCTTTGGAAGGACAAGCAGAATGACATTACAATATATTGTCATGCACAAGACATAGCTCCATTCAGTTGGTTCAACACCATAGTAATAAGCGAGAACGACTATCAGAATAATGCAAAGGAGATTCTATGTCATGAAATAGGGCATATCCGTCATTATCATTCACTTGACATTCTTCTTGTGAATATTATTGAAACAATACAATGGTGGAATCCGTTCTCTTGGCTTATAGCCTCCTCACTTCGTGATGTGCATGAGTATGAGGCTGACAACGAGGTACGTACAAGTGGCGTAAACATCAGAGAATACCAGTTTTTATTAATAAGAAAAGCCGTTGGCTCCAGTTCCTATGCCTTTGCCAATGGTTTCAATCACAGTTTACTAAAAAAACGAATCACTATGATGTTAAGATCAAAATCCAATCCGTGGATGCGTACAAAGGCTTTGTACATCATCCCTATGGCTACTATCGCCGTAAGCGTATTTGCCACACCAGAGTTAAACAACCGTGTTGATACTCTTGCAGAAAAAGTTGAAACGATTATCGAAGACCAAGTTTCAGAAAAGGAAATTGACTCTGCCGATAATATAAAGGAGAAAATTGCAAAAAACGCCAAGGAGAATCTCACAGCAACAGCAGAAAAAAAAACAAAATCTGCATTGGATACGTGTACGTGGAATGAAAACGATCCTGCTACTTGGCAAGAGAAGTCACAAGCAGACGTATGGCCCCTATTCCCTGGTGGCAATGACGCTCGAACTCAATACGAGCATCAACCCAAATACGCCCATTTGAGTAAAGCTGGCGGTCCTACGCTTTTCGTTGATCTTGTTATTGAAAAAGACGGAAGCGTTATTGTAAAAGGCTGTCATTTTCTAAGCAACCTCAAGATTGATGAAAAAAAGAAACAGAAATTAATTGAAGAAGCCAAGGAAATGTATGCCAGTATGCCAAAATGGATTCCTGCTCAAAAGAATGGAGAAAATGTCAGATATGAGTACACCACAGGATTTGAGGCAAATATAGAATATGAAAAAATAGAGCCTCCAGTAATAAGTTGGGATGATTAAACCGCAAAACAATCTCTAATCAAAAGTTTACAACATGCTCGCCTACGCAATAAAATCAGCTATATTCCTCAGCATAATGTACATTCCATATATGCTGATACTAAGGAAGGAATCATTCTTCCACTTCAACCGCATATTGCTTGTTTGCATTATGCTGTTGTCGCTCATACTGCCGTTATGCGATTTTCATTTCCTCTCTATTGCCAATAACCCAATACAAGAGGGAATGATTATCATCGGCACCCCGACAGCTGTTATGGAGAATGGTGGAAATACCACAATGTCAGAAGACATCAACTGGTTCGCAATTATATTCTACATCTATATAATCGGAATGGCTGCAACCTTCATCTGGAAGATAGTTCAGTTGGCAGTTCTCTACAGAACTATCCACAACTGCGTTCTATGGAAGGACGAGCAATACGGAATAACCATTTACTGTCATGCTCAGGATATAGCCCCATTCAGTTGGCTTAACTCCATTGTGATAAGCGAGGACGACTATAACAATAACGCTACCGAGATATTGCGACATGAGATGGGGCATATAGAGCATCGCCACTCATTTGACATCATACTTGCGAACATTGTTCAGACAATACAATGGTGGAATCCGCTGTCTTGGATTCTCGCATCCTCACTTCGTGACGTGCATGAGTATGAGGCAGATGATGCCGTACTTACAAGTGGCGTGAACATTCATCAATACCAGACGCTCTTGATAAGAAAAGCCGTTGCAAACACAAATTACGCCTTTGCCAACAGCTTCAATCACAGTCTGTTGAAAAAGCGTATCACAATGATGGTCAAGGAAAAGTCAAATCCTTGGAAGCGCACAAAGGCTCTGTTACTTATTCCTATGTCAGCTATTGCCCTTTGTGCCTTTGCTACTCCAAACCTTAACGTACTTGCAGAAAAGGTCATGGAAACAAATGAAAAGATCATCCGAATTAGAAAAACCCTTGCATATATACAATCGCTGAGGATTCCGCCCTATGAAATAGCCAGGATTCTTGCAGAAAGGAAAGAAAGAGAAAAGAAGTATGCCGAAAAAATAAGAGAAACAATAAAATTGGATTCCAGGGAGATAAGTAAAGTCTATGACGTTGTAGATGAGAAAAACAAAGTCTTGGACGTGGTAGATGACATGCCAGAATTCCCAGGTGGAATACAAGCTTTGGTGCAGTATCTTACAAAAACTGTAAAGTATCCGGAAGAATCAGAAGCCAAAGGCGAGCAGGGACTTGTTGTATGCACTTTCGTGGTAGAAGCTGACGGAAAGGTCAGCAATACCATGATAGCAAAGGGGGTTACGCCAGCTCTTGACAAAGAAGCAGAACGTGTGGTTAGCTCCATGCCAAATTGGACACCCGGAAAACAGAACGGACAAAATGTAAGAGTAAAATACACTTTGCCTATAACTTTCCGATTACAATAAATAACATATTATAATATCACCTTTTAGACAGGCATGTTTATGCTTGTCTGGGTGGGAAATGCTTAAAAAGTTTACTAAAAATTATCACTATGAAGAAAAAAACAAATTCTTGGATGCGTACAAAGGTTTTGTACATCATCCCTGCAGCCGCAATCATTTTTTGCGCAATCTCATGTACCGAATCTGACAAATCGGATTTCACAAATGAAGTGTATGACAAAGTGGAAGTCATGCCAGAATATCCCGGTGGGATGGAAAGCATGATGAATTTCATGAAAAGCAACATGAAATATCCTGAGATTGCTATGAAAAGCGGAGCAACAGGAAAAGTGATTATAAGTTTCGTCGTTGAGAAGGACGGAAAGGTCAGCGATGTAAAGGCTGTAGATTTCAAGGCTGATGGTGAAGTCTCTGACGAATGTAAGGAGTCCCTCATTGCCGAGGCGGAAAGAGTTGTTACAAGCATGCCAAACTGGAAACCCGGGCAACAGAAAGGCGAGAATGTCCGTGTGAAATACACCATGCCTTTCACCTTCCGTTTACAATAGGAACTCTCAGAGTTCCTATTTTTGGCGAGTTTGTGAAATTAAAGAAAACAAATAATTCAAGTTTCGCAACAACTACATTTCCAGCCTGGAAGGCTGTACCTGATTACCTATGTACTGCCCTACAGGCAGTAGGATGGGATTGGCACTATATCCCCGCACATCCTCGTTTCACTCGTATGTACGGGGTTACTCATGGTACTGTCTTCCAGACAGTTCAGAGCTTGCGAAACTTGAAAACCAATAACTAGACAAAAACAGATATGAAGAAAAATTTGTTTATTCTTTTAACATCAATACTGTTCTGCGCATGCTCAGAGCAGAATGTAGATGGCGAGTTCTTCCTGCGAGGACAGGAAGTAAAGTTTGCCTCTGGGAATGAGAACCTATGGCCCATTTACATATCAGGAAGAAACGTGTTTGCAACCGCTAATGATATCAGTTTTCATGTCGGGAAAATCACAAAAAAAGAATGGCAGAAAGCCGAGAGGATATCAGGTGAAGGCACAAATAATGACTTGGAGTGGCTGAGATTCTCACAGGGCAATAACGGCGAACTATTCATGTTGAATCTGCCTGTGTCAAGCACAGTTTTCAAGGGTAATTTAAAATCTCTGATAAAAATCTCGAATGCTGATAACATTGCCACTATTAAGGATCAGACAAAATGGGAAACATATGATTTGAAGAATGTATCAGGATTTGCGCCTACAAGTCTTGGTTATGTGGCTTTGTCCGATACTACCTTTCTCATAGCAGGAATGGTTGAGAACGATATTAAGCGTGTGTTCTCTGTTATTGACTTTAAGAATCAAAAATTCACTCCTCTGGACTATTGGCCAAAAGGCGGAGGGGCAAGTGACACAACTAAATGTATGCACTATGTAAGTAATTGTACCATATTGGGAAATGGAAAAGGCAAAGTCTTGTATCAAAACCCTTGGGCAAAACTTGCTTTCATCTTTAAAGTAGATGGAACTAAAGTAAACAAACTGAGTGATTTGTACACAGATACACTTACTCCAACTCGACCTACGGAATGTTTGTCCAGTTGCGCGAATAGCGATAGAATATATATGCTTGTAAGAGATCGCAACCAAAAAGGAGAGAAATGCAAGGAAGAAGACAGGGATATATTTGGCAACACCGTAGAAGTTTTTGACTGGGATGGTGTAAAGCAGCAGGTTATTCATCTTGACAATTATTACAAGGAAATCATGGTGTCTGGTAATGGCAATACGCTATTCCTTCTTCCTGGAATGACTGAAGATATAGTAAAGCCTGCCATTTACTCTTATGACATTAGCAATCTTGAGGAAAATCAAATGATTGATTCTGTCGAGATTGAGAAGATTTGCAAGGCGAACATTGAAAAGACTCTGAAAAAATACGGCAAGAAAGATGTTTTGAAAGAAGGTGACATGATGGCAGATTTCGAGTTGTATGACTATAATGACAAGCCTCATCATCTTAATGAATTCGTTGGCAAGGATAAATACACTATTCTTGTGTTTAGCGATTTGCATTGTGGGTGGTGTCAGAAAGCAAAACCATATCTTGAGAAGCTCTATAAGCAGAACAAGAGTAAACTTGAGATGATAACCGTTTCTAACGACAACTTGTCAGAGTGGAAAGCAAAACCTAATGGAGTAGTAAACTGGCATGAATGGAACGACCATAATCTCGCCAGAGAAATAAGAAAGAAATACGATGTTTTAGGTAATCCGACATTCTTCGTCATAAATTCAGAAGGCAAGATAGTGAAGAAACATGTTGGTTTTGCAGAACAGGTATTTGACGAGATGAAGGAAATTATCTCTAAAAAGAAATAATACTCTTAATTTAACTATCACAATTAACTGACAAATACAATGAAGAAAACCTTATTTACATTATTCGTTTGTGCCTTGATGTCTCTTCCTTCATGGGCAGGAGATACAGACGAGAATGTGCGTGGTGTCAAACTGACGGGAAAGGAAGTGAAGAACAACATTTCCGATTGGGACATATTTCCGCAGTATCAGATTGGAAATAAAATCTTAGCGCGTGGTAATAACGATACAAACTACTATTGTTCGGAATTAACAGAAGAGGAACTCACCAAAGAGGAGTTGTTCATAAAAATTGGAGACGCTGATAATGAATTAGGCCTTTTTGACCAATTTGTCAAACGACCAGATAATTCCATACTCGCAATTAATTTCGCAGGAGACCATAGTATTAACTGGAAGGATATTATTATCATTCCTAACTCAAAAAGCCTTGCGGATATGAAGAACTGCTCTTCATGGAAAAGATACGACCTTTCTCGCATAGGAAAAATTACTCTTTTTTTTAGGAATTTCTGCTCATTGTCAGATTCTACGATTCTTATATGTGCTGCTCCTTTTGACGATTGCAAACATCTCTTTTCCATCATGGATTACAAGAATCAGAAGGTTATTCCTTTGGATTTTTGGCCGGAAGACGGTGTGGATGCGCCTGATTTCGCGAAACATAACATCTATACGAGTAATAGTGAACTTTATGGCAATGGAAAAGGACACTTTCTTTACAAATGTCGTGACGAAAGATACTCATTCATCTTCACTATTGACAAGGACAATAAAGTCAATGTAGTAAAGGATTTATACAAGGTGTTTCCTGACTACGTTGCCGTTGATGCGTGGAATGCTCGTCATACATCGCTTAGTTCCGAGGAACTGCGTGTTGCTACTGACGAAAATAATATATGTTTGCTTCTTGTCGATTCTGACCCTGATGGACGTTTCTATGGGAAAATGTCTCTCGAAAACTATTCTCCTTTTATTTACGGAAACGTAGTAGAGTTATTCGACTGGGATGGAAACAAGAAGAATGTTCTTTATCTTGACCATTACGGCCGGCGAATATTTTTGTCGGAAGACGGCAAGAAACTTTATCTTTTTTCTGATTACAATGACTTACCAACCCCCAAGGAACCTTACATCTGGGTATATGATATAAGCAATCTCGAAAATCAGCCAAGTGTTGATATTGCAGAGATGGAAAAGGCTCGTGAAATAAAGTATAAAGATGATACAGAAAATCGAGACGAGGCAAAGTCTGAGGTTGTGGGCGATTTCCTAAAAGAAGGTGATATGATGGTTGATTTTGAGTTGTACGACTATGACGACAAGCCTCATCATCTTAATGAGTCCTTAGGTAAGGGTAAATATACTATTCTTGAGTTCAGCGGAATAGGTTGCGCCCCTTGTCAGAAAGCAAAGCCGTATCTTGAGAAATTCTATAAGCAATACAAGGATAAGTTTGAGATGATAACTATATCTACCGACCGCCTTTTTACATGGAAGAAAAAGCCTGTAGGAGAGGTGAGTTGGCATGAGTGGAATGACCATAATATGGCAAAAGATATAAAGAGGAAATACGGTGATCAAGGAATACCGGCATTCTTCGTCATAAATTCAGAAGGCAAGATTGTGAAGAAATATGTTGGTTTTGCAGAAAAATTTATTGAAGAGATGAAGGATATTGTCTCTGGAAAAAAATAATACTCTTAATTTAACTTTCACAATTAACTGACAAATACAATGAAGAAAAATTTGTTTTGGATTTTATTATCCGTCTTATTCTGCGCTTGCTCAGAGCAAGATGTAGATGGCGAGTTCTTCCTGAGAGGACAGGAAGTAAAGTTTGACTCTGGAAATGAGGACCTATGGCCAGTTTACTTGTATGGACAAACCTTGTTCGCATGTACGGGTGAGAATATCTACTATGGAGGAAAGCTAACCAGAAATGAGTGGCAGAAAGCCGAGAGAATATCAGGGGCAGGCACAAATAATGCGTTGGTGTGGCCTGCATTTTCACATGGCAATAACGGAGAACTATTAATGTTGGACCGCCCTTGTCCTGCAACTTTTGATGCAGGAGGGTTTAAATCTCTGATAAAAGTCAAGAATGCAGACAACATTGCCGCTATTATGGATCGTACAAAATGGGAAACATACGATATGAAGGATGTGTATGGGTTTGTGGGCGGAAATCATGTGGCTTTATCCGACACGACCTTACTCATGTTAGGAATGTATAAAGACGACCTTAAACGCGTGTACGCTATTTATAATCTAAAGAATCAAACATTTATACCTTTAGACTATTGTCCTATAGGCAAGGATTTAAGTGATGAAGAAATCTGTATGCGCTTTTTGACTGGTAACATATTAGGTAATGGGAAAGACAAAATGTTGTATTATAACGAATGTGCAAAGTTTGCTTTCATTTTCAATGTAGAAGGAACAAAAGTAAACATACTGAAGGATTTGTATTCATACACATTTGTTCCAACTCGACCTACAGAAAGTTTGGGTTGTTGTGCGAATTGCGAAAGGATATATTTGCTTGTAAGAGATACCAATATTAAAGGAGAAAAATGTAATGAGGATGACAGGTTCAGATACGGAAATACCGTTGAGGTGTATGACTGGGACGGAATAAAACATCAGGTTATTCATCTTGACAATTACTATCGGGAAATCATGCTATCAGGTGATGGAAATACACTATTCCTTCATCCGGGAATGACCGGGGATATAATAAAGCCTGCTCTTTATTCTTATGACATTAGCAATCTTAAGGATAATCCGATGATTGATTCTGTTGAGATAAGGAATATTTGCAAGGCAAACTTTGAAAAGACTAAGGAGAAATACGGCAAGATAGATGTTTTGAAAGAAGGTGACATGATGGTTGATTTCGAGTTGTATGACTATAATGATAAGCCACATCATCTTAATGAATTCTTGGGTAAGGGTAAATACACTATTCTTGTGTTCAGCGATTTGCATTGTGGGTGGTGTCAGAAGTCAATACCATATCTTGAGAAGCTCTACAAGCAAAACAAGAGTAAACTTGAGATGATAACTGTTTCTGCCGATAAATTGTCTGAGTGGAAAGAGAAACCAGACGGAGTGGTAAGCTGGCATGAGTGGAACGACCATAATCTCGCAAGAGAAATAAGAAAGAAATACGATGTTTTTGGAAATCCGACTTTCTTCGTCATAAATCCAGAAGGAAAGATAGTGAAGAAATATACTGGTTTTGCAGAACAAATATTTGACGAAATGAAGGATATTGTCTCTGGAAAAAAATAATACTCTTATATTACCAACGTTTTCGTTAAGCCAAAAGGGCAATGACAAGCTTGCTTAATTATTGCCTTGGCGAGAAAAGGTAGGATGAAATCCAACGTTTTCGTTAAGCCAGATGACCAAAGCGATGCTTACATCGGCTTTGGCATGGCGAGAAAAGGTAGAATGAAATCCAACAATCATACACATCTGTCGTGATGACAGGTGTGTATAAATATCAATTAATTGCTTATGATCAAACTGATTTTCACATTTTTATTCCTAATGTATCTCTACCCTATCACTATCAAGGCAGAGGACAATAATTCTATTGCTCAGCAAAGAATCTGGGCTGCAAAAGGAGACAGTTGCGTGCAAGCCTACGATTTCTTTCACGCTATGCAGTTCTATAATAATTTGACTGAGGAATTCATCAATCAAAATGCTTCCGTAACAAGAAACATAGCAGAACTATATCGTCGAACAGGAAACAACGAGGCATGGTTGAACAGGCTATTGTATCTGCACCCAGACAGCATAACGTATAACGATCTTCGCTTGATGTTCTTTGCAAACAAAAATCTGGAAAAAGAAGACCAAATGGTAATATTGGCAGACACTATACTTCGCGCCAATCCCTACGACAGCGAGATTGTCACATCAATGGCAACCTACTTCAACGATACGGAGCATCCCGACAAGGCTTTGGCTATCTGTGGCGATTATATGCAAAGGGATTCTACGAATCTAGCAGTAATGAGACAATATGGATATGCCACATATCTTCTTGGCAATTATGAGGATGCAATTAAAACATACAAGAAACTTGAGGCTAATGGTTTTGACAACTATGAGTCTGCCCTGATAATAGGTTTTTCACTTCTCAAACTCGATAGTGCATGGAATGCGCGCCCATATCTCAGAAAGGCAGTAGAGAAACGAAAAGGAAAGGAATATTCCTCTTATCTTTATCTTGGAAATGCCAATATTGCCTGCGGAGAATATAGGGAGGGTATTGAGAATCTTGAAAAAGTGATAGAGATAATCACACCTGATAATGAATTGTATTACTCGATATATAATAGCATAGGTGAGGCTTTCTACAAACAACAGCAATACGAGAAAGCCGCAAAGGCGTTTCTGGAATGTACGAAATACAAATCAGATAATCCTCTCGTCTATTACAACATAGCACAGATGTGTAAAGGCATGAAAGACGAGAATAGGGAAATAAAATACTCCAAGAAGTTCCTCGACATCTCGCATCATCTTGAAGATACTCCACAAAACAAGGAATTGATTAAGAGCGTAGAGGAGCGTGTGGAATATCTCTCAAAACATGCCACAAAGTGATGATAAAATAATGAAATAAAAAATTTTATGAACGAAATCTGATCTCGTGTGTATTCCTATATAGACAAAGACGGATACCAAATTCCAAAGAAAATGCGGAATATTTAAATCTATTTTTCGAGTATTACGTCTTTATAAGTATAGACAGTTGATTAAAACGGTAAAAAAATACATAAAACCCAAACAAATTTATGAAAAAAACTATTATTTCGTTAGTGCTGTTGCTCATCGCTACTTGCAGTTGGGCACAGAAAGTGTGGAAAAATCCTTCACAGTACTGTCAGAACAACTATATGTTGTATCTTACAGTAGAGGAAATCGAGTTTAAACAAGAGGAAACCATCGTGCACATGCGTGTTGACAACATGTCAGGGTCAATGATATGTTTCCCCGATTACACCGTACTCAAGGATCAGGACGGCAAGAAATATGCCCTAAAGAGTGGAGAGCCCACACGTAGTGGAGAGGAAGCATGCAATATTGGCAAGTGGATTTCCATCCCTACAAGCGGATATGGGGTTTATTCCCTGCATTTCGAGCCACTTCCAGAAACCACTAATCGCATACAGTTTATAGAGAGCTATGACCCTAACGGATTTCTCGTATGGAATATAACCGATTCCAAGTCTAAGCCAAAGGTAAAGGAAAGCCTCTTTGACTCTAACTGGCAAAATGCCCAAACAGGCGACTGGATTCTCGGTCTCTATGCCAACAATGCCGTATATGACAGTAAAGTGTGGAGCTACGAAGAGAAGAGTGATAAAAAAGTCATTCTCACTAACGGACAGCAGAAACTCACCATCACCATCGGAAAGGAAAAGAACGGTACGCGCCAGTTTGCTATCGATGGCAAGAAACTCACTCTGAGCAAGTTTGATAGCAGTCTTCCTACCTACCCTACTGCCGATGACACTCCGTTCAACACCGAGCTAAAGAAGGGCGAGGCAACAATCACAGGTATCATAAAAGATTTCCCACGCGAAATAGCCGACAAGAAAACGACTCTGAGGTTCATTTCCCGAAATATAGTAACCGACCGCCGTCAGGACACCGACATACAGATTGATTCTACTGGCGTGTTCACCGTAAAGGTGCCTGTCTATGGAACAAGTCAGGTGCTGATGGAGCCAATGGTAAACAACCTTACCGTAAGTTCCTCAAGCCTCGTGGTTGAGCCAGGAAAGACATATTTCATGGTTCAGGATTGGAGCAGAAACACCTCTCTATTCATGGGTGAGAATGCCCGACTCATGAACGAGCTTTACGCCTTTAATGCCTACGTGCCTTTTACGTTCACATCACAGGATAGACGGAACAACGATGCCATCATCGCCTTCAAGAATAAATGCATAAAGAATCTTGACCTCGCTAACGAAAAATTGGCAGACATAATAGCCAAGAACCCTACCCTCAGCAAACGTTATCGCGACTTCATAAAAGAGTTTAACCATAAGGCGACTGCCGAATACATCATCCTGTCATGGTATGGTGCCCCTAACTATACTCTGCCTTCTGAAGTGGTAGAGGCTGCCAACAAGACTGCGGAAATCAACCCGTCCCTACCACTATCTCTCACACAGCACCTGTCAAGCTACCTCCAATTTAAGGAAGCTTACGAAACACAGCAGATTCGCCAGAAATACAGCACCTCCCCTGAACTCTATTTCTCATTCGAGAAGAAAGGTCTCATCAAACTAAGCGATGAGGATAGAGCCTTACTCACCAAGTGGCAGGACAGAAATAAGGAGGAGAACGAGGTTGGCAAACTCCCAACTCGCGAGGAGCGTCGTGCTGCAATGGAAAAGATTAGTGAGAAATATGGACCTTACGACACTATTATCCTGTTTACTGAACGCGAAGATATGAAAGCTGCCGAAAACCAATGGGCACCTTCTGACGTCAAGAAAGTAGAAAGAATCTCCGACTCACTCTATATAGACAACAACATACGCAACCTAAGCAAAGCACGCGGACTGTCAACTATACTCACAAGAGAGAAGAAGCCACTCGAGGATGAAGGTCTTGCCCTTCTCGCAAAGATAGACAACAACAACTTCAAGGCACTCGTGACAGAGCTTCAGGAAGCTTCAAAGAAGGAGATGGCAGAAAAAGTGAAGCGTGCAAATGCCGTTATTCATCCAGCATCAGATGTTGAAGGCTTGACAGACGGCAAGGCTATCATGGATAAGCTCGTAGCCCCTTACAAGGGTAAGATAGTGTATGTTGACCTCTGGGGCGTAGGTTGCGGAGGTTGTATGATAAGCCTGCAACATCATTCACCAGTCCTTAAGGCTGTTGTTAAAGACTTTGACATAGTATATCTCTACATAGCCACCGAGAAGAACGAAGAGCCTTGGAAATTCTACATTTCCGAGTTCAACCTTACGGGCAAGAATGAGGTACACTACAATCTGCCTCGTGACCAGTTCTATGCCATCGGCAGATACATCAAGAGCGAAGGAATACCTACCTACTTACTATACGACAAGCATGGCAACATGGAGAAGATCCCTAATGCTCACGTAAGCGACCCACAGGGCTTCAGAAAGAAGATTGAAGAACTTAGTAAAAAATAGACGATATAAAAGTATTGCTTGCAAATTTCTTCAGAATTATTGCTGTCCGGTAAAAAATCTTTAGATAAATTCAGGGCTGGTACTTACATGAAGTATCAGCCCTTTTGGTTATTTTTGCTTTTCTTCACATCACCTTCCATACCCTTCAAGTATTCCACAACCCCTCGTTAGCATCATCCCTACCCCAACCTACCCTCAGGGTAGGTAAGGTAGGTATCATTTTAAGCCAGTATGCCACGGAGAGAGCAGAATATTCATTCCACTCAATATGCTGAGTATAAACTCGTTACACACCTTACACAGCAAAACCCAGCCATATTATCATTGTTTCAGCTATACATACCTACCTACCCAAGGTAGGTATGTGAGTATATAGAAGTAGAATAATAATTATATCATTATTATATATATATATTCCTAACAATTACTGTGCTATTTTTCATATCGAGATTATATACACTTACCTACCTTGGGTAGGTAGGTATGTGAAGAATATATAACATATCTGTCTGTATATCTGTAAGTTATGTGCACACCATCAAACCTACCTACCTAACCTAGGGTAGGTGAAGATAGGTAAAAGTAGTGGTTTTCGCCCCGAATTGCCTTCGTCGTACCTCCGATATGCCTCAACACTACCTCCGTTTCAAAAACGTCAAACGCACAAATCCCTTGTGTTTAAAGCGAATTATTAGCGGATTCATAGCGGAGAGAGTGCGAAGGTGGAGGTAATAATAAACTATTGCTGTCTGGTAAAAACAAAAAACAGAAAAACATAAAAAAGCCAATCAGTTAACATTAATAATTAACACTTGCGAAGCTTGATGAGCTTGCGAAGAACTGCTAAGCTGGTGAACTTGCGAACAATTAACATGCGGCTTTTTCCTGTTTTTTACCTTAATGTCTTGCCGTAGGCCTGATATGTGGATTTGTTTTTTCGGGAA
>CACZCN010000001.1:0-241638 GCA_902779665.1 uncultured Prevotellaceae bacterium | reverse complement strand
AACGCATCTCCGATGCTGAACTGACAATAATTACCAATCTTACCAATCTTTTTCCAATAAAAAATGATAATTACTGGTTGAAGATTGGTAAGATTGGTATTTATTGTCAGTTAAAAACAGCTTGCTGTTTGCCATATAGGAATTGTTCGCTATGGCTCACCAAGCTAAAGCAAGTTCTTCGCTGAAGCTCATCAAGCTATGCAAGTCATCGAACTCACGTTAAATAGACAAAACACTCACAAGAAGGATATGAATTGATTCTTGTGAGTGTTTCTATTATTATTTGCTGTATTTCCAATATCTAATGAATAATGCGACTGAAATGATTGCGCATAGAATTCCTGATACGATTGCTAACATATTACTACCTATCAGGTCACTCATGGTAGCATCCATTCCATACTTGAGTGCAAAGAATGTTGCAAATGAATTGTTGGCAATATGTAGTATTGACGTAAGTATGATATTCCCTGATTTATAATAAATCACACCAAAGATGATTCCCATAAGCCCTGCGGCTACAATCTGTACTGGATTAGCATGAATCAATCCAAATATAATGGCAGAAACTGCGATGGCTATCCATGGCTTAACTCCTTTTCTTAGTAGTCCGCCCATGATGGCTTCTCGAAAGCAAAACTCCTCTATAATTGGCCCGAAGAGGCTAATGGTGAGTATGCCAATCACAGAATTTATCATTCCTGCAAATGCTTCCTCCATAAGGTCTGTTAGTTGCAATTGTTCCTCAAGAACCGTGATGGCAAATATACCTGCCACGGCTGCTACGAACGGTAGCCAAGCATTTGATGCTTGTTCTTTATCCCAACGGAAGACTGTTTTCCAGTTAATCAGTTTCATTGCAGAAGCAATAATGATAGTTAAGATACCAGATACAAGAATTGAGGCTGCCAGCCATGAAACTGGTACGGCATGCATTGCATTTTCTTGATTCCCAGAGGCACACGCCTCTGCAAAGCTTGGATTTGTAGCGAGGAGGATGATACTCATAACTCCTCCCGCAACTCCTTGCAAGACGAGATAAATTACGGCAGGCAGGATTGGTTTGATGTATTTCTTCATAACTTATTTATATTGTTAATCGTTATTTGTAAAATTCTTCTAATTGTGCAATTATTTCATCATTTGTGGCTTGCATCTTACGATAGATGCGGATCGAAATGTAGATACCGACAAAAAAGCCGATGATGCCTCCAACCAAACCTCCATAGGCTCCTGCACAAACTATGTTTGTGGGCATGTCATCTATAAACGTAATAGTGCCAGTGCTTATGTTCTGCCACATCTCTATGGATGCCCATATGAAAAGTGGTATAGACAGCAACATCATGATAAAGAACGACTTGGCACGCATCTTCTTCATTGCGACAAGTTTCTGAAGCGTGTCGCTAAGGTTGTGCTTCTCTACCTTCTCCAAATCGAGCGATGCTACATTGATACGGTAATCACACACGGCATCGATGGCAGATAGCACCACTATGAATGCGTAAGTGAACCACGAGAGGTTAAACATCTCCTTTAAAACATACGCCATAAGGGCAGTGAACGGAACCAGTAGTAACTCGAAGTAAACAAACTTTTTTATCCATGACATTTTTGACTTTACAGAGTTCTTAACTAACTTTTCGTTGACAATCTCTTGTGTGTCAAGTTTATTGCGAAGCACCTGCATCTGTTCGCGCATCTGCTCAAGTTCCATCATTGTATTATTTTCTTCCATTTGAAGTCCTTTCCTTGATTATTCGTTTGACATTGCTTTTAACTGTTCACGTATTCTGACAAGTCGTACAGAGACATTCTTTGCCGAAATACCGATAATGGCACCAATCTCATCGTAACTGATATTTTCGAGCCATAACAGCACTATTGCTCTATCGAGAGGCATAAGCCGACTGATACGTTTGTGAAGAATGTTAACTTGTTCCGTCTCTTTATCGCTGTCGGAAAAAAGATTGATATCCATCGACAGCTTCGTCTCCTGGCGATGTTTCTTCTTTTTGTCAATACTTATGCAAGTGTTCAGAGCAATACGGTAGATCCAAGTTCTGATATCACTATTTTCATTGAACGAAGGTAACCCTCGCCAAACTTTTATCATCACTTCCTGAAACAGGTCTGCCACCTCATCTTCCTCATTGGAGAACATATAGCAAACCGTATAGATGATGCTTTTATGGGCCTTTATCATCCGTGCAAATTCTTGTTCTGATATTTCCATCTGTTGCTCTTTATAATGTTTTGTTTCTCGTTAGACTCACGTGCTATATCGTTTGCTACAAGAAAATTCGTTTTTTTTCGAAAAAAGTTTGGCTCCATTTGTTGTGAGGAACCAAACTCCACAGTTTTTATATTCTAATATTGCTTTTGAAGTTTAATATTTCATCGCGAATTAGTATGCTAATTACGATTGCAAAGGTAATAATAATATTTCGCATTTCACCAAACATTTCCTTGATTATTTTAACGTCAGTTCGACAAAATCAAGATTGCGAGGGCTGAACGTCGAAGAGGTCGGCGGCCGAAGGGAAAGCCAAAGCCCTATTAAGTGTCGCACCTTCGGTGCTCGTCGCGAAAATACTATGCACAAAGAATTTAATCTGAACACGGAAGACACAGAATAAACGGAACTTTTTCGCAAAGCTCATCAAGCTAAAGCAAGTCACAGAATAGACGAAAGCCTTCGTTTCTTTCGTGCATTTCGTGTTCATGTTTATATTAACCACAGATTTTCAGGATTTTAGGGATATTAATCACGAGCGTAAGCGAGATAATCCGTTACATCTGTGTAATCTGTGTTCGAGAAAAAGAAAAACTCTGTGTCTCTGCGCCTTTGCGTTTTTATCTTAACGTGAGTTCGACGAAAATAAACACTGCGCTTGGCTACATGAATTTCCATGAATTATCGCGAATTAATCGATAATTTTCATCCCGAATAATTCGAATATTCTTTTTCGCTGAAGCTCAACAAGCTGAAGCAAGTCGTGTAGCTCCACGCGGTGGTTAAGGCAGCTTGCTGCCATTCGTAGAATTCGTCGAACTGACGTTATCTTATCAAGAATTTGAGAAACAAAGAAGGCTCGCGATTTGCGGGCCTTTTCTGTATATCAAAAACAGGAAAAATCTGTCATCTGTCAATCTGTCAAGGGGGGTATAAAATCCCTTATCTATACTTAAATCATATATTAATAATCTCACAATCTTCAAAAAGTGTACTTTTACGGTATTTTTATACAAGAAAATCCCTCACACCGTTTAATTGATGTGAGGGCATTCTATATTAGTTTGTTGGATAGATTAAACAAGCGTGTAGATATTCTTCAACATTACAGTCGTAAACCACTATACTTGGAGTGCTATTGCATCTACCAAAAACTATTTCTTTGTACTGGTCGTCATCACAACATGATAATGAAACGTTGGTGCTTATAAGCCTGTCATTTCCGATTATATTACTAAATTCTGAAAAAATGTTGTTTTCAAAGAATTTTCTTACATAATCGTGAAAAACGGTTTCCTCCATATGACATTTTTCTATACTAAAGCGTTTAACCTCAAAATTTTGCGATACTTCAAAGGCTTTAATAAGGTCTATATGCCTTTGAAAAAAGGCTTTTTTTTCTCGACTTTCTTTCATTCCCCAAAAATTACGGAGGTTTTCCAAATCCATTGGGTCATAAGGGACTGTTGCTTTTGTCCCAATTTCATAAATTTGTTCAAATTCTTCCATGTTATAATACTTTACATTACCCTTACACTATGTTTAGGTTTCTATTTACAAAGTTATATTAAAATATTGACATAGAAGAATATCAATTCCGTTTTTAACGCAAATTCACATTTCTCTCAGAGAAATTCCCTTAAAGTGATGATATAAAATGAACCATTAACAAACATTACTTGTATAAGTTCATCTTAATTTAGTGAGAGTGGATAATCTTTCTTTGATACATAAATTAAGATAGAATTCTCTCTTAAAACGGTTTATTGCGCACCATGATGTGATAAGATTATTCGCCCCAAAAGAATGTCTCGCCATTGGTGATGTTATATCATCTGCTTATCGAAATGTAAACTCTGTTCTTCTGTTGTATTATCGTATTTGCTTGTAAAATGTTATTATATATGTCTTATCTCTTATCCTTTGCTTTTCGAGCCTTTTTATCGATTTATATAGTTTAGGTAAAGTGATTATTAATTGAAACTGTACGATTGCATAAGTGTTTTTTTTCTCTACATCTCAAAATATTCTACTGTGTTTTTAGATTTCTATTGACATTTTTGTTTTAAAAAAAAATCATTTGTTAGCAGAGCATAGAGTTGCGCATTTTGGGTTCAGTGGTTCAGTAGTTCTTTTTTAGTAATACCTACCTAAATAAGTTTCGGAAGTAGTTTTTCTTTATGTGGGGATTAACCAACAGTTTTTTTTAGCTGATGAGATAATTTCAATTTGCCCGAATAAATGTAGAAGGCTCGCGGAGTTGCGAGCCTTCTGTGTTTATTTTTATTTCACCATCACTTTTTGGTTATTACGAAGGTAGATGCCCTTTGGCAGACGGGTGATGTCTGTACCAACGTATTTGCCGTCGAGGGTGTAGATCTTATCGGGTGTTGGGTGATAGGTGTTGGGTGATAGCTGGGCGATACCTGTTGATTCAGCGGACTGAACGACGAGGATGCCCTCTGAGAGGCGCGTGGTGTCGAAGGTAACGTTAGCACCCTCGCAGAGAATGGTAGGAGCGCCTGAGAATGACTTGACACCTGTCCAGAGACGTAGCTCGTCGCCAACGGCTGGGATGTAGTCGAGGAATCTCAGGGCAATAGTGCCGTTGATGGTCAGCGTACCGATGTTCCTGATGTTGTCACCACTCATAATCGTTGCACCTGTGGAAGCCTTGCCGATGTTGAGACGCAGGGTAGCGGTTGATGACAGGGTTACATCCTGATTGTTGAACACAAGCTTTCCGAGTGCCGTTGTCTCGGTAACAACAGGTCTTAGTGTGCCGTTGATCTCCACGCTTGAGTTCTTCAGGGCAGATGACGATGAGCCTGTGAGTGTAGCACCTTCTGCCAAGGTGAGCGCACCTGTGCCGAGTGACAGACCGCTGCCTGAGAGCTTCACCGTTCCTTGGCTTATCTTCACCGTACCGCTATTGGTCCAGCCACCCTTTACGGTCATGGTGCATGAGCCTATCTTCTCGAAGTGCGACTTGTTAGTGCCGCCACCGTCGGTTATCGCTCCCTCGAAGGTGAAGTCTCCGTCCTCCCAGCTGTTGCCAACCTTCCATGTGTTGGAGCCTGAAGGAGTGCCCTGGCTCTGGAAGTTGGAGATAGGCTGAGCGAGAGAGCCCTTGCCGGTGAGTCTTCCGATGGTGAATGTCTTGCATACGTTGGTTGCCGTACATCCGTCGGCAAGGTCGAGAGTGGCGTTAGGCAGTCCTGTAGAGTTATCGAACGGCAGCCAGATAGACTTGTTCGTGTGGCGTATGGTACCTGTGAAGCCTCTCCAATCGCCTGTGATGCGGACACGTGAAACGGTGTTACGAGGCACGATGGTTAGTGTTCCCTCGCCTGTGAGCTTGTTGGAGTAGGCTGTGTAGTAAGTGTTTGTGAGCTGCCATGAGGCAGACTTTCCCTTCGGTACTACGATGGCGTGACTCGTGTTCTGTGCATTGTCATAGAGAGTGCCGCCCTGAAGCTCTATCGTCTTTGGCTGAGAACTTGCAGAAAGTGCTATCGAACCAGCCTTCATGATTATCTTTGATACCGAGTTAGTGGCATTGAGATACAGGCATCCGTTTCCTCGCTTGGTGAGGAGGGTACCCATGAACGACTTGTCCATCTTGAAGTCGGAGGCATTGTTGATAACGCCACCCTCTTCGCCAATCATGGTCATGTGTGAGCCCATCTCAACGGCTGCGGTAGTCTGAAGCTCTGCACCGTTCTCCATGGTGAACTGTGAGCCGAGTTTGGTGATACCGCCGAGGTTTCCGTATTCAGAATACTGATTTGACAATAGGCTGACCTTCGTAACACCGCCCTTGAGATAGTTGCCGCCTGTGTATGAGTTCTCGCCCGACATGGTGACCGTACCGCTGCCTTCCTTTACGAATGAAGCCGTGCCGCCGATGGCACCAGCACCTGTGAAGGTGTAGTCGGAAGAGGCGTTGACGGTGATGGTGTCAGGCATGATGTCCTCGCGCACGTTGACCGTCTTATTAACGGCATCGTCGTTGAAGAATACCTTGTCGCCAGATACGAATACGGTAGATTCGGAAGTCGTTCCGTTGTTGAGTATGAAGTTCTGGGCATCGGCGAGATTCCATGAAGAACTCTTCTCGCCAGTCCAAGTGATGGAGTTGGCATCGCGGAGTCCGATGATTTCAAGAATCAGTTTGCCATCCTCTATGTAGAGTTTCTTCTTCGTAGCGTTGAGCCCCTCTATGCGGATGTCTTCAATCTTGCCCTTCAGTTCAGCAGGAGCAGTACCGATGATGTACTTGCCTGGGTTCATCTCTGATTCGCCGACAGGAAGATGACCTACAAGTTCAAGAACAGGACAGAGATACTCGGGACCGCCCTCAGTCCATGCGCTTGAGGTCTTTGTCTCTATTTCAAGATACTTGCCGAGGTTGATGCGGTCGGCAGATAAATCGTTGGAATAGAGGTCGATAATGAGACGTGAGCCGAAACCGAGGGTGAGGGAGTCGGTAGTTAGTTCTCCCTTCGTATCAGCACCTCCAGGACGGATAACCGAAGCATAGTCGGCCTTGATGCTCCTGAACTCTCCGCCGTTGGAGTTGAGTTCTGCAAAGCGGTTGAGCCATAGTGGTGACTGCTTCATGGTGCCGTCGAAATTGAGGACGCCAGCCCAGATGTTCGTCTCGCCCTTGTGGGTGAAATCAGCCTTCGGGAGAGTGAGGATTCCGTCGCCCTGCTTGATGAGACGTGCCTCGCCTGTAATACCATCGCCCTTCACGTTGCAGGTGTAGGTGGTGTAGGTTATCTTAGGATTAGCGTTGGTACTCTCGCTTGCCGCACTTCCCTGTACCCATGTAGGCACGTTGAAGGTGAGGATATACGGACTTGCTCCTTTCTCTATGGTGACCTCTGTGTTGTCGGTCTCGCACACGATGACGTGCTTGTCGTTGAGCGCAGAGCCGATAGTGCCGCCGTTCTTCACTTCCTCGCGTCCTTCCATCATAAGCGGTGGAGGGGCTATGGTGATGTTCTCAAGCTTTCCGAGGAAATAGCTTGTGTGAGGAGGCTGGTTGTAGCCGCACATCTGCCAAGCCATAGCGTTGCGGTACTGGTGGTCGTGCCACAGCGTGTAGTTGCGATATATGGTTGGGGTAGGGGTGGAGTAGATGCGGATATTGTTGTCGGCAGTTCGCATGATGATCTCTTCGCGCCAGTCGCCGAGGATATCGCCCTGATAGCAAGGCGTACACTTGGTGTAGTTATTAGTGAGAGAGCCGGCACAGGTGTAGATAGGCGACCAACTGCCGTACCTCGCAATAACACCCTCTGAATCATGGTCTTTAAGACCGTTGAATGTCTCTGAGCACAGGTCGCCGTCCCAGTAGATGCGGAAGTTGGAATTGATGCCTTCGTTGACGATTCCATTGACATAATCATTCTTCACGCTACTTACAGGATTACCCCATGCCACGCCGATGCTGCCAGGGTAGCTATCGGAGAAATTACCCATCATTGAGCGTCCTACATCCTTACCTACGTGGAGTTCGCACTTGTATATCTTGCTTGTTGTGGCATCACGATAGTTGTAGCCCTGTGCATCCTCGTTGCAGGCAAAGACCTCCTGTCCGTGGGTGTAAGGGTTGAAATCGCTGCAATGCATGGCATCACCGTGCCCGAGACCTGTGGTTGAGAGTCCCTTGCCGTTATCGTCGATGACCATAGAGCCAAAGACGATCTCATCGCGTCCGTCCCAGTCAACGTCGGCAATGATATAGTTGTGGTAACCCTGTCCCTTCCACACGCCGTTGGTGTTGTTGTACCACTTCCAACGCTCCTTGAGTTCGTGGGTGGCAGGATCAACATCGTAGGCAATCATTTTGTGGCGGGTATAGATACCGCGTGCGAGGAAGATGCTTGGCTTTCGTCCGTCGAGATATGGAGCACCGAAGAAGAACTTTGAGCAGCGGTGACCGCCGTCTTCCTTGCCCCATGCTTTCTCAAGAGTGCTTTCGCCAGACTCGAAGCGTGCAAGAGGGTAGGTGATACACTGATACGGCTTACCTGTCTCGCCGTCCATATATACGAGATATTCTGCACCCTGGCACATGAACCAGTTCACACCACCGCCTGTGGCAGCACGATAGTTCTTCGTGGCATCGCCAACGGTGTAGGTAGAGCCGTCGGCACAATGGATGACTGTACCATCGGCAGCACGCATCACAGCCTCTGCCTTGCCGTCGCCGTCCCAGTCGTAGGCTATTATGTTCTGCTCGTTGTTCTGGAAGTCGCCCATGTTAGGACCGCAGTTCACCCACCATAGGCGTGTGCCGTCCTGTTTCAAGACCTCGAAGATGGAGTATTCGCCAGAAGCCTTACCGTCAAACTTAGGTCCGAGTCTTGGGTAGCTTTGAGCCATCTCACTCTCGTTGTCGAACTTCATAAGGATTTCGAGTTCGCCATCGCCGTCAACATCGGCACAGCACGCATCGTTAGGGATGAGGGTGGATTGTATTCCCTCATGCTTTAGCTTTATCTCCTTGTAGCTCGTGCTCCATACAGATGCTGCCTTACTCTGTGCCTGTTCCTGTCCGCGTACCACGGCAGAAACGGTGTAGGTACTTGTCTGACTGCCCGATGTGTCGGAGAAATTAGATACTTTCAATCCTGACTTTATGAGCGTTCCATCCTTATATACGTTATAGGTAACGTCATAGTACTCAGAGCCGAGGATTCGCCAACTGAGATACACGCCAGAGCTTGCCTTCATGGCTATGAGGCCGCGGTCGAGCTTATCCGTAGTTCGCTGGGCGAAGGAGGGGAGGGAGGCTATTGCCGCTCCGATTATGATTAGTAGTTTCTTCATTATTCTTTACTTTTAAGTTATATATCCTTTTGAACGCACCTTTGGCGCTTGAACTGACAATAATTTTTCGCAAGGCTTTACCAAGAGAAAGGCTCGCTTACGCGAGGATATTATTTGGAAAGTAAATTAGCAATAAATTTTATCAGTAAATTAATTTACTGGTTTAATTTTCTTAGAATTTCTTCGCAAAGCTCAGGCGCTACGCGGAGTCCTTTCTACATCAGGGCGCAAGCCCGGTTTCTTATTGGTTGAAGATTGGTAATTATTGTCAGTTAAAAGCAGCTTGCTGCAATAAATTAATTGTTCAGCTTCTTTTTTCCATTCTTGATGACAATTCCCTTGGCATTACCATTCACTCGCTGACCGTTAAGGTTGTAGGTCGCCGGTGAGGATTGTGTGTCAGGTGTTGGGAGTTCGAGAATTCCCGTTGTTGCCGGCCAGTATTCTGCTATTTCATCTTCCGAGAGGATTATCCATTGCTGCTTGGTGGCAGTATCGGAGAAATTGAAGGTGACGAATGAAGCGTTAGAGGTGTAGTCGGAGGTATTGGCAGAAAGGGTGGTAGTGCCCGTAATCCAATATCCGTGGGTAGTGAGGCTCTTTGTTGCCGTGGTGATGGTGACATCGGTGCGGTCGGGCATGAGCTGGAACTTCTCCGTATCAGCAGGCTTGGAGGTGGTATAGAGCATATATCCGCTACGCTTGGAGAGGTATTTGTTCTTTGCCACGTTCTTGAAGAGATACATACCAGTCTCAGGCTCGTAGGTAAGCGTCCATGCAGCTTCGTCAGGAATGCCGTTGTTGTCAGAGAGCATATCCTTTAGGGCGATGGTCTTTGAGCCGTTGGCATAGAGGAGAGCCTCGCCGAGTCCGCTTGCAGAGCTCTTGCACATGATATAGTACTTCTTCGTCTCATCGAAGTTGTATGTGTAGCCTGGGAGACCGTTGGTGTAGGCTGTGGTAGGGCAGAGGCCGTCGATGAACATGGCATACAGCAGACAGCATCCACCGACATATTGAAGTTCGAGGTGTTTATCCTTGTCTGCACCGTTCACGAACCAGTCGTAGGTAGCGTTAGAGCCCCAAGCGTGAGTGCCGTCGCCCACCATACAGAAATCAGAGGTGTAAGGGTTCGCCTCCTTGTTCTCAAGGAATGAGTACATCATGTTAGCCTCACGACCAAACCATTTCCAGTTGTGGAGGTTTGTGTCAGCATAGCGTGATGATGTGCCTACGCCCACGCCGTGACCCGTCTCGTGGAGCACCGTACCGATAGCCTGATTACCTGCGTTAGGGCCTATGCGCATCCAACCGCCATAGCTGCAATCGGCAGTTTGGGTGCTTGCGCCATAGTGGCCTGAAAGGGTGAATCCCTTAATACCTGTCCACTCGTTGAAGTAGGCTATGGTCTGGTTGATGGCTGTACGACAACGGTCGTTAGCCTCCGCTGTAGGAGCGCCATTATCCCATGTTCCTGTGCAGTTGCCCTTCGGGTGAGTGACAATCTTAACCTCCTCGCCGTATGCCACGGTATATGTCTTGTTCATCACGTAAGGACGGAGATAATACACGGTGGCAGGTTCGAGCCCGGTGATATGATAGATATTGCCGTTAAGCGTCCAGTATTCGGTGGTTCGGTTATCGAGTACCGTAGGGTTATGCTCCTTGCTCCAGCATACACCACGCTCAAGAATGTTAGTTCCTGTCATTGTGGCACGCATAAGAGCCTCTGTTGCCCCCGTAGGAACGTATGTGTTGGTCTTTGTCACCTTCGGCTCAAGACCATCGCCGAGGGTGGCATTGGCAAGGTTCAGGGCAAACTCTGCCTTTGAAATAGCAGCATTCAGGGCAAAGAGAGCCTTCTGCATATCTACACTTGCTGAAGAAGAGGTTATTGTCTTTGCCGTTTGAAGGATAGAGAGAAGAGGTGTTAATGCCTTGTCGTCGATATTCAGTGAGGCGAGACCTTCAGCCTTGGTGATGCTCTCAGAGAGCTTGGAGAAGATTACTTCAGAGGATTCAGCCTCTACGAGTGTGAGACGGAAATTATCAATGGCGAGCCAGTTACCCTTAGCCCCTTTTGCCACGAAACCAATCTCCACCTCACCTGTGGTGCAAGAGAAATCAACGGTGTAGTCATTAGGCGTGAATACATCTGTCTTCTGTTCACCAGCATAGATATATGCACCAGAACATTGTGCAGAGGTGGAAGCCTCGTTAAGGTTCTGTGCCGCTACCGTAAGAGTATATTTGCCAAGTGGTAGGTCTGTGATGACCTGTGATACGCTTGCATCACCAACATTACTGCCCTTTGATACCCATTTCTCCACATATACGCTGCCACTCTTCTTAGTGAAAGACGAGTTTCCCTGCACCTGCAGACCGCTTGATTTCCAGCCTGAGAGTCCGCCTTTCTCGAAAGAGGGGTTGCTGATGTATTGCGTGGCATCGGTCTGGGCAGAGAGAGAGCCTAACCAAGCCTTCCCAAAGGGAAGGATGTTTGATAGTAATGCCAATAAAAGTATTCGTTTCATAGGGGAGTGGCTTTTACTTTATTGTTTTCTTCCCATTCTGAATATATATCCCTGAAGGAATATTATCCTTATTCAGCTTAACGCCAGAAAGGTTGTAGATGGCATTTTTGGTGATGGTTGATGGGTGTTGGGTGATAGAGGTCACCTCACCGCCGTTGCGTATGGTCTCTACCTCATCGGCAGAGAGAGCGTAGTTATAGATGCGCAGGTCGTCTATGTAACCGACGAAGAAAGGATCGGCTATGAACTGACTACGGCCTATATAGTTGCGCTTCGGATGAAAGTTGGATGGGCGTAGAGTGATTGATGTCGAGGTAGTGGCTTTACCATCCACATAGAGTGTAACGGCATTTGGTGCAAGTGTAACGGCTATATAGTGCCAACCTGTGGTCGCCTTGGTAGTGGAGAGAATCTGCTCCTCGCCTCCATTCTTGAGAACGAGGCGCATCTCATTTCCATTGCTTGGAGTGAGGAAGAAATACTGATCCGTGCCGTTGCCGAAATCGAAAATGCGCTGCCAACTATTGGTGTTGTTGATATTCACCCACATTGCAATCGTCATTTCAGAGAGATTACCTACAGAAGGAGGGAGGGTGAGATAGCTGTCAGACCCCTTGAGATAGAGACTCTTCTTACCACTCTTCTTCATTAGTGAGCTATAGGAGGTAGAGCCGGCAGTAACAGCATCAAGGATGTTTGCTGTTGCATCGTTGGTATTATCCTCGAAATCGTAATGCGCTATGAGAGCTTTATCTGCATTAGCTGTTGCGCTTATTTCTGCAGATGCTTCCGACTGATTGCGTGAGCAGTCAACAGCCTTTACCTTATATACATAGTTCTGTCCTGGAGTAATGTCGTTATCAATAAACTCCGTGCCTTCCACCATGCGGCCTATCATGTCATAGGTGTTGGATGTTGGGTGTTGGGTGTTGGCTTGGCGGAAGATATTATATCCTGCGATATCATCCTCAGAATTGGTATTCCATGAGAGCTTGACAGAACCACTCAGTATCTCCGCAGAGAGATTCGTTGGGGCAACGGGAGCATCGAGTTCAAGTTTCGGTTTTGCCTCTACAGGCATGAAACGCCATTTCTGTTCTGGCTTGCCAGTGAACTCTGCCTGTTGTATATAGCTGTTAGCCGTTGTCCCTGCATTCTTAACCTCAAGATACAGACCGCTATGACGTGAGCGGATGTACCAACTGTCATTTCCTGCATATTCAACGAACCATTGCTCGTTAGTTCCCTTTCCGCCTTGGGAATTGATTATTGACGCACCGGATGCTGTACTCCAGTTCTTTACATCCATGAGCATATAAGGATTCTTTTTCCAAAAGAGCCAGAAATATCCAAGGTCGCCCTGTCCGGTGGTAGGCACCATCTCAAGATTCCATTGATAGGCATCGTTAATATTTGGAGTAATGGTGTTGATGGTGTATTTTCGTAGTGCTATGCTGGTTTTGTCGGCTGTGTTGCTATTGTATGTTCCGAGACATAGCTTGGCATTCATATTCATTATGACGTATGTGCCATTCTTGATAGGGTCGAGTGGGGCATCCTCACCGCTATGGATGAGTACCATTCGCTCAGCGTTGGTCTGACCTTTCTGATAGCCTGTTCCACCAGGCATTTCTACGGAGTATGAATATGTAGGGCCATAGCCATCGAAGAATACAGGACGGTCGGTTGATATGAATTCGTATGAAGACTTTGCGGCCTGACGCTCGGATGTTCCGAGGAAGGCATCAATGCGGCCGTCGTTACGCTTATATACGGTTGCAGCCGTCCATGCGTCGCGATTCTCTGCATAACCAATCTCCTTGCCGTAGAATGAGGCCCTGCAATATTCTCCGCGTGCTGCGCCGTCCCAGCCCCACCATACGCCTGACTGCATTCCGTAGTGTGCTCCAATGAATGCTTCTCCTACATTGTGCAGCTCGTCGGCTGTGGCATAGTTGCCGTCGTTCCTCACCTTTTGCCAGAAATCAGCATAGTTCTTGAAAGAACCTGCAAGCTGATGAGTGTTACCCTCGGTGGCATAAGGCAACATATAGTTATACCACTCAAGAGCCTTGTCGCAGTTGAGAGTATTACCTGCAGAAACACGGATTCCTGCAAGGTCAGGGTCTTCGGTTATCAGTTTGGCTATAGCCTTGAAATGATCCATAGTTCCCTCTCCCCAGCCATCGTAGTCAGGTTCGTTGAATGGAGATATAGTGATTACATTGAAACCTTTGCTCTTGGCATAGAGAACGGAAGCCTTGATAACCTTATACCACTCTTCAGGCTTACCATAGTAGTTTGCCTTGTTCAGCTTCTCATGGTCGCAGTTAAGGATGACATTACGTACACCGCTGAGGCTGATATGGTCAAGGCGTGTCTGAAGGGCTGCCTGCTGCGCAGCAGAGAGTTCTCCCTTTTCATTCACGAGGTCGCTTGGCTGGAAAGAGATACGTCCAGTCGCCATCACGTCCTTGCCAATGTAGTTTGTTCCGCGTCTTACGTTGTCCTCATAATCCCATGCCACATCCATACCCCACTTGATAGGTTCCTGTGGGATAAGATACTCGCTGATATCGGCATCAGCTTTGAAAGGAACGGCTGTTGCGTTCTTTATTCCACTGGTAATCCATGAGGATGAGTGGGCTGTTTCTTGCGCAAACGATGCTGCCGGGAATCCCGACAACATCGTTGCTAATATAATCACTTGTTTTTTCATAATTAAGGCCTCTCCTCCCCGCTTAGCACATACTACGATGTTATCAACATCGAACTTCTCTCCGTAGAGAGGGAGCCGATTCGGCTATGGGGACGAACTTATTTTTTACAAAACTAATTTTTTAGAAGCCGATTCTGCCTTTCCAATGCAGGAACCAGTTGTTCTGGTCGGTCAGGTTAACAGTAATACCGCTTGGAGCATTACCGTTCCTTCCCTGTATCTTGTTGGCTAGCCATGTCGGATCATTACGGCGGAGTGCCACGCGGAGAAGGTCGTAGAATCGGTATCCCTCGAAGGCGAACTCAAGAGCCTCCTCGTCCATAATCATCTCCTCGACCTGGTCCTGCTGCCATGCAAGCTGCTGTTGAGGATCGGTGATTTTTGAATTGTATGGCATCTGGTAGTACTCGTTTGCTGGAGTAAAGCCACAACCACGGCTATGGATACCTATGGTGTTTACTCCAAAATCTCTGTAAGGGCTTGAGTTTGCAACATAGGCATTGGCAGGATCGGACTGACGAGTGCCAGGGAAGTTGTAGTCCCTCATAATTATGAGGGAGTCAGCCCTGTAGTGAGGGATGACGCTGTCCTGAAGAACTTCAGTGTTCACACCAGAAGAAAGAATCTGGAATGCATAGCGAGGATAACCCGCACGGTTGAGTGCCTCTGCCAGTCGGAGATATACAAGAGTACGGCGATATATGTGCACGTGCTTTGTAGAGTACTTGTTGATATACTGATATGTATATGTACCACCAGTCGTTGGGTTGTGATAGTTTTCCGTTGATGTCCATATCTGTGACAATCGGAGGTCACCTGTCATTTTCTTGTTTCCATAAATGTTTGATGGCGCATATGTTACATTACCGAGGTCGTTGAAGCAATATTTCTGGTCGTCAGAGAGCTTCTGTATCTTGACTGATGGTACGAGACTTGCCTGATAATTGTTTTGGGCATTGGTGTTGAACACATTGCGTAGTTCGCTGTAATTACCCTCTGATGGAATGGAGTCCATAGGAATCATGGTAATGAGTTCGTTGTCTCTTGCTGATGATGTTTCTGTATCAGTAAAGATTTTTGGCCATGTCTTGTTATAACGATTCCATTGTGTATCCATCCATTCTACCACATCGACTTGGGTTGGATAGATACCGTTTCGTCCGTTACGGTAGATGATGAAGTCGTGATAGTACTTTGCTGCCTCCTTGTAGTTCTCTGCCCAGAGGTTGAGGTCGCCAATTACAAGACGTATAGGGAAAAAGAAATTTCTTGATGGGAGACTTTTGATGATACCGTAGTCTGGAAGCTTATCGTAGTCAGAAAGGTCATCATTAACGAGGCTCTTAAGGTTGTCCTCATTGAGGAAGTAGTTACATACCTGCTTGATGTCATACATAGGATATGAACGTTCAGACTCCTCCTTTGTCATGATTGGTTCTGTGACGAATGGCACACGACCATAGGTAGTAACCAACTGAAGGTAGGTCCAAGCACGTATTGCCTTTACCTCGGCATATTCATTTTTGAAGATGAACTGGTTGCGGTTATTCTTCAATGCCGTGTCAGCCTTTGCAATGAAGTAGTTACAGTTGTTGATGATGGCATAATAGTCCAATGGATTATTATACTTGTTATCATCATCGATGCTGAAGTTGGCAACAGCGCGGAGGTCGGCTGGTGTAGCATCAGTAACAGTCACAAGGTCACCGCGAGCTTCACCAAGAAGGATGGTGCGGTCGGCAATAGCCTGAACCTTATTAAGAATACCAGTGAGAGAGTATATGGTATCTGTGGCATTGTTAAGATGGTCTTTCTTCGCATCAATGATATAGGTAGAGTCCTGATCAAAGAAGTCGGAACAGCTATTTAGGGTAAAGAGTAAAGTTAAGAGTGTAATGTAGAATGACACTCTTCTCTTACTTATATGTCTTTTAATGAATCTTTTCATATCTATAAATACTATTTATATTAATCTATAATCTTTCAACTTTAATCTGAATATTACAGATTAATCTTGATACCAGCCATGAAGCTTCTGCTCTGTCCTACGTAGCCGAGGTCGATGCCTTGGCCAATAACGGATGAAGAACTTGAGAACTCAGGATCTGTACCGAGATATTTTGTGAGCGTGAATACATTGTTTGCCTGAATCCAGAACTGGAGTCCCTGAAGGAATGTTGAGTTGAGAGGGAGGTCATAGCTGAGGGTTATGGATTTCAGCTTGAGGTATGATCCGTCCTCAATCCAACGGTCAGAGAAACGTGAGTTCTGCATTGGATCCTGGAATGTTGCCTTTGGCATGTCAGTTACATCACCCTCTGCCATCCAGCGTCGTGTCATGGCTGTTGTTTGGTTCATGAAACGTGAACCTGACTCCAACTGTTGGCGCATATAGTTATAGACATCATTGCCAAGACTGTATGAGAAGTTAGCATCGAGTCTGAGGTTCTTCCAAGAAACTGCCGTGAAGATATTACCATATATGTCAGGGTTCGGATCACCGATGACAACGCGGTCTTTCTCGTCAATCTTGTGGTCTTCATGAATATCTTCAAATATCACGTCGCCAGCTTCAAAGTAGTTTTCCTTTACTCCGTTGGCATCAAGGATGTATAGACCAGCATCCTGTGCTTGCTTGGTGGTAGAGAACACTCCCTTGGTACGATATCCATAGAACAGGTTTGCTGCACTGCCTTCCTGAGTAAGGATAGTGGCACCGTTGATGTCTGTAGTGTACTCAGTCTGACCATTGTAGAGTCCAAGACTTGTAATCTTGTTCTTGTAATGGCCGACGCTTGCGCCAAGTTCCCAGCCCCAGTTCTTTGTAGCTATGATTTTTCCGCGTACATTGACATCATAACCGTTGTTTGCGAGTTCACCGCAGTTAGCCCAGTTCTGCTTTATACCTGAAATGAAACCGAGTTCCTGAAGTGCGAGCAGTCCAGTGGTTGATGACTTGAAGTAGTTGAAAGCCACAGAGAGACGGTTGCCGATAAAGTTACCCTCAAAGCCAACGTTGAACCTGCGTGTTGTCTCCCACTTGATTGTTGTATTACCGATACCAGCGTATGTAAGTCCGGATATCTCATTCAGGTAGAGTGAAGAGGCAAAGTATGACTTGGCTGCGAAAACATCGATGTCATCATTGCCGCTCATGTCAAATCCTGCGGTAAGGCGTAGGTAGTCAATGCCTGCGACCTTGGCAAACCAAGGTTCGTTGGTTATTACCCATGAACCCTGTACAGAAGGGAAGAGTCCCCATACAGTGCCAAACATTTTCATACCGCCGATAGCATCCTTGCCAAAGCGTGAAGAACTGCTTGCTGTGAGGTTAACCTGTGCAAAGTAGCGACCGAGGTAGTCATAGTTGCCCTGCACATAAACGTCCATATTGTTCCATGACTCATCTGCACCAGTACTTTGTGAGTTGAGAAGTCTTTCACTCATGAATGGAGTCTTATCAGAACCAGTGTTATAGCCAAGTTGCTTACTGCGAGTGTAGTTCTCGGAATTTATGCGAATACCGCCGAATACGGCAAGGTTATGGGCATCATAGCGGTTCTTCCATGTAAGACGTGTGTCGCTCTGTACGGAGTTCTGTTTAGTTGCAAGTGAACTAACAAGATTCTCACGATAGTCAGATACGCTTGCTACATAAAATGTAGGTACACCGTTTACTGGAAGGTAGTATTTGTTGTTTGTGTTCACGAGGTTATAGCAGAAATGCTCGCTGAGTGCAAGGTGCTCGTTGAACTGATACTTAGGAGTGACAGCGATGTTGAGCAAAGAGTTTTCGAATCGGTTCTTGTTCTCTGCTTCTGCATACTCGTTGAAGGCAACAGGATTTCCTAACTGGTAGTTATAGTTGCTATAGCGTGCGAGTGCCTCATTGAGGTAACTCTCATCTGTGATGTCAAGATAGGTGTCGGAAATCTTACCTGCACCGTATGAGTAAGGACTGAGGAACGGAGCCTTGGTATAGCCGAGGAATGATGGCGCAGTAGGTGTACCCTCATCGTATGTGGTAGGTGCTCCGTCATCGCGTATGTCACGCGTAAGGTTGGAGAATGATGCATCGAACCTTACACTAAGCTCATTGGTTATCTGTACATCCATATTGAAACGGAGGTTCAGACGAGCCATGTCATTACATTTCATGGTGCTGTTGGCAAGCGTATAACCAACGGAAAAATCGTATTGCGCTACCTCGTCACCTCCTTCTATGTTGATTCCATAGTTCTGTGTTGCTGCAGTGTGGTATATGTATTTTTTCCAGTCAGTATTGTTGTGATACTGGTTGTAATAGTAATAGTTTGGGTCTGCATTTAGGAACTTGAAGTCGTTACGCTGTGTACTAACTGTCTTCAACAGGGTAGAGGAGTAGTTGCGATACTGCTCTGCTTCCATCATGTTGTAATACTTAGGCTCTGTTGTCACTCCTGCGGAGATGCTTGCTGTGATACGTGTTGCAAGACCAGCGGAGCGTCGTGTCTTAATTTCAATTACACCGTTTGCTCCACGTGCGCCATAGAGAGCTGTACCATTACGGATAATGGATACGTTATCAATGTCGGCAGGATTTATATTGGTGAGAACGTCGTTAACGAAACCGCTATGCAGCATTTCGCGGCCATACTGCTGGTCTATTATTACGCCATCTACTACAACGAGTGGTTGTGCATTGGCATTAAGTGAGTTTAATCCCTGAATGAAAATATTAGAGCCGATACCTGGAGTGCCGCTGCGCTGTGTTGTATAAGCGTAGGCACCAAGCTGTTTCTCTATTTCCTCCTTGATGTTAAGAACGTTTGAATACTTATGACCGCTTGTCGTGGCAGCGTTGATAACGTTAGTCTCTTCTGTATATTCAGATTTCAGTGATGAACTGATGAGACGGGCAGTACGTTGTGTATCCTCCTCGGCAAGACCGATGACTACGGGGTTATAACTTGGCGTTGATACGTAGATTGCAGATGTGAATAGTGGTACGTAGAACACATAGTTACCATTTTCATCGGTCAGGGCACTATATCCATTGATACCCTGCGCCTTAACCATGGCACCAGCGAGAGGCTTGCCCGTAACAGCATCCAGTACGGTTCCTCTCACAATGCGTGTCTCGTATTTCTTCTGAGGCTTCCTTACCTTACGTACAATTGTCTGTAGCACATCTTCTGAATCCTCAGTATCATCTTGAGCTGAGACACTCAGAGGACATACCATAAGCATTGTAAGTCCATATAATATATATCGTTTCATATTTAACTTAATTACAAATTACTAATTACTTTTCGCTATAGCTCATCAAGCTAAAGCCAGTTCCTAATTACATGATTTGTTTGGACTGCTATTTTTCTTTGTGTGGAACCAATTTAATGCAGTCTATTCGCAGGGTTCTCGTGTAGATTCCCTTATTTACATCAGAGCTTCTTACGTTAATGTTGATGTAAGCCTTGACCTGTGGTTCCTGAAGTCCGTAGGAGCATGTAGGGAACTCGAATGTTCCAATATGAATCTCGTGAACTTTTGTCGGGTCGGTAAGGAATGTCTGTTTTCTTGTCGAGCTGTCATAACTGATATCTCCACCATCCTTGTCGCTGACTTCCTTTGACACTTCTTTTCCTTCCATGTCATGATAGTAGAGAGTCACTCCGAATCGGGTAGGGAGTTTATCTGTTGCAAGTGTGTCACCAGCGGTGGCTGGTACTGTCACAACGTACATGTCGTATTTCTGGTTTGACAGAACATTCCTGAAGTTGAGCAGTACGCCCATATCCATGAGGTTTGCTGGGATAAGTGTGTTGTACTCATGTTGTGATACCTCGTCATAGAATGGATTTTCGGGCTGTACCGTTGTGTATGTCCAGCTTGGTTTCGCATCAGGAGTTGCACCAGAAAGGGAATCAAGGGAGGTACTGTTTTCTGCCTCCATTACAATCTGTTGCAGGAATGTATCACTTGGCTTGGCTTTCCAGTTGTCCGTCTTCAGTATTACACCATTACTGCATACCTTCTTACCTTTGATATCGGTAAATATACCATTAGGTTTGGTGTATGGCTTATCAAACTGATAAGGATGGATATCGAAGGAGCCATATCGCATCTTTCTGTAGAAATAATATGGATATGCCAAAGGTGACATGAGTGAGTCTATAGCTTCAGTCTCGCCAAGCAACGGATTGGTTGTCTTACTGAACTGCATGCCCATAAGGATATTGACACGTGGATATAGGCACATGAGAGAATCACGGCCTAATACCTGTTTGTCGTACTGGAACAAAGGTGCGTTCTTTTCATACTGCTCTTTCCATGCCTTGTTGGTTGGCATAAGAGCATAGTAAAAACTGTCCTCTTCGTCAAGAAGTGCCTCCAGCCAATAAGAGAGAATCTCATTGCTTGTTGTTGTAACAGAGTCGAGATAGTGTTGCTGGCCATTGATGATATCACCTGGAACAGATGCGCTTGGTGAGAAAACTATCTTGTGAAACTGGAATGGCTCTGTCATATAGAGGAAGTTGCTTACACTGTCAAGATCCGGGTCGTCCTTCACATATTCAAAGATATTATATATGTAATCTGCTTTTTCTGCTAAAGTGAAGAGAATACCATTGCCTGTTATGGTGTTTGTACTCGTGAACTGTTTGCCAGAGAATGTATTGCTGGTCAGTCCGAGATACTTACCGTTCATCATGCGGATAGTGGTATCTGGTGACTCGTTTGCAATGGAGTAGTTGTACAAGGCGATATGGTTCATCAAGAACTCCTTGATAGCCCTGTTCTTTTCACCTTTTAGTCCTTTTGCAAGTTCTGCCTGATATTGGCTGATTACTTCATTAGCATCAGCATCGGTGAAGGCGTCATTTGTCGGGGCGAAGACAGTGAACACCTGACTACTTGAAAGTGACTTGTTATAGCCTGTTGCCTCAATGACCCTTGCAAAGTTTGAGAGTTGCTGATTATTCTTGATAGCCTCCCATAGGGTACCTTCTCCCATGACTCCTGTCTGGTAGTGCTCGTCCCATGTGTCGGTACATGAAATGAGACCCCCCAGTCCCCCGAGGGGGATTATTATTGACAGTAATGCCATCAGAGGATTTTTCGTATATTTTTTAATATTTATCATATCATTTACAATTTAAAATTTTCAACGTGAAGACACAAATCCATGAAGTCTTTCTTTTTTGAATGCCTTGCAGCTTTGTGCCTTTACGTTCACTAATTTTCAATTTTTTAGAGGTCATCCTCTGAATTACCGCTGTCGGATACGCCATAGACAGACTTTGGCACGAGTTCAAGATAGTCAAGCGTTGCTTCCTTCTTCTTTGGAAGAATCGTTGATACGTTCTTGATGCGAAGTGTGTGTGTCTTGCCAGCTTCGATATATACCGTACAGAGTACCTTACGTGCACAGTTAGCAATAGTTGACAATGCACTACCCTTGGTTGCCATTGTTCCGTCAGAACTTACAAACAGGGAGTGAGGACCACGGTAATATCCCTTATTCTTCAGAATCTTGAAGTCTTCCTGACGCTTTTCATCGTCATCACGGATATTGGCATAGTCAGGGAATGTTGTAGAACCATAAACGCTCTCATCCTTGATACGCTCTGCCATATTCAATGGAATACCAGTAGCCTTATTATCGAAATAAACCTGCATCTGACCACGCTCGGCACGGTCATCCTTCTTGTTCATTGGAGGGAAACCAAGACGGATCTGCCATTCACCAGAGAATGGAACTGGAGGAAGGTTGAATGTGATATCGAAGACCTCTTGTGCATCCATCTCGTCACCATGGCTACCCCAATAGTGTGAACGTGGGTACCAATATGTGAGACGGCTATCACCTCTTAGGATAACGCCTTCAAGATAACCCTGCGGGAACTGATAGTTCTTACCGCCTACACCGCCCTGAGTGATGGTCTTACCATTCATGCGGATATTATTTGTCATAATCTCAGGGAAGATTGTAGAGAAGTCCATACGGATGCGACAGTTATGCACATTGTCACGTGTATTCTCGTCGAACTTCAGAATGTCATCTACATAGAAGTATATTCCATTAATTGCATTATTGTCATACTGTTCTGGAACGGTTGGCAGGACGTGTACACCGCTTGTGTTATGAGTATCATCAAAGCGACGGTTGAGGTATCGGTCACCTACTTTACCGGTAGGTCCAGCCCATTTGCTTACGGTGAGTTTCTCCACCTTTAGCATAGTATATGGGAGCAAGGTGGTGTACCAGTCGGTAGGGTTGACAAGGTTTATGTCTATGCCTGCGTCCTCACGTACTGTAAGGAAGTTGTATCCCTGTACATTACGGTCAAGGATATGATACTGAATAAGACGTTTCAGAGGGTTTATTGAGTCTTTGAGATGCTCAAATTTCCAGCCCTCTTTGTCAACATCCTCAGGATAGATAGAAGAATATATTTTCACAGCCTCATTGTAGAGGTCCTTGAGATTCATGATTCCCTTTCTATTGAGAACCTCATCTGGTACTACAAAGGCTGTAAAACCGTATTTCTTTGATTCCGGATAATAGACCTCTTCGGCAGAACGGGAACCTGTTGTGATTTTCTGTACTGCCCACTTTGAGTTCTTGTATCTCTCATAGTCCTTGGCATACTGGCGATCCTCTACACTGTCCATTCTCTCATCAAGACCAGTTTCATGGATTGCATCACCAAAGATTTTCAGCTCGTCATTCTGCATGATAAGAGAAGCGACGGTCTTTGTGGAGTTCTCAAGTACTACGTCAATCTGATGTACTATGCCATTTTCCACAGAGTCGTCCTGATGTTCGAAGTATATGGTGGAGTTGTTGTTTACCACAACTACAGAGTTGTTGTTCGCATCGCTCTTGTGCTCAACCTGAACATTACGCTTGATCATGTTCTGGCTTGCAAGCATACCATCTGCCATGTCAGAGACAGAGAAAATCTCTGGGATGAAGTGTGTACGGGCAATGGTATCGCACTGAGCATCCGACAAATCATCAATGGATGAATAGTTGTACTTACTCAGGTATGCATTCACGGCATCATTGTTTGGCAGGAAGCATGTATAATGACCATAAGCTGAAAGCTGGTCCATGAGTCCGGCACGTTCAACGATGGTGGCAAACTGGCTGAAGTTCTCATTTCCCTTTATATACTCACTCATCATCTTACCTGTGAATGTATAGTAACTCTCTGCATCCGGTTCGTCGGAACAGGATGAGAATGTACATAGTGTACTGAGTGTAATGAGTAAAGTGTAAAGTGGAACTGCGCAGCTGATGAGCTTGCGAATAATGTAGAATGACACTCTACGCTTATTTATATTATTTTGAATTGATTTTTTCATATCGTATATACTATGTTATATTACTCGATATTCTTTAATCTTTAATCCTTTAATTTGCCTCATAACTGCTATTTTCACCACTTCCGAAAGCAGGGTTCTGATGCAGGTTAGGATTGACTTTCATTTCATCAAGATTGTATGGCCAGTAGATAGCATCCATATTTTTCATCTTGCTTTGAATGATAGACTGAAGGTTGATGTCTTTGTTTGAACACTTGGAAGCAAGGTATTCGGTGTTACCGTCACGTTGTGATCTGCGAACGAGGTCATAGTAACGCTTACCCTCGAACATGAGTTCGCGATGACGCTCCTCATATACGAGATTCGTGATAGCCTCCTTTGTCTTATAGTTCTTTAATACAAGGGTATCCTTGAGAACCTGCTCACCGATAGAACGCTTGTTGACAGCGTTCACGAGTTTGAATGCGTTATAGAGATTCTTGACGTCTTCATCGGAAGTAACATCGCCAGTCTCCTGTGAAATCAACTGGCTGTAAGCTTCTGCTGCAAGGAGCATGATGTCTGACAGACGATAATAAATGACATTTGCCTTGTTTTGGGAGTCGTGGTTCATTCCGGTTGTTGGATACTGACTGCTCCATTCGGAACTCCAGAAGTTACTTGCTGTAGGTGCCATGAGAGTGACTTCTGTGTATGCCGTGGTCTTGCTAATATGTGATGGTTCTTCCTTGCCTTTCCATGCTATATTCTCATATGCACGCATGTCGAGTCCCTTGTTCTGTTTGTCAAACACCTTATATGTGCCGTTCCATTCGTCAAGAGAAACGAATGAAGAAACATTTACCCATGGCTTGCGGTCCTGTCCTCCGTAGAAGTTGCCGAAAGTTGGATTAGATGCAAGATTGTCATTGTTCTTGATAAATGTAAGTTCAAAGATACTCTCTATGCTGTTACCATCAACGAATATCTGATTAAAGCCATTGCCGAAATAGTTGCTATTGCTCCTGTATCGTGTACCGATGAGAGGATAGCCGTTCCAGTTAGCAAAGTCTTCTTGAGTGAATGTCTTCAACTTCTTTACTTCCTGCTTCTTACGGTCTATAATCTTATTGGCAAACTCTATACATTTTGTATAGTTTTTCTGCCAAAGGTACATCTCACAAAGCATAGCGTAGATAGCCCACTTCGTGATGCGACCCGTACTGAAATATTCTGAGTATGGATTTGATGTTTCTGGATACCCATCAAGAGCATCTTCACTCACTGCTTCGAGTGAGGAAATCAAGTTTGAGAGCACCGTGTTGAAGTCGGTGGCAGGAAGTGCCATCGGCTGTTTCCCTTCTCCCTCACTGTCGTCCTCATAGCAGGTTTCTGTGTAAGGTACGTCACGGAATGTACGTATGAGATAGAAATAGCAAAGGGAACGGATGGCTATTACCTCCGCAATGTCTGCCTTCAGTTGTGACTTCGTGTATGAAGGGTCAACATCGGCAACGCCTGGGGCATATTTAAGTATAGTGTTACATTTGTTGATGACGCTATAGAAGTCCTCCCATTTCGTATAACCGTTGTTGGCTGTGAGGTTTTCCTTCAGAACCTTTTCCAGATTATGGTCCTTATGGTCTGCATCTGTATATACAACGTTTTCAGAACGGTATTCTCCCCATATCATCATACGGCTGATGATGGCTTCTGACTGTAGCTGTGAGTAGCATCCAGCGATTACTGCCTGTACGTCGGTCTTTTCATTCCAGAAGTTTTCAAGGACGGTTTCGTTCTGAGGCTCAAGCTCAAGGAATTTTTCTCCACAGCTTGTCAGCATACCAGAACTCATAACACCTAATGTTAGTGCCATGAGCGTGAAGCTGTTCTTGCGTATTTTAGATTTTATATTGTTCATAAAAAATAACTAATTACGAATTACAAATTACTTTATTACAAAAGTACAATCTAACATACTTCCCTTTGGGAAGGTTTTGTTAGGCTTTTAGAAGAATACCGTAGCGCCCAGTGTGTATGAGCGTACGCGAGGGAGTTTACCATTATCCTGTGCAGGGCTATAGCCTCCGGCAGAGATATCGGGGTCAACACCTGTGTATTTGGTAAGTACGAAAGGATTGTTTGCACTCAGATAGAGATTGATCTTATTGAGTCCTAAAGGCTTGAGCAAATCCTTCTTCAGGGCATATGAGACCTGAATATAGCTGCAACGCAGATATGAGCCGTCCTCTACGAAACGGTCGCTGATAAGTGTGTTGTAGTTTGTGTTCTCACCATACATAGCACGTGGAATGGTTGTAATATCACCCTCCTTACGCCAGCGGTAGTTCACGGCCTGACTCTGGTTGTCGTTATTCTTCATTGCCTCTGCATCAAGACGTGCAAGGTTAAGGATGTCAACGCCGACACGATATGTGAACTGTGCTGTGAGTTTCAAGTCCTTGTAGTAAGCGGAGAATCCGAATCCACCAGTGAGTTTAGGCAGTGAAGAACCGAGGTACATGATGTCGAGAGCATTAATCTGACCATCATGGTTTACATCCTCATACATGGCATCACCACCACGGAAGCTATAGTTCTTACCTGAATTGTCGTTGGTATAGTTGAACTTCATCTGAATAGGATCGCCATTGTCATCATAGATAATCTTGCCTTCTGCATTGAGTGCTACAGGTGCAGTGTTGCCGGCATCGATGAATGCCTGCTGCTGCTCTTTCGGCATGTTCTTGACTGTTTCATACTGGTACATATATACCCCCTTTGAACGGAATCCGTAGATTGCGTTAAGCGGGTTGTTTAGCTGAACTCGTGTGAGAACCTCACGGTTACCGTTGTTATAAGTTGAGTTCATGGACTTCAATACACTTGCATCCATCTCAAGCAATTCGTTACGGTTGTTGCCGAAGTTTGCATTGAGGTCAAGTGAGAAATGTCCCTTCCTTATTAATCGGTTAGTGTTGATATGGAACTCCCAACCTGTATTGCGCGTCTTACCTGTGTTGCGGGTGTCAAGTTTTGCGTAACCAGAACTTGAAGGAATACGATAGTCACCCATCAACATGTCGGAACGTGTGATTTGGTAAATCTCAAAAGTAAGGTTAAGACGATCCTCAAGGAAACCAATGTCGAAACCGACGTTGAAGTTATTTACTTTTTCCCACTGAAGGTTTGTTAGCTTGAGGTTTTTAGGAGACATTGCACTGATGCCAAGATACTCAGAAGCGCTTCCATATTTTGATACATAGAGATAGTTCTGGTTTGGTGCATTACCTACCAGACTCCATGATGGGCGTATAGAGAGCATGGACAGTCCCTTGCCCTTGATTTCCTTCATGAAAGGTTCGTCAATTATATTCCAACGGCCAGAGAACTGTGGGAAGTAACCCCATCGCTTGTCTGGTCCGAATTTGGTCGTACCATCCATACGCAATGTAGCATCGAAGGAATAACGGCTCTTGTATGAATAGTGTGCTGTTAATGTGTAGTACAGGGAACGCCACTCGTTGAAGCCTGATTCGAGTTTTGTAATCTTACCACCGGCATTAGGGCTTTGAATACCTCCAGAAGGAAGTCCTTTTCCCTCTGTTGACTGGTTGCTTGAGCTACCAGTCGATACCTCCATACGTGCCATTGCCATTACAGAGTGATCCTTGTTCGGCAGCTTTGGAACGTATGTCAGAGAGTGCTTTGTGGTGAGTGATACACTCTTAGAACTTGCATCTCTTGAGGTGTTGTGACCTGCGTTCCATGATGTCGTAACAAGTTCTGACGGATAGAACTTTTCTTCGTAGTTGTTGAAGATATTCATGTATATCTGTCCCTTGTAGGTGAGGCGGTCATGATCCTCGTCCATACCCATGAGTTCATACTTCATGATAAGTTCCGGGGTTAGGTCATACTTTGTCTGGTCATTCTTTGCAAGATGGGCGCTTGCGACAGGATTGACGTACGTGCGCTGATCCTTTTCGAATACACTTGAACCAATTGAAGAGCCACTCTGAAGCATGTTGTAATATATATCAGTATCGTTACCATTGGCATCCTCCTCATATATACTCATATTAGGCATTTTCTTCAGGGCGATATCGTAGAGGTTGTCATAGTTATGGTTGTATTTGGTATATGTGAATGCGAAGTTTGTCTGCACGAGAATACGTTCACTGACATTATAGTCAAGGTTCACACGTGCAGAGATACGCTTCATCTTGTCTTCGATAGATGTACCGGTTTCATTGTCCCAACCACCAGAGATACGGAAACGTGCCTTCTCACCACCGCCGTTTACTGTAAGGTAGTGGTTCTGTCGAAGTCCGACCTGAGTAACTTCCTTCAGCCAGTCTGTGTTATCGTTGTATTGGTTGTACTCTGAGAACAATGGGGCGTAGTTAATCTCAGGAACATCACTTGCAGCATCATTCTGTCTTGGGTTGAAGTAAGACTCCTTGAGAAGCATGGTGTAATCATCGCCATTGAGCAAATCCATACCCTTTGGCTGATATGTTCCTGTCAGTTTGAGAGAGTATGACACTTGTGGCTTACCACGGCTACCACGCTTTGTCGTAAGCTCGATAACGCCATTACCGCCCTGTGAGCCATATAGTGCAGAACCATCCTTCAACACGTTGATGCTTGCAATATCCTCAGTGTTTATGTTGAGAAGCTCGGCAAACTGCTCGTCACTTGCCGTATTTGTATCAAAGTTTGAGAGGTCAAGTTCACGAACATTTCCGTCCACTACGATAAGTGGGTTCTGATTCGTGAGTTTTGACAATGAGCCACCACCACGAAGACGCATGGTTGAACCGGAACCAAGGGCACCAGAGTTACCTACGATGTCAAGGCCTGCGATACGTCCCTGAAGGGCTTCGTCGATGGTTGTGATACCGAGGCCTTCAAACTCCTTGGTATCGATGGTTTGCTTGGCGTATGAAATCTCATTCTCAGGAATGGCAAGACCGTTACCGTTGGCGCGCTTCTTTGACTTTACGACAACTTCGCTAAGAGTTGTGGCACTTGTCATAGTCACGTTATATGTGGTTTTGTCAAACTTGAATGTCTGTGTCTTCAGTCCAACGTATGATATGCGGAGTTTGTCCTTTGGATTCTTCACCTTCATGGTGAAGTTACCGTTCATGTCGGTGATGGCAGACTCAATGATACGGCCTGTGCCGTCAATCTCACAGACTGTAGCTCCCATCAGAGGACCGAGGTCATCACTGACGGTACCATGTACCTGTGTAATATCCTGTGCCATAGCAGCTAAGCTACAAAGCGACATTGCGCATGTCAGCAGTGCAACCCTGCATTTATGACCTACTATATTGTATGTCTTTTGTTTCATTGACAAATTCTGATTTCTAATTATTCGCGGAGCTCATCAAGCTACGCAAGTTTCTGATTATCTTTTGGCTTTCGCTTTACTTCCATTTTGTCTCCTGACTCTTGTCGTAGAGAAGTACGCCGTTAATCTTGTGTAGTACTGCATTGGAAGATGCTGAGATTGAGCATCTGAATGATGTAGTGCTAAGATTGTCCAACTTCACACCTGAGCCCCATTCAACCCAATATTCACGGCAGCACTTGTTGCTTGCTGCCACGTTGGCGGTATAGGTCTTGCCCAATTGATCCTTGACTGTCAGATTGTTTCCGTCCTGAGTTACGTAGATAGAATAGAAACGGTTGTTCTTAGGATTCAGTTTGCCAGACTCATACTGGAAGTTAGAAACCTTGTCGCCACCGATATACACGGAGTTATCCTGTATGTGATAGCGTACAAAATTGTGTATTCTGTCTGCAATTTCATTTTTCTCGTCTTCAGAAGTTGAGTTGTTGTAGTCATCCCATGTTGGGAGATAACCATTGTCAATCATCTGCTTGATTGCAGCATCAGTAGGGACGTAGATAGTATAGTTGTAGTTATCGAACACCTTAAGGTTCTTGTTCTCCGCAGGGTTTAGACAATAGTATTTTCCGTCCTTTGTTCCGAACAGAGCCTTACCGCTTTCGTCTGCAAATATCATATCGTAGAACAAATGGTCGCCACCCTTGTCTTTCTCTTCCTTCAATATCTCATATACAGACTTAGCAGAAGTCATAGGAATCTGTACCTTGCCCCGTTCGAAGGCTTCCGCATTGTTTACACCATAGGTTGTGCCGTTACCGTCGCTGCCCATGTCGTATATGTATTTGCTGGAAGCTTTGACTTTTCCACCTGTATAAAGTTGAAGACCGCCCTGGAAGCACATGTCGTTGCCTTCCTTGAATGCCTTGATCACACTACCGGCCTTTGTCTTGTACATGGTCTTGTCGGCTGTGATATCCTCAAGAAGAATTGAGTTGTCAAGATAGTCATAGAGACGGTTTACTACAACATCCGATGTGAGACTGTAGTCAGGACCTTCGGCAGGTGTCCATGATCCGTCAGGAGCCATGACGACTGGCATTGCTATGCCATTAATCTGCTCCTTATAATAGAAGAATACGAGTAGATACTGTTGTGGAAGACCGTATGAGCATGGGTCGATGAAGGAAAGAACCTTCTGGTCGGAATTGGATATTTTCACCCAATCTTCACTATTGAAAGGTATAATCAGGCTGAACTTTGAATCCATAGCCGTGAGGTATGGGGTGAAGTCCTTCGCAGCACCGTTATTCGTTACGTATGTTGGGGTGTAGTTACTTGAAAGGGCATGATAGATTACGCTGTAGTCACTTGTACTTTGAACAAGTGCTGGGAACATTACTGATGAATACTCAGAAGGGGCAAACACCTTATTAGTAATATATACAACGCCATTACAACCCATGATACATGAGTCGATATCAGCTATGGTTACGCCCATAGAACGCTGTGAATCATCAAGTATTGAAGCAAACTTGGAAGGAACAGAGGCTACGAACGACTCCTGCATGTTCACATTGAGAAGCTTTACAAGAGTCTCGTATGGGATGTTATCCCATGAGCCGAACTTATCCTTCAGAACCTTACCAGAACCGCTGTTGAACCATTCTGTAAGAGCTTTGTCATTTGGTACAAGCATAGAAGCAGCATCATTCTGCATGATGATAGTGGTATTGTCTGCCATATACTGATTCCATCCTGGATCGAATTTCAGCAGACCGCTGGCATTAAGGACATCATCCCTCCTGCCTGTTGGAGTGTAAAGTTCGTGATTTCCGCTATAGTTCAGATAGCGGAGATTATATAATGAATCTTTATTCTCATATTCTGGGTACAGACGCCAGAACTCCTGCTGTGTCTCCTTGCCCAATGCAACAGGAACACTGAACCTATTGAGCAGTTTTGCCCATATAGTTGTATTGCTGTTCGTATTAATGAGTTCTGCCATGTTAGGGCTTGACTCCATTACTCCGCTTACAACATATATGTAGCCGTTCTTACAGGTCTGCTCATTGCTTATAACCTTCTTACCATTCACCCATGCATCCTGAACTGACTCCGATGCATGATTTGAAATCGTATAAAGGTCATTGTCCGTGATGTTATTCTTCTCCATGAACTGGGGAAGGAAGTGAATCATAGGTGCAGAGGAACCATCCTTCAGGATATGTATGTTCTTTCCCTGACTGCGTACATTTCCCCATGCCTTGTTTACAGGATCGTCGGAAATTTCCGTGTTTACAGGGAAATTCTCTACATTGATAACAGGGATGTTGTCCCAACTGCTTGCGGCAGTTTCACGGCGCATACACATACCGTTTTCTGGTAGTTTATTGTCGTCATTGGAAGGAATGTTTGACATGAGTTCAAGAAGGTACGCATTATTAATCATAGTACCATTGAATAACTGGCTTTTTTGGCCGTATGTGAGATCTTCGTATGATCTTACGCCGAAAATGTTATTGGAATTGAACCATGCCTGATAGGCATCATCAGATGCGACGAATAGTGTCTTAGAACCCGTCTTTGAAAGAGTTTCCTTGTAGCCAAGGTCGTTAATGAGGCGCAGTGTGGTATTGAAAGTCTTGGTCTGGCCATCTACCTGAATGCCTTCTTCAAGACGCTCATAGATAGAGTTGCCTAACCACTCTGGCTGTCCAGTGAGTATGTCCTTATCACAGGACTGCATCATGACAGCGCCTGCAACAAACCCACCAACAGTCAGCATGTGAAGTGAAAGCTTTCTTGCCCACTTACTCTGCATTCTCTTGCGTTTAGCGATTTTTCTAATCATATTTAGGTTTCGTTTATAATGGTTTTAATGTTTCACTTTATATATTGTTCAGGCTGTTAGCCTTAGTTGGTTTCATTTCCTTGAGCTTGGGTTTTATGTTAACGCAATAAGCTTTACACATACCCCAAAATGTCTTTTCCTCTCTTCTTACACCGTCTTCTTTAAGGTGGTATTTTATAGACTTCCACCTCGATTGTCTTTTTTCACTCAAATACTGGGGTGGGTATATTTCAACCCACTCCAGTATTGTTATGTTAATTATGTTCGTTCATTACTTCTTCATAACCTTCTTTACACCATTCTTTGTGCGGATGATGTTGAGACCATTCTGAAGTGTGGCAACCTTGACACCGTTGATTGTATAGATGTCGATTGCCTCGGATGTGGCAACGACATCCACGATGCCGGTTTCGACAGAAGGTTCCTTGCTGCTGTTCTTACCATAGTAGAAGAGTTGGAAGTAGTCTGCCTTGAACCATGTGTCAGAAGCAACCTTGATAGAGATCTTGTCATTGTTGTTCTCAAGCTTGAAGACTACGCTTGCCTCTTCGCCATTTGTCTTGTCGGTTGTTGTTACCTCATACATGTTGTTGTTGACAATAACCTTCTGTACATTGTTTGCATCTGAAGCTACGAGACATGTGAGTTCGTATGTTCCAGCAGGAAGATCGAGATCCTCGATATCCTGTGCAACGAAGAAACCGCCTTCAACTGCAGAGCCGTTCCATGTGTTGAATACGTAAGAACCATCGGCATTGTTGATAGTGTAGGTTCCGTTGCTGTTTTCCTTAGAACCTGTATCACCTGTACCGCTTGCTGTTGTCCAACCTGTGAGGTCGCCAGTCTCGAAGCTGTTGTTCGTAATCACGTTGGTGATTTCCTTACGATTATTGTCTGCAGCTTCGTCGATATCAGCAGGAACAGCAAGCTTCTTTGCGAGCTTTGTCATGTCTGCGATAGCCTGTTGAGCCTGAGCATCTGTGTATGTCTTGCCGTCAATGGCTGTAGAAACTTCTGTGCTGAGAGTGTTAGCCTGCTGTATTATTGCAGGACGAGCATCCTCTGAATTGCTGAGAGTCTCGTTGAATGTCTCTGCCTGAGCCAAGAGATTCTTGAAGAGAGCCTCAGACTCTTCTGCCTTTGTTTGAATAGCATAGATAGCTGCGAGTGCATTGAACATTACCTTACCGTCGGCCTGTGCGAGGGCTGCATTACCATCCTCAACAGCCTTCTTCACCTCCTGTGCGATGTCAGAACCCATAAGAGCCTCTGCATTGATGCTCTTTACAGCCTTCTCAAGCTCTGGCTTGATAATATTTGCGTCGAAACCCTGATAGATAAGCTTGAAGCGTGTGAAGATTGCCCATGATGTGCCTTCCTGAGTATTACCCTTGACACCGATGCGGAGAGGATCACCCTTCTTTGCTACAAGGCCGAAAGCACTCTGAACATATTTACCATCGTCGAATGCAACACCTGCATTGGTCATGTCATTCGGATACCAGAACTCCTTGTTTGGATCAATGTATGGGGCAGGACCAGCAAGACCTTCAGTCTTATAGTAAGGATTTGCTTCGTCGTATGGAGCCTTGAACTTGTAGATGTTGTCAAGTGATGTCTTGGCATCATTCAGGTAGATGTATGCAGGAGAGTTTGTAATGAACTCGTTATGGTCAGTTCTCTCTGTACCATCCTGATTGAAGTAGTACAACCAACCGTCGTTATCACCGTTGTTATAGCGATAGAATCCCTGAACCTGAATCTGATATACACCTACAGGAGCATTTGATATGTCCTGGTGGATGTCGAAATTCTTAGAATTCCATGCCTCAGCACACTTTGCTGTTGCATTTGCTGCTACGGTGCCGTCACCAGAGTGCTCCCAGCCATCCCAACCTTGAGCGAAGTCTACGTTCTTCAGCATCTTTGTAACGTCTGTACCAGCAGGAGTGTCTGCCTTGGCGTTATCGTAGAGTTCCTGAAGAGTTGCAGTCTCAGCCTTGATCTCCTCTGTTGAAAGCTCAAGCTTCTCAACGAATTCGGTATAGTCGTATGCTATATAGTCAGAGAGGTCGCTTGCGATACTCATGTATGTTCCATCATTGAGCATCTGCTCTGCCTGCTCTGCAAGAGCCTTAAACGCAGCCCATGCTGCAATGTTCTCCTCTGCAGCTTTCTTTGTTGCATCGATAGCCTCGACTGCTGCCTTATAAGACTGATAGTCAGTTGCGTTAGCCTTGCTAACTGCGTCGTTGAATGCTGCAATTATGCTCTTTGTAACCTTGCCTTCTGGTAGGGTGGCATTAGCTGCGTAGTCCTTCATCAGGGCACCCCATGCATCAGCACCGTTGCCATAATATGTAAGAGCGAAGTTATCAACGATTGTCCAGTCATTGTTCTCCTTTGAGTCCTTCTTGACACCAATCTTTGCTGTGCCTTCAGATACAGGGAACAATACAGAGTTAGTCTTGTAGAGCGCTGTGCCTTCCTTCAACTCCTTGGTAGTACCATTGAGGTTGGTGAAGTCAAGCATTGTGTTAGGGATATAGTATATGGTCTCACCATCCTTATATTCCGTAGCACCAATTGCTTCACCATTCTTGTCAAGATACTGTTCGCCAGCCTTGATAGGATCAAAGAGGTGCATTAGGCTTGCTGTAGCGATTTCCTCGCCGTTAGCTGTAACGTTGGCACCATAGATCTTGGCATAGTATTTTGCCTTATCCTTTGTCGCTGTGAAATCATTGGCAATTTCACCTGCACGATAGAAACCGTCAGCATTTACCTTATAAACACCTACAGGAAGATCCTTGAGTGTCTGATAGGTGTTATAGTTCTTATTAAAGTGCTCAGCAGCAGTACTTGCTGTACCTCCGGCACCGAATTTTTCTCCTTCCCAACCTGCAAAGTCGCCCTGCTTGTCGAATGAACGATTCTTTATAAGAGTAGAAACGTCTTTCGGATTAGCAAGTGTTGCGCTTGCCATATCTGCATCTGCGGCAGCCTTCAACTTTGCTGGAATAGCATCTATAGCAGCCTGAAGCTCCTCAATCGTGCTTGCCGTATTGTTAAATACTGTTTCCTCTGCAGCCAAGTCGATTGAAGGATAAAGCTTCTTCGCTTCTTCGATGTCTGCTTTGAGCTTCATAGCGGCAACATACACATTATTGATGGGTTCCCATTCTTTGTATGCATCTATGCTAACACCTGTCCACTCATAATCTGCTTCAATTGCAGGCTCTTTTGATGTGAACCATGATGTCAGATAGAGTCGTGTGTCAGCAAAGTCTTTTGCAATGCCGAGGTATTCATCGGCAAATGCTTTATTACCAATCTTATACTTGCCATTTCCAAGATCTGTAAGAGTCCAGGTGTCGCAGTTAGCACCATTGTTGTTGTCAACCCAGATAGCCGCGTTTGACTCAACAAACGTTTTACGCCACTCTTTGAATTTGGCAACTGAATCTACTAGAGCATAAGTACCATCGGTCTGTTCTTGGATTTTCCAAGGCATACCCTTGTCTCTACTTGCAGAGCCACGTGTTTCATAGTCGTTAGCACCGAGCATGAACGACCCAGTAGATACATTGTACAGATATTGGGCTGTAACGCCATCCTTAACGATATCTTGCGTCGTCGGAACCGGTCTTACCCAACCATCTGCAAAAACAGATGAAGTCATCATCATTGATGTACCTAAAACGAGTAATGTTTTTAGCTTCATAATGATACGTTTTTAAGTTAGTGAAATGAATATAATAGTTAAAGTATATATTAACCTTTTAGCAGGTTGTCCGTGTCTCAGTTAAAGACGTTATTAGGTTGGCATCTATTTTGTTTGCAAAGATAATAATCTTTAGTTAATAAATGGAAAATATTGTGTAAATAAATGTTAAATGTGTTGTTTTTAACTATAAAAAAAGTATTATTGATGTGTATATAAGTGTAAAACGGACAATATTACCGAAAAAAAGCGTAGAGATAAAATATATTTAAACGTGAGTTAGACGATTCAATTCGTCGAACTCACGTTTAATAACCGTAGGTTACTTAGCTCCCGGGGCAGCATCGTTTCCCGCTCCTCCGTCCTGTTTCTTTGCTGTTGATTTCTTGGAGATGTCAGTCTTTATGGCATCTTTTGGGAGACGGTCACGCTGCAACTGATCGATAATAGGTTTGGTGAGACCTTCTGTCTTTGCCTGTGTTGGACCTGTTATATCAAGCACTACAATCTCGTTCTTTCCCTTCTTCAACCAGCATCCTGGCAGATAGAGTGTCTGCTGAGGACCAACTTCCCAGAATCGTCCAATACAATGTCCGTTAACCCATACGAGACCCTTGCCCCATGTCCTCATGTCAAGATAGGTGTCGCCTGTCTTATTGAGGTTGAAACTTGCCTTGTAATATGCTGGCAGGTTGCCGATTACGGTAGGTATATAGCTGAGGTTGTCGTAGTCAAGTTCATAGGGATAGAGATACACATTCCAGTCCTTGAGGTTGTATGTCAGATCGTTCTTACCATCCGTGGTGAATACCTCAACCTTATCTGTTATTCCCTTGGGGTCATGAATGAGTTTTGAATAGTTGATGCGTCCCATAACCTCAATGAAGATTTCAAGCTGAGCACCAGCCTTTACCTCGTTCTTTATCTGAAGTGTAGTCTCGTAGCCGTTACCACGGTATAGTTCTCCAACCTTGTTGCCGTCAATAGTTACAATGGCATAGTCGCACATATCGGTTATGCGGAGATATGCCCCTGCCTTGAGGTCGGGTAGGGTAGTGGTATAGAGAATGTTGCCATAGCCTTGGTTATATTGCTCCACGGGAAGAGCATCGTGTGAACGTATCGGCTGTGGCATGTTTCCTGCACGGAATAGAGGTGCCATTTCATTAAACTTTACCTCTGGGATGGATATTATTGGTAATGGTTTTGGAACAGCAGGTAATTTTACATCTGAATGTTTCTGGAGAAGTTCGCGAAGCTGATAGTATTTCTCTGTTGCTGCTCCTTGTTCATCTATTGGGGCATCATAATCATAGCTTGTACAGTCTGGTGCAAAGCCTGTGTTATTTGCTCCTGCCCACCAGCCGAATGATGTTCCGCCGTGGGTCATATACAAAGAGAAGGAAATGCCGTTGTCGAGCATCGTTGATATGCCGTTCACCATATCTGTAGCAGGACGGGTTTCATGAGCACGGCCCCACCCGTCGAACCATCCGCTCCAGTATTCTGAGCACATGCGTGGGGCATTAGGACGGAGTTCTCCGAGTTTCTTGAACTGCTCAAGCACGTTGGCACCTGTTCCGAAGTTCATTGTCCATACGAGGTCGTCAAGGGCATTGTCCGTGAAATTGCTTGACCAGTCGCATTGGAACAAGGTCGTCTTATCCCATCCGGCTGCACGGAGGGCATCACGCATGGCACTTACGTATGGCTTGTCCTTTGCGTAGGAGCCGTATTCATTCTCCACCTGTACCATAATTATATTACCGCCATTCTCAAGGCGATATGGAGCCAGTACCTCTGCCACCTTATTCTCAAAGGCGATGGCAGGCTTCATGAATTTCTCGTCCAACGTTCTTAGCTTGATACTGCGATCCTTGAGCTGCCACCAAGGCAGGCCACCCATTTCCCATTCTGCGCAAACGTATGGACCTGGACGTACTATCACCCACATTCCGTTCTTCTTGCAGAGTTCCATGAAGGCTGCAATGTCGTGGTTTCCTGAGAAATCCCACACGCCTGGCTGTGGTTCGTGGTAGTTCCAGAATACGTATGCACAGATAGTATTCATACCAAGCGCCTTACACATCTTGATACGATGGTCCCAATATTCGCGTGGAATACGTGCATAGTGCAATTCGGCAGCCTTCACGATGAAAGGCTTTCCATCCAAAAGGAATGTGCCGTCACCTTGCGTAAAGGTATGGATTTTCTGTGGCTTTGCACTAACGGAAAGTGCAAAGGTAATTGTTGCCAATAGGGTTAATAGAATCTTTTTCATTGTTTAGGGTTTTAGTCGAGTTAGTTTTTGGTGATTAGTGTTTTGGACAGATTCTATTCTTCACGTTTCACTTTTCACTTATATTGCTGCCACAATTGCGAATACTGCAAGTGTGGCAAGAACGCTCATGGCAGGAATCCATTCCGTTATGGATGGGCATTCCCTTACCTCCGGAACCAATCTCTTTGGCAGATATTTCTGATATAACCAGATTATGATGCCAACGACGATTGTAGAGTATAATATGCCTCCGAGGAGATCGCCAGGATAGTGAACGCCGAGGTATGAGCGTGAATAGCAGACTATCAGGGATAGCAAGAACAGGGAGTATAGCACTCGTTTTGACTTCATGAAATAAGCCGCGAGCAGGGATAATCCCCAATAGTTGGCTGCATGAGCCGAAGGGAAGCCGTATGAGCCTCCACGGTAGTCGTTCACGATGTGAACGTATTGTGATAGAGGATTCTCGAGATTTGCCGGACGCAGACGCTGAAACCAAGGTCGAATTACCTGTGAGTTCAGCATGTCCGTAAACAGCATCATCACTCCTACTAATAATAGAAGGTGTAAAGCTCCCATCCACCCTCTTCTCTTGTATATCACAAAGAGGGTAATCAGATAAAACGGAATCCACACCAGTTTACCGCTTATGAGCCACATGAGTTGGTCAAGGTACTCTGTGTGGAATCCGTTTATCAATAGTAGGAATTGAGAATCAATTTCTGACATTATCTAAGTGAAAAAGTGAAGAGTGAAAAGTGAAGAATTTGAGTTTCAGAGGTTCTGATATTTACATATGATTGCAAAATCTAACTTAAATTCTTCACTCTTCACTTTTCACTCTTCGTTTAATTTATCCTATAAAGGTCTTGATTAACCAGTAGCAGATTATACCAGCAACATATCCCACGAAGGCGATCCAAGTTACTTTCTTCAAGTACCAGCCGAATGAGATATGCTCAAGGCCCATTACCACTACACCGGCAGCACTACCAATGATGAGCATAGAGCCACCAACACCTGCACAATAAGCAAGCAACTGCCAGAACACACCATCTACAGCGAGGTTAACTGACGTTGGATCAATAGCGTACATCTTCATTGAAGCTGCAACGAGCGGTACGTTGTCAACAATAGATGAGAGAATACCGATGGCACCAGTGATAAGGTAGTCGTTGCCTACAGTTTCGTCAAGCCACTTCCCCATCTGTGTGAGTACGCCGATCTCAGAAAGCGTAGCCACAGCCATAAGGATACCGAGGAAGAACATGATTGTGCTCATGTCAATGCGTGAAAGCAATTTGGTAACACGCTTTGCCTTAGGGTCTTGCTCTGTACGACCGCGATAGAAAATCTCAGTTACGCACCAGAGAATGCCTAACACACCGATAATGCCCATGAAGGCAGGGAGTTCAGTAATTGTATGGAATACAGGAACCAAGCAGAGACCGCCTACACCGATAGCGAAGATAATCTTCTTCTGGCGTGAAGATACTGCGAGCTTTTCTTTTGAACCATTATCTACAGCCTGTGGGAGATCACCCTTGAGGTGCATCTGCAGAACGGCTGTAGGAACTATGAATGCAACGAAAGAAGGAACTATAATCTCTTCGATAACGCCGAGAGCAGTAATCATCTTACCATTCCAGAGCATGATTGTCGTAACGTCGCCGATAGGAGAGAAAGCACCACCGGCATTAGCTGCGATGATAACGCATACGGCATACCAGATGCGGTCGTTCTTGTCCTGAACAAGCTTACGCAGGATCATAATCATCACGATGGATGTTGTAAGATTGTCGAGAACGGCTGACAGGATAGCTGTCATGAACGCAATCTTCCAAAGCAGCGAGCGCTTTGTCTTAGAAGCAAGGGCACCGTGTACCCAGTTGAATCCCCCGTGCTGGTCAACAATCTCCACGATTGTCATAGCGCCCATAAGGAAGAATAGGGTAGTACCGGCCTCACCGAGATTCTTCTCGATAGCCTCACCCAGTTCCCAATGCTCAGGCAACGCGATGCCTATAAGGTCACCATGACCTACTGCAAGGAGTGTCCAGCAAACTACACACATCAAGACTGCAATAGCAGCCTTGTTGATTCTTGTCACGCTCTCAATGGCAATGAAGATATAGCCAATGATGAAAGCCAAACAGATAGTGGTTATCAAACTCATTTTTAGTTTAAGTTGTTATAAAATATTTTATATTTTGCGGGTACAAAGTTACTAAAAAAACTTCTAATTCCGTTCTTATATGTGAAAAAATGTTCATTTTTCAATGAAATGTTGCATTTCTGACAAAAAATGAAACATATAGTTCTTGGTTCTCGATATTTTTAGTATCTTTGCAAATTAGTAAGTGAAGAGTTCTCTACCCCCTAACCTTTTAACTCTAACCTCAAAACAATGAACCATAAATATTTCTTTGCCGTTGACCTCGGAGCAACCAGTGGACGTACCATCGTAGGTGGATTGAGTGATGGAAAAATCACTCTTGAGGAACTGACGCGCTTTGACAATAATCTCATAGAGGTGAATGGTCACTTCTACTGGGATATCTACGCCCTTTACTTTGAGGTTGTCAAAGGTCTGAAGGCTGCCAGACAAAGAAATATCGAAATATCCTCAATCGGCATTGACACTTGGGGCGTTGATTTTGTGTGCGTAGCTGAGGATGGCTCTGTCAGTCAGCCACTTGCATATCGTGATCCTCATACTTTTGAGGCAATGGACGATTATCTGCAGAATGTCATACCTCGCGAAAAAGTGTATGATATTACTGGTATTCAGTTCATGAATTTCAACTCAATCTTCCAACTTCATGCCATGAGGCGTTCTGGCAATTCTGCTCTTGCGAATGCCAAGAAGATTCTCTTCATTCCTGATGCCTTGAGCTAAATGCTGACTGGCAAAATGGTTTGTGAATATACCATAGCCTCAACCGCTCAACTGCTCAATCCTCGCACCAGACGTTTGGATTCAACTCTGTTGGCATCTTTGGGACTTACAGTATCCCATTTCGGTATAATGGTAAATCCTGGAGATACTATCGGAACCCTGACTCCAGAAGTACAGGAAATGACAGGCCTCGGGGCAGTTCCTGTAGTTGCCGTTGCTGGGCATGATACGGCTTCTGCCGTTGCTGCTGTTCCTGCAAGGAACGAGAGGTATGCCTATCTCTCAAGCGGCACATGGTCGCTTATGGGTATTGAAACTAAAGATGCTATTATTAATAAGGTGTCATACGAACGTAACTTCACTAACGAGGGAGGAATAGAGGGTACTACACGTTTCTTGAAGAATATCTGTGGAATGTGGCTTTATGAACGTTGTCGCAAGGAATGGACGGATGCCCCTAAGTCTCATGCAGAACTAATCGCTAAGGCTATGCAACAGCCTGCATTCCAAAGCGTTATCAATCCGGATGATGCCATGTTTGCCAATCCTTCTTCTATGGTTGAGGCTATCCAAGACTATTGCCGACAGACGGATCAATATGTGCCTTTAGGCTATGCAGAGATATGCCGTTGCATCTTCGATTCGCTTGCCTTGCGCTATCGTCAAGTGTTCTATTATCTTACGGAAATGGCTGATTTCCCGATAGATGTACTTCATATTATCGGTGGAGGTTCGCTAAACAATGATCTCAATCAGTTTACGGCAAACTCTTGTGGGGTAGAAGTTCTTGCCGGTCCTCAGGAATGTACGGCTCTCGGAAACATAATGATACAGGCAAAGGCGGCTGGTGAAGTAAAGGGTCTCTGGGAAATGCGAAAGGTTATTTCTGATAGTATAGAACTGAAACATTTCTCTCCAAGAGACAAGGCTCTTTGGGATGCCGCTTATGATAAGTTTCTTGCCGTTGTCGAAAGGAAAGGCTAGAAGGATGTTGGTCTTATGTTGCTCTTATGTTGCTCTTATGTTGCTCTTATTCGGAATGGGACTTACAACGGACTTACAACGGACCTGTAATGGACCTACTGCCTATCTTGTAAAAATGAAACCTAATAAACAAAACATACTAAACTGAACGAATAAAAATGAAAGCAGAACTAATCAAAAAAGCATACGAGGTAGCGAAGGCTCGCTATGCGGAAATAGGTGTAGATACAGAGAAGGTGCTCAAGCAACTTCAGAACTTCCATCTCTCGCTGCATTGTTGGCAGGCAGACGATGTGAAGGGCTTTGAGGTTCAGACAGGTGCCATGTCTGGTGGTATTCAGTCAACAGGTGATTTTCCGGGAGCTGCCCGCAATATTGATGAGCTTCGTGCGGATATTCTCAAGGCAAAATCTCTTATTCCTGGCAAGCATCGTCTTAATCTTCATGAGATCTATGGTGATTTCAAGGGAAAGGTGGTTGATCGTGATGAAGTGACCGTGGAATACTTCCAGTCATGGATTGACTGGGCGAAGGAATATGATACTCTCCTTGATTTCAATTCCTCTTCTTTCTCTCATCCTAAGTCGGGCAGTCTTAGTCTTGCAAATCCTGACGAGGGCATCCGTCAGTTCTGGGTAGAGCATACAAAACGTTGTCGTGATATTGCCAATGCTATGGGTGAGGCTCAGAATGATCCTTGTATCATGAACCTTTGGGTACACGATGGCTGTAAGGATGTTAGCGTGAATCATGCCCTGTATCGCAATATCCTAAAGAAGTCTCTTGATGAGATTTTTGAGAAGAAACAGCCTATGATGAAGGACTGTATAGAGGGTAAGGTGTTCGGCATAGGACTTGAATCCTTTACCGTTGGTTCACATGATTTCTATACTGCTTATGCTGCAAAGAACGGGCAGATTCTGACTATTGATACTGGTCATTATCATCCAACGGAGTCTCCTGCTGATAAGGTTTCTGCCGTTCTTCCTTTCATTAATGAGCTGATGCTTCATGTCTCTCGTCCTGTGCGTTGGGATTCTGATCATGTCACGATAATGGACGATCCAACGCAGGAACTGTTCTTTGAGATTGTACGTGCCAATGCCCTTGATCGTGTGCATTATGGTCTTGACTTCTTCGACGGCTCAATAAACCGTATTGGGGCATACGTTATAGGTTCTCGTGCAGCTCAGAAATGTATGCTTCGCGCCTTGCTTGAGCCACGGAAGATGATTTCAGAACTTGAGCTTGCAGGTGAGGGCTATAAGGTTCTCGCTCTTATTGAGGAACAGAAGGCTATGCCTTGGCAAGCTGTCTATGATGAGTTCTGTGTGCGTAACGATGTGCCTGTTGGTCAGGACTTTATACTCGATATAGATAAATACGTAGCAGACGTTATTAGTAAACGATAAAACTATGGCCCCTCACCCGTCACTATGTGACACTCTCTCCCCAAGGGGCTCTTTTGGTTAGGCTTTCTATGACAAAAACATCTTCTCTTAAAAGCACCCTCGCGGTGTCTCTTAATAACTATCTTGATGCCGGCGCTATTGTTGCCGGAGGAAGTGGCATAACGCTATGGCAGAATTATCTCGAACTCTCCGAGATGCATCTTGGCTGGCTTAATGCCCTTAGTGCTAATGCCTTGGGAGCTGCCATAGGTGCAATAATAGGCGGCTTCCTTGCTGATAAGTTCGGCAGAAAGTTCATCTTCACGTATAATCTCCTTGTCTATATGCTTGGAGTTCTCGTGGTGATGCTTTCCGTTAGTTTCCCTATGCTTCTTGCCGGATTCCTCATTACGGGTATCTCTGTCGGTATTGGCGTTCCTGCCTCTTGGACGTACATTTCTGAAAGTTCGGAGGTGAATAATCGTGGGCGCAATATCTGCATCTCGCAGATGTCATGGGGCTTTGGCCCTATGATTATCCTGCTCATGGGTATGCTCTTTGCCCCTGGAGGCTATCTCTATTCGCCTGTAGAGACTCTTGCTCATAGTATCTTAGGTGCTGATGCTGTTCAGACTGCCGTTGAGGTGTTCAGTTCTCGTGTGGTTTTCTTCACTTTGTTTGTCGTGGCTTTCATAGCATGGACGATTCAAAGACAGTTGGATGAAAGTGCTGAGTTTGAGGCAACAAAAGAGGCTGCTAAGGAAAAGGGTGAGGACACAGGTGTTCTTCATTCTTTTTCGCTCCTTCTGTCAAATAAGGTGGCACATAGGAGTGTTATGTTCCTTGCTGCTATCTACCTTACGTGGAATCTGGTGGCAAGCGTTATGGGATTCTTCTCTCCTCATATCTGTGAGACGGCAGGTGGCGTAAGCAACGAGTATGCCAACTGGATGAACTGTATTCAATGGGCTGTCGTTGTGGGCGTTACGTTCATTATCTCGAATATAATTGATCGTACAAGTCATAAACTCCTTTATGTCCTCGGACTTGTCTTTGCCCTCGGTACATGGTTGCTTGTCGTGAGTGTCGGGGTGAACAGCATAGCCACTCTTTGGGCATTCGTAATCCTCTGGGGCTTGAATGGTGGTATATCCGTCCAGATATTCTATGCTCTCTGGGGCTCAGAACTCTTTCCTGCCAAGTTCCGTGCTGGTGCTCAGGGATTTATGTTCTTTGTTGTTCGTGGTCTTTCTGCTGTCTGGGGACTTGTCTTTACTGGCATCTATGGAGAGAATGGCGAAGGTTTCACCATTGCCGCCTATTGCATGATTGCCCTTCTTCTTGCCTCTCTCATCATAGGAGTAATCGGTTGTCCTAATACGAGAGGAAAGAGTCTTGAGGAAATAACGAAGGAAAGGTATGGGTAAAATAGCGGCCTCTCCCCCCGCCCTCCCCCGTAGGGAGGGAGCCGGAGAGCCTGTATTAATTGATAATGAGTAATGAATAATTTATAATCGAGAAGCTTTACGCCTTCCGGCTCCCTCCCTACGGGGGAGGGCGGGGGGAGAGGCCCCAATTTTTATGAGTATATTAGATAATCGTCTTGGCCTTAAGGCCGTTATTGATCAGATTGCCGAGGTGACAGGTTACCTCTGGCAAAAGGGATGGGCAGAGCGTAATGGCGGAAACATAACCGTCAACGTTACTGAGTTTATGGATGATGAGTGTAAGGCTATGCCGGCTATAGCTCCTGTAAAGCAGATTGGTATGACTCTTCCTTATCTCAAAGGAAAGTATTTCTATTGCAAGGGTACGGGAAAGCGTATGCGCGACCTTGCCCGTTGGCCTATGCAGAACGGCTCTATCGTCCGTATCTGTGATGATTGTGCCTCATACGAGATTATTGCCGACGAGCCCGTTGTCCCAACCTCAGAACTTCCAACCCATCTTGCCCTTCAGAACTATCTCATAGAGACAGGTTCTTGCTATAAGGCTACTCTCCACACTCATCCTATCGAACTTGTGGCTATGTCGCACATTCAGCGATTTCTGAAGGGGGATGAGATGACACATGTCTTGTGGTCGATGATTCCTGAGACACTTGCCTTTGCCCCTCTCGGCATTGGTATCGTGCCTTACGGACTTCCTTCTTCCGTAGAACTTGCCAAAGACACCCTTGAGCAAATCAAGACTCACGATGTGGTTCTTTGGGAAAAGCATGGAACTGTGGCTGTAGGACAGGATATAATGGATGCTTTTGATCAGACAGATGTTCTCTGTAAGGCTGCAAACATCTATATGTGTGCCCGTAGTATGGGTTCTGAGCCTGACGGAATGACAGAAGAGGCAATGAAGGAAGTACAGGAAGTATTTAATCTCCCGAAGAAACGTCCTTGCTAAATTGTTTTGTTATAAAAAATGCAAACAGCGGATTTTCCTAGCAAGAAAGTCCGCTGTTTTTCCGCTTTTCCTAGGTAGATACTCCATCGATACTCCATCGATAGTCCATCGATGGTCCATCGTTTCGATGGAGTATCGATGGAGGAACGATGGACCACTGATGGAGTATCATAGGAATAGAGAGGAATTTGAGATTTGCGTATTTTGATATTTTTTTCGATTGTTTTTCACAAATTGCTCAATTTGTTTGGAAGTTTCAAAAAAAATACATATCTTTGCACTCATAGAATATCATAAATGTGCGAGACACCCTCGTACATTTCAAAAATTAATAACTTTAACTTGAATAATAACCTTAAACAACTAAGAGTATTATGATTCTAATGATTTTGCAGTTGCTGATAGTATTATTGGCATTGTATGTTGGCTCACGATATGGTAGCCTCGCTCTTGGCGCAATCTCTGGTATAGGATTGGCCATTCTCGTGTTCGGTTTCGGCATGAAACCGGGAAATCCTCCTACGGATGTTATCTACATCATTATAGCAGCTGTGACCTGTGCTGGTATGATGCAGGCTTCTGGTGGTATGGATTGGCTTATTCAGTTGGCTGAGAAACTTCTCCGTAAGCATCCTGACCATATCACTTTCCTTGCTCCTCTCTGCACGTTCTTCCTTACTGTGCTCGTAGGAACAGGTCATGTTGTCTATACCCTTATGCCTATCATTTGCGATATTGCATTGAAGAAGGGAATCCGTCCTGAGCGTCCTTGTGGAGTGGCTTCTATAGCCTCTCAGGTAGGTATCACGTGTTCTCCGATTGCTGCTGCGGTAGCCTCTTTCGTGGTAATCTCTAATGCCTATCACTTTGATGTGAACAATCTCCAGGTCATAGGAATCACTATTCCAGCATGTCTATGTGGATTGATGGCTGCTGCTGCTTTGTCATATAAACGTGGCTTGGATCTTGAAAAGGATCCTAAGTTCCAGGAGCGTCTTAAAGATCCTAAGATGTATGAGTATATGTATGGCTCTTCTGCATCTGTGCTTGACAAGAAAGTGGATAAGGGAGCAAAGATGGCTGTGTATATCTTCCTTGGAGCATTGGGAATAATCGTTCTCTTCTCTGTAATGCAGATTGTGGGTTGCGATATCCGTCCTCGCTATAACACTTTGCAGCTTGTGAAGGGCGTGGAGGATACGGCTAAATTTGATATCGGAGGTGCTATGCTGACGGCAAAGCAGATTCTCAACGCCAAACTTGAGATTGCCGGTTGTACGGAGTATGTTCAGAAACCTCTTGCCATGAACCTTATCATCCAGATAGTAATGATAGCTGCTGCTGCATTCATGATTATCTTTGCAAAGGCAAGTCCTAAGAAGGCTGTTAGTGGTGCCGTTTGGCAGTCAGGTATGGTTGCTGTTGTTGCTATCTATGGTATAGCATGGCTTGCCGACACATATTTCGCAGGTTATATGGCTGAGATGCAAGGCGCTTTGAAGGGTATAGTTACGGAATATCCTTGGGCTATCGCCTTTGCGTTCTTCGCAGTATCAGTTCTCATCAATTCTCAGGGTGCTGTAGTGGTGGCTATGCTGCCATTGGCATATTCTCTCGGTATCTCAGGAGTGGTGCTTCTTGGTGTGCTGCCATCTGTCTATGGATATTTCTTCATTCCAAACTATCCTTCAGATATTGCTACTGTGAACTTCGACCGTTCTGGAACTACGGTCATTGGAAAGTATTTGCTCAACCACTCATTCATGATGCCTGGACTCGTTAGTGTTATTGTTTCTACACTTGTTGGTCTTGCACTCACTAATATCTTTTACTAATGAATAAGAAAGTTATAATATATTGTGCTCTTGCCGTTATGCTTGCTTCCTGTGGAGGCAAGAAGACGAGTGGTGAGGAGGCTGTTGCGGAAGATTCTGCTCCTCATTCAGAGTTGAATCTGTCACTCGAACTCGTATCGCATCTTGACAGTATTGCGGGAATCATTTCCTCTACGGCTTCAAATGTCGATTTCAAGGCTCTTGTTGAGAACGGGAAATTCAGTCTTACGGATCAGCAGAAGAAGGTAAAGCCCGATTATCTCCTTTCGAAGGGTGATATAGATGATCTTGCCACTCTTCAGGAGAAATATGTGGCATCTGCATATCTTGCCGTAGATATGACGGTGGCAGGTCTTTACGGACTTGATGATGATGATTTCTATTCAAATACGATGCAACGCCTTGCAGCTGAGACTGACGAGGCTAATCAGAAAGCGGCTGATGAGGCAAAGAATGCGGAGTTGAGTTTTGCCAATGCCCAGCAGTTCTATATGGACATGAAGAAGCGTAACCGACTGGATAAGTTCTATGCGGCTGAGGCTGCATACGCGGTAGAGGTCCTTTATGTACTCTCCCGTAATCCGGATCTCTATATGCCAGTTATGACAGATGTTGCGGCAATGGATCTTTGCAAGCAGGTCAACATGGCTTATGATGGATTGGAGGCTCTTTCCGGGGAATATCCAGACCTCAAGAAACTTGTTGATGCCCTAAAGCCTATTGCAGACATCAAGGCTTCAGGTTCTGATGAGCTCCGTCATCATCTGAAAAAGAAGAATGAAGAGTTTGCAAAGGCTCGTGCTGCATTACTGAAATAACAGAACTTCGAAAGTGCCTTTATGATATTTTTTTGATAAATATTTACAATAATTGCAATATGAACGTAATTATTGCGTTAAATATTAATGTGCATATAATGCATAGTTAAAAATTGAATTATGAAGAAAATAACAGTTTGGGCACTTGCGGTTCTTATGGCTGTGCCTGTAATGGCTGACACAACAAGCGAGAATGTCGGCGAGAACAAGGAAAACACTCAGGATAACTCTGAGTTTATGTCTGATGAGCGTACAGAAGAAGGCTTCATCACACACTATCTTAACAACGCTATTGCCTCTGGAATGCAGCAGGCAGACCAACAGGAGGAAAAGGAGTATGGCCGTAAGGTTACATCATACGTTTCTGCTCCTAAGTTCGGTGGTTATTTCATCGGTAAGTATGCTGCGACTAATCAGGATGGCAAGCACTCTGGTGATGGATTCACACAGCGTCTTATTCGTCTGTATGTTGACGGAACTATTTTGGGCGATTTCGCTTATCGTATTCAGCTCCAGACAAATAACGCTTCTTTCCATATGAAGGATTTCTTTGTAGAGTGGAAGAAATATCCAGAGTTCAAAGTCAAGGTCGGTCAGTATAAGCGTGCTTTCGGACTTGAGAACCCAATGAATCCTTGGGATGTGGGAGTAGGTGATTATTCTCAGCTTACAAAGAAACTTACAGGTCATTCAGACTTCATTGGTGCAGAGAACACAAGCAATGGTGGTCGTGATCAGGGCATTCAGATTCAGGGTGATTTGTTCCCTGCAGAAGACGGTCATCGCTTTGTTCACTATCAGCTCATGGTCAGCAACGGTCAGGGCATCAATACAGCTGATGCTAACTCTCAGAAGGATATTACCGGTACAATCCAGATTCAGCCAATCAAGGGCTTGTTCGTTGGTGCATACGGCTGGACTGGTAACTTCACCGCATCTAATGGTGTGACAGTTGATCGTAATCGTTATCTTATCTTTGGAAAGTATGACGTAAACGATTGGTCATTCCGTGCTGAGTATGCTCACTCAACAGGTCATAAGGTAAGTGACTATAAAGTTGATGAATATACAGGTGAGACTTCTTGGGCAGGTACAGGTCGTGCAGACGCTTGGTATGCTACAGTTGGAATACCTTGCACACCTTGGCTCAAGACCTGGTTGAAATATGATGCATATCGTGATAATGGTCAGTGGGGTTCAAACAAGTCAATTTACTCTATCTGTCCTGTTATCAACCTTCACAAGAACCTTATGTTCCAGCCTCAGATAAACTATGTTCATGATAGGAACAGCGTTTCAGATCCTAACTACACAGAGTTCTGGCTTGAGACATACGTGAGATTCTAAAAAGTGAAGAACTAAAAGTGAAGAGTGAAGAATTTGAGTTACAATAGCTTGCGTAAATGTCGCACTATTAACAAACTCAAATTCTTCACTCTTCACTTTTTGCTTTTCGTTTATGATAGCTTGGCTATCATTAGCCTTGCTGCATTCTCAGGAGCAGATTCATTTCCGAGTCTCTCGTCAATGATATCATATTCAGAGAGCATTTGGGCTCTTCCTTCTCCATTTGGAAGAATTTTACCAAGTTCTTCTCTGATAGTCTTTACCGAGAACTTGTCTGCAAACAATTCTTGAACCACTTCCTTGTCGGCAATCAGATTTACAAGTGATATGTATTTACACTTGATGATATGATTGAATGCCCATCTTATGATATGTGGGACAGGAGTCTTGTAGCATACCACTTGTGGGACATCGAAGATCGCAGTTTCCAGAGTTGCCGTACCGCTTGTGACAAGGGCGGCTGAAGAGTGGGAGAGTAGGGCATAGGTCTCGTTGTGAGTACGCCCTACGATATTATCACCTATATATTTATTGTAATATTCCTCGTCTATGCCTGGGGCGCAGGCAAGTACTGGCTGATATTCAGTATATGCTTTTACTGCCTCTAGCATAGCAGGAAGATTGTCTTTTATTTCCTGTCGTCTGCTACCAGCGAGAAGCGCTATAATCGGCTTGCTAGCGTCAAGGCTATTTCTCTTGCAGAAATCATCGTATGTCTCTTTGTATTCTGAACGGAAAAGCTTAACCTCGTCAGCAGTTGGATTGCCCACATAATGAATAGGATAGCCATGTTTTCCTTCAAAGAACTCCTTTTCAAAAGGGAGTATGGAGAACAATTCATCTACATCCCTCTTTATGTTCTTGATACGATATTCCTTCCATGCCCAGAGCTTTGGCGCAATATAATAGAAAACCTTCGGCTTTTGACCTTTGACCTTTGACCTTCTATCTCTCAGATATTTCGCGATATTCAGATTGAATCCTGCATAATCCACGAGTATAACCACGTCAGGTTGCCACTCGGTAATGTCTTTCTTGCACATTGCCATATTCTTGAAAATCGTGGGCAGATGCAGAAGTACAGGAATGAATCCCATATATGCAAGTTCCTTATAGTGGCGCACACGCTCTCCTCCTACGGCGGTCATATTGTCACCACCGAAGAATCTGAACTCGGCATCGTGGTCTTGCTCCTTGAGTGCCTTCATGAGGTGCGAGGCATGCAGATCGCCACTTGCCTCTCCTACTATAAGGTAGTATTTCATAAAAAAACTGAGGTCTCTCCCCCCGCCCTCTCCCGTAGAGAGGGAGCCGGAGCGCGAAAGGACATGTTAATTGTTACTTGTTAATTTAAGAGTCTTTAAATACTCAAAGTCGGTGATATCCACGGAGATAGGAGTAATAGCCACATAGTTGTGCTTCAAAGCCCAAGCATCCGTATCTTCTGCTTCCGGCTCATCATTCTGATAGTATCCGCACATGAAGTAATAGTCATATCCACGACTTGGATGAGTGCATTTCTCAACCTCGTTTCTCCAATGTCCGTGAGCCATTCTGCAAACCTTTACACCAGCAGGATTTTCCGTCTTCGGAAAGTTTACGTTCAGACATGTCATTTTCGGCATTCCGTCCTTCAAGGCTTTCTCTACAAGTAACCTGACAATATTGGTCATTGGCTCAAAGTCGGCATCCTCGGCATAGTCGCAGAGAGAGAACGCTATGCTAGGAATACCCTTGATGGCACCTTCCGTTACCACTCCAACGGTACCGCTATAGTGGGCATTGGTGCTTGCGTTGTCGCCGTGGTTAATGCCACTGAGAACAAGTGCAGGTTTTCTTGGACATACTTGTGAATATGCCATCTTAACACAATCAACTGGAGTACCGGAACAAACCCATGTCTGGATGTTTCCTTCAGTTTTCTGGAGGCGCAGAGTGAGAGCCTCCATAGAGAAGGAACAGCTCTTTCCGGAGCGTCCTCCATCAGGTGCACATACAATTATGTCTCCGTAATCAGCAACCATGCGTATAAGTTCGTTGAGACCTTTTGCCTGGTAGCCATCATCGTTTGATATGAGAATTAATGGTTTCATTTTGGCTGCAAAAATAATAAAAAACTATGTAATTAGTCATTAAAATGCAAAAAAATGTATTTTATTTGAGACAAAATCCTCGTATTTGGAAAAAAAATAGTATCTTTGCAATCTAATATGTACATATCAGTAAGATCATGAACAAAAAACTCGGTAAAATAATCGCGCTCGCTAATCAGAAAGGAGGCGTGGGCAAGACAACAACAACCATCAATCTGGCTGCGTCTCTTGCCACATTGGAAAAGAGCGTACTTGTGGTTGACGCCGATCCTCAGGCAAATGCTTCGAGCGGTCTTGGAGTTGACCTCCAGCAGATAGACAGCTCTCTATACGAGTGCATCATAGACCACGTTGATGTGCGTGATGCAATCTATACCACGGATATTTCAGGACTTGATATAATTCCAAGCCACATTAACCTTGTCGGAGCGGAAATAGAGATGTTAAACATACAGAACCGTGAGCACGTCATCTCCAAGCTCCTTGCGCCAATCCGCGATGAGTATGACTATATCCTCATTGACTGTAGTCCTTCACTTGGACTTATCACCGTCAATTCACTTACAGCGGCTAATTCTGTTATTATTCCGGTACAATGTGAATACTTCGCTCTCGAGGGTATTAGCAAACTTCTCAATACGATTAAGATAATAAAGAGCAAGCTTAATCCGCAGCTTGAGATAGAAGGTTTCCTTCTCACTATGTATGATTCACGTCTTCGTCTTGCCAACCAAATCTACGATGAGGTTAAGCGCCACTTCCAGGAACTTGTGTTCAAAACGGTAATTCAGCGTAATGTGAAACTCTCAGAGTCTCCTTCACATGGTCTGCCTGTCATTCTCTATGATGCAGACTCTACTGGTTCGAAGAATCATCTTGCCCTCGCAAAGGAAATAATCTCGCGAGAGAAGTGATGTTTATGTACAATTTGATTTTACTTCTTGTTTTTGAATAAAAATGGCAGTTCATAAGAAATATAATGCCCTAGGTCGTGGTCTTGATGCCCTTATCTCTACTGAAGGTGTCCGTCCGCAGGGGTCTTCCACTATCAACGAGATTCCGATATCTCAGATTGAGGCAAATCCAAATCAGCCTCGTCGTGAGTTCGATTCAGATGCTCTTCAGGAACTTGCAACAAGTATCCGTGAGATAGGTATTATTCAGCCTATCACCCTTCGCCAAATAGACGATAATCGCTTTCAGATTATTGCTGGTGAACGTCGTTGGCGTGCGTCTCAGATTGCTGGTCTTACTGCAATTCCTGCCTATATACGCACGATTAGCGATGAGAGTATCATGGAGATGGCTCTCGTGGAGAATATCCAGCGTGAGGATCTCAACGCTATAGAAATTGCATTGGCATATCAGCACCTTCTTGAGAACGATGGTATGACTCAGGAGAAAGTAAGTGAGCGCGTGGGTAAATCACGTGCGGCTATTGCCAACTATCTCCGTCTGCTTCGTCTTCCTGCGCAGATACAATTGTCGCTTCAGAAGAAGGAGATTGACATGGGACATGCACGTGCTCTTCTGTCAATAGATTCACCGTCTCTTCAGATTAAGCTCTATAAGGAGATAATGAAGAATAATTATTCCGTGCGAAAAGTGGAGGAAATGGTTAGTCTTCTGAAGAATGGTGAGGAGATATCAACGGGAACAAAGAAGATCGTTGCGAAACAGCAACTCCCAGAGGAGTTTAGTGTTCTCAAGGATCGTCTCTCTGATTTTCTGAACACTAAGGTGCAGTTTACCTGTAATCCGAAGGGAAAAGGAAAGATTTCCATTCCTTTCAATAGTGAGGAGGATTTGGAACGTATCCTTACACTCTTCGATAAGTTGAAGTAAAAACTTCCTCCCCTCCATATAGAGATGTAGTTAGTGCTTCTGATCATTAGAGGGGAAAAACAACAAACATCCTTTCCTTTGGGGAGGCTTGGTTAGGCTATTAATTGCAAATAAATAATAAATATCGCTTTTTGATAATGGTAGTGAGCTTATGGTTCTCTGCCATTGTTGCGTATGCCCAGAATGACTCTGACAATATACAGCCAGTATCAGTAGAGCCTGAGTTGGCAGACGGGAAAAAGGTTATTCGAGACCTAACTCCTGCCGACTCTGTGGCTGCTCTCAAAATGGCAGGGAAGAAGGCAAAACGTGACTGGGCTACATGGAAGCCGGATCCAAAGCGTGCTATGTGGCTCGCTATTGTTATTCCGGGTGCCGGACAGATTTACAACCATAAGTATTGGAAACTTCCGATTATCTATGGAGGATTTGTCGGTTGTGCTTATGCCATGCGTTGGAACAACCAGATGTATAGCGATTATTCTCGGGCTTACATTGACATCTCGGATAATGATCCGGAGACCAAGAGCTATGAGAAATTTCCGTATCTCGTTATGGCTCAAAGTGATCCGGAGCGTTTGAAGGCACAGTTCAAATCACGTAAGGATCGTTTCCGTCGCTGGCGTGATCTGAGTTTCTTCTGTATGCTGGGTGTATATGGACTAAGCATCATAGATGCTTATGTTGATGCCTCGCTATCGCAGTTCGATATTTCTGATGATCTCTCCTTGCATGTGGAGCCAGGCTTTGTCGGGACATCAAGGAAGGAATCGTGGATGAATGCAGAAGTCAATCCGTTCTCAACCACGGGAATAGGCATTAACGCTGCTCTTACTTTTTGACCACCTCTAAGGTCCTTGGTGTGTTTACGCCATGTATAACTAATTGATGATTATGAATAAAAGAAATACAATTCTCTCGCTTGCCATCTTCTTTGGCAATATTACTTCCCTGTATGCGCAGGATGTAAATGTAACGACAACAGATACATATAACTACGATGACGAGGAAATCGTTATCGGTAAGGATAATGGTGATGAGGAAATAATAGAGGTTCCAGAGGGAATGCTCCTCGAACTTGATTCACTTGTACAGCAATATAATGCAAAGACATATCTCATGGCAGATACTTCATGCCAGATGCGTGATGTGAATCCTGTATATGACATCGAAGTCTATAAGGATCGTCTCAGGCGTCTTCCTACAGCCATGGAGATGCCATGGAACGATGTTGTGCAGAAATTCATAGACAGATATTCAACCCGTCTGCGTCGCTCTGTCGGATATATGCTTGGCGCAAGCAATTTCTATATGCCAATCTTTGAGCAGGCTCTTGAAGTCTATGGTATTCCTCTCGAACTCAAGTATCTCCCAGTCATAGAGTCGGCACTTAATCCTAATGCCGTGTCTCGCGTAGGTGCTACGGGACTTTGGCAGTTTATGGTGGCAACAGGAAAACGCTACGGATTGCGTATCACCACCATGATAGACGAGCGTCGTGATCCTGTGAAGTCTTCTTATGCTGCAGCCCACTATCTTGCTGATTTATATAAGATATTTGGTGACTGGAACCTTGTTATTGCTGCCTATAACTATGGTCCGGAGAATATTAACAAGGCTATCCGCCGTGCTGGTGGTGTACGTGACTACTGGCAGATATACCCATATCTACCTAATGAGACTCGTGGTTATGTTCCTGCGTTTATCGCTGCCAACTATATCATGAACTATTACTGCGAGCATAACATTTGTCCGATGCTCACCAAGCTACCTGTTCAGACTGATACTATTATGCTGTACCGTGACGTACATTTTGAACAGCTTGCAAACGTCATAGGGATTAGTAAGGAACAACTTCGTTCGCTTAATCCGCAGTATCGTCGTGATGTGGTGACTGGTTATAGCGAGCCTACCGACCTCCGTTTGCCTATTGAGTATATAAATGCGTTCATAGAGAAGGAAGACTCTGTTTATGCTTATAATGTAGATCAGTTGATGAAGCGCGCAGAGGTTGCAGTTAATGATGATGCTCCAATATATCGTGCTCCAACAGTTGCCCAGCGTGCGGCACGTCAAAGTGCACGTGCTAGTCGTAAGGCAAAGGCAAGACGTGCACGCGGAGGCAGAAACGTGACCATCAGGAATGGTGACACACTCTCTGAAATAGCGAAGAGAAACCACACAACTGTGGCTAAGCTCAAGAAACTTAACAAAATATCCGGTTCGTCTATTCGTGCCGGAAAACAGATTAGGGTTAGGTAATCCATGTGGATTACCAACCCTTTATTTTCTATATTTTCATTTACCTTAAATACTAACTCCATACTGTTATGCAGGAAAAACAAGCTGAACAATTATATCAGGAACTTATAGACTCCTATCTTGCCAGTCCGCACCGCAAGAAGGTGGATGTAATACAGAAAGCATATAACTTTGCCTGTCGTGCTCACGAGGGGGTGAGCCGTCCGAATGGCGAACCATATATCATCCATCCAATTGAGGTAGCGCTTATCGCATCACGTGAGATGGGACTTGGCTCTACATCCATTTGTGCGGCCTTGTTGCATGATATCATCGAGAATACCGATTATACCGTGGAGGATGTGGAGAATATCTTCGGCTCCAAGATTGCACAGATTGTCGATGGACTCACCAAAATATCGGGAGGAATATTTGGCGATAAGGCTTCAGAGCAGGCTGAAAATTTCAAAAAACTGCTTCTCACTATGTCGGATGACATACGAGTCATCCTAATCAAGATATGTGATCGCTTGCAGAATATGCGTACCCTTGATAATCTTTCCGATGGAAAGAAGACAAAGGTGGCAGGTGAGACATTGTATCTTTATGCTCCATTGGCAAATCGACTTGGACTAAATAAGATAAAGACAGAGCTTGAGGATCTCGCTTTCCGTTACGAACATCCAGATTCCTATGAGAATATATGCAAAAAACTTGCTCATACGCAGGAACAGCGTGACGAGCTTTTTGCTAAGTTTACCGATCCAATTCGTGAGGCACTCGATGCCATGGGTTGTAAGTATGTTATAAAGATGCGTGTAAAGTCGCCTTATTCCATTTGGAATAAGATGCGTAATAAACACGTTTCCTTCGACGAGATTTATGACATCCTTGCTGTGCGTATCATATTTGAATCTCCAGAACCAGAAGATGAGGTTAATGAATGCTTCCGTATATATGTGGCTATCACAAAGCTGTATAAGTCGCATCCCGATCGTTTGCGCGATTGGCTCTCTCATCCTAAGGCTAATGGATATCAGGCTCTCCATGTCACTTTAATGAGTAATCAGGGACAATGGATAGAGACACAGATCCGCTCAAAACGCATGGATGAAATTGCCGAGCAAGGCTTTGCTGCGCATTGGAAGTACAAGGAGGGGACTGATGAACCGAATAATGAAGGAGAGCTTAATGACTGGTTGTGTACCATAAAGGAGATTCTTGATGATCCGCAGCCGGATGCCATGGACTTTCTTGATGCTATCAAACTTAATCTGTTTGCATCCGAGATATTCGTTTTCTCTCCAAAGGGAGAGATTATCACACTTCCATCAGGAGCAACCGCCCTCGACTTTGCCTTTTATATCCACACATTCCTTGGCTCACATTGTATTGGTGCAAAGGTGAACCATAAGCTTGTTCCACTGAGTCATGTGCTTCAGGGAGGTGACCAAGTGGAGATTATCACCTCTAATTCTCAGCATGTTCAGTCGGAGTGGCTGTCGTTTGTCACGACGGCAAAGGCTCGCAATAAGATACAGACACAGCTTCGGCGTGCTAACCGTGACATTCAGCAGAAAGGACTTGAGATGTTGCGTCATTGGTTGAAGTCGCATGACCTCAGCCTTACCACTTCTGCCTTACGTGCTCTCTGTGAGGCACATGGCATGGAGAAACAAGAACACCTTTTGCTTGATATTGGTAACGGCATTATAACATTGTCGGAACAAGATCTAGACCATATCCTAGGTGTGGTCAAGAAGAATAAAAAAGGTCGTTGGCGTCGCTTCGTACCGTTCTTGAAATCAAAGAATGACAAGGATGATGCTGACGAATTTCTCACCGTACAGGAAGGCTTTGACAAGGATCGCGCATGTGTCATCTCAGAGGACAATATCAATAAGTATGTTTTCTCCCATGACTGCTGTCATCCGATTCCGGGTGATGATGTTGTAGGATACATTGACGGCAATGACCATATAGAATTGCATCATCGCTCATGTCAGGTCGTGAACCGTCTCCGCAATACCTATGCGCACCGCATTCTTGCAGTACGGTGGAATATGCGCAACGATAATGATGATTTGCTTTTCGATGCAGTCATTGTTATCAAGGGTATTGACCGTAAGGGAATAGCACGTGATGTGGCACTTGTAATTGCCGACCAGATGGATATTAACATTCATAAGCTCTCTATATCTTCTGACAAGGGTATATTCGAGGGACGTATAGAGATGCGTGTACATGATCGCGAGGAACTTACGGGAATAATTGATGCACTCAAACAAATACCTGATCTCACCACGGTGATAAGGGAATACTAAAAAACAACAATAAATTGAAATACTTATATTTCCTTTCTCATATACTCTCTACCTACACCAGCTATTTCATTATAGCAGTAGCAGTAGTGACGTTTTTTTGTCCAGTCATATTTTCATGGGTACATGGTGATATACAGTCTTTGATACTTGGATTTATAATGCTCACCATGGGACTCACGCTCACTCTTGACGACATGCGTGTGCTTGCTGCACGTCCATGGGACATACTCATCGGCACGTGTGCTCAATTTTCACTAATGCCACTCATAGCATGGTCGCTAACCGTCGGGGTTGGCTATCTTGGCATAGAGATTCCGAAACCTGTTGTGGTGGGTATAATCCTCGTCGGATGCTGCCCAGGAGGTGTGTCAAGCAATATCATGTCGTACTTGTGTAAGGGGGACGTGGCTTTCTCCGTAGGAATGACCACTGCAAGTACATTGCTTGCGCCTGTTGTTACTCCGCTACTTGTGTTATGGTTAGCAGGGGAGAGAGTAGAGGTTGATGCTCTTGGGATGTTCCGTAACATACTACTCGTTACGCTCTTGCCTGTTACCATTGGTTTCTTCTGTAACCTTTTCATGGGGAGGAACGAGAATTTCCGCAAGGCACAGTCGGTTATGCCTGCTTTCAGTGTGATCGGACTTGCATGTATTGTGGGTGGCGTTGTGTCTGCTGTTCATGACAAGCTCCTAATGGAAGGAATAACATTCTTCCTCATTGTTTTGGCGGTAGTGTTTTTCCACAATGGTTTGGGCTATGTACTTGGTTATAGCGTTGGTAAAATGTGTCATTTCTCTGCAGCCAAGAACCGTACTATCTCTATCGAGGTTGGTATGCAGAATGCAGGGCTCGCTACTGTTCTTGCCTCAGAGTTCTTCATTGTTTCCTGTCCGCTTGCTGTCATTCCATGTGCGGTAAGTTGTGCGTGGCATTCGATATCAGGAACGATAATGGCACAAATCCTTGCTCCGAAGAGTGATGATAAGGAAAAAAAAGTGAATAAAGTGGGATAAATGAGAAAAAATATGAGATAAATCGAAAAAATGACATATTCTCAAAGAAAACTCTTTTTTTCCTTTTTGTTTTCATTTTTTTTCACTACCTTTGCAGAAATCAACGGAATGTCCGTGTCATGGGAAAATTCCCAAGTTTATGGTTTTGATATAATAAGGGACTAATTCTCAAATAGTTATTACTATTTGGGTGCTTTGTTGCATCTTTTTTATGTAACATAAGAGTTGAGATTATGAATTGCATGAATGACAGACAGATTACTCTATTTTTAAGTGTTTTCGTCGAATTCACGTTAAATTAGAAGATATTTATTTAATGTAAAAATGGCAGAAGAATCATTAAAATATAAAACAAAGAAAGGATTATATTGGAAGTTTTTTGATCAATTTATGAACTATGGGATGCAATTTATAGTTGGTATTTTTATGGCTCGTATGTTGTCTCCTTCTGATTATGGTATAACTGCATTACCTGCTGTTTTTATGGCTGTTGCAGGTGTTTTTATTAGTGGAGGATTTGGTTCTGCTTTGATTCGTAAGGAAAACTTGACGGAGGAGGATTTGTCAACAGCATTTTACTATAGTGTTATAGTTGGTGTCGTCTGCTATGTTACTCTCTTTTTTCTTTCGCCTTATATTGCTGATTTTTATAACACCCCAGTGTTGAGATCTTTGATAAGAGTAACCGCATTAGGATTCCTTTGGGGGCCTTTGGGTACGCCTCAAAGTGTTATATTAAATAGAAGACTTGATTTTAAGAATCCTGCTCGTATTTCTGTTGTTAATAAAGTTATAGGTTCTATTGTTGGTATTGCTATGGCATATATGGGGTATGGTCTTTGGGCTTTAGTTTTTTCTGGACTTGTGTCAAGTTTAATTGGATTAATTCAGATTTGGTGGGTGGTAAAATGGCTGCCTAAAGCTCCGTTTTCTAAGAAATCTTTTAAATACCTATGGAATTATGGAAATAAGATGATGGGGGTTAATATTCTATATACGTTGTATGGTAATATAGTTCCTGTTTTATTGGGAAAATTCGGAGGAACGGTAGATTTGGGAAACTATAATCGTGCGTCTGGATATGCATCAATGCCATCTTCTAATATAGCTGGCGTAATTACGGGGGTGTCTTTTCCTGTTCTTAGTAAATTACAAGGTGATAATGAACGTTTGGCATACAACTATAGAAAAATGATTAAAGTATCTTCGTTTGTGGTATTTCCTATTATGATGTTGTTGTCGGCATTGGCTTATCCGATTGTAATAACAATGGTTACTGCCAAATGGGAGGCGTGTGTTATTTTACTTCAGATTATGTGTTTCACATATATGTTTCAGCCGATGCAGATATTAAACGTAAATTTATTAAATGTTAAGGGACGAACAGATTTGTCTTTAAGGTTGGAGATTTTCAAGAAAATAGTAGGAGCTGTTGTTTTTATTTATGCAGCTTCTAATTTTAGTTTGGAGATGTTGTGTGTTACTGATTTTTTCTATACAATGTTTGCTTTGGTGTGTAATACATATTATACAGACAAATTAATAAATGTAGGATATTTTAAACAAATAAAAGATATTCTCCCTTCTTTATTTCTTGGTTTATTGATGTTTGGATTAGTTTCTTTATCAATAAAATGTACAAATATCTTGATCTTACAAGTTTTAATAGGTACAATAGTTGGGACTTCTTTTTATTTTGGAGTTAGTTACATGTTTAAATTCGAGGAGTTAAAAGAGGTTAGATATTTGTTAAATAGAAGAAAGTAATTTATGCAAAGACCATACATTATTGAATTGCCTAAGTTCCTTGATTATAGAGGGAATTTGTCTTTTGTTCAGGAAATGGATCATATACCATTTAAAATTCAACGTACATATTGGATTTATGACGTTCCTGGTGGAGAGAATCGGGGAGGGCATGCTTATAAAAATACGAATGAGTTTATAATAGCTATTTCTGGTGGTTTTGATGTAATTGTCGATGATGGAATTACAAAGGAAAAGTTTACATTAAACAGGTCTTATTATGGATTGTTTATTCCTAGAGGAGTATGGAGGACTATAGAAAATTTTTCAACAAATTCTTTTGCTTTGGAATTTGCTGATACAAAGTATGATAGGAATGATTATATAGAGGATTATTCTATGTACCAAAATATGAAGAACAATGGAGAAATATAATGTTTTTGATTGTTCAATTATAGAACTAGATAGGCATCATTCTGACCGCAAGGGAAATCTTACGGTTGTACAGAATGGAGAAACCTTGCCTTTTGATGTAAAGCGTGTTTACTATCTTTATGATGTTCCGGGAGGAGAAGAAAGAGGTTCTCATGCTCATCGTGATTTGAACCAGCTTATAATCGCAGCATCAGGCTCGTTTACTGTAACGTTGGATGATGGCAAATGCAAAAGAACCTTCTTCCTTAATCGCCCTTATCAAGGACTGTATGTAAAACCAGGAATGTGGCGTGACCTTGGTGATTTTTCATCTGGAGCGGTTTGTATGGTTCTTGCTTCTGATGTATATCAAGCAGAAGACTATATTCGTGATTATGATGAATTCATTAAATACAGAAACGAGAAATGATACACCCATTATCAGACTGTAAAAGCAGAAACATTCCTGAATCATCAAATATTTGGCAATTCTGTGTTATCTTTCCTAATGCCCAGATAGGTGAAAATTGTAACATCTGTTCTCATTGTTTAATCGAAAATGAAGTAAAAATAGGAAACAATTGTACAATCAAGAGTGGAGTACAACTTTGGGATGGAATAGAACTTGAGGACAACGTGATGATTGGGGCCAATTGTACATTTACCAATGATATGTATCCTCGTGCTAAGAATAGGGATTGGGAACAATTGGCAACAAAGATATGTAATGGAGCGTCTATAGGTGCAGGTTCAACTATACTCCCTGGACTTACAATAGGTAGTCATGCAATGATAGGAGCAGGCTCTGTTGTTACTAAGAACATCCCCAAGAATACTCTATGGATAGGCAATCCTGCCAAAATGCGAGGGTATATTACAAAAGACAATATCACGTTAGATTTAAATCTGAGAGATAAGCAAGGAAAAATTCATGACATTTCCGAAATAGAATATTAACTTAAAATAGAATAGTAAAAATACAAAATGATACCATTCCTTTCTCTAAAGGACGTAACCGCCCTTCATGGAGCAGAGATAAACGAAGTTGTAAATCGTGTAGTAAATGGAGGGTGGTACCTCCAAGGTAAGGAAAATGAGCAGTTTGAGAAACATTACTCTGAGTTTATAGGGTGTAAGCATACTATAGGTTGTGCCAATGGACTTGATGCGCTTATCTGGATATTCCGTGCATATATCGAGATGGGAGTAATGCAACCAGGTGATGAAGTAATTGTACCTGCTAATACATATATCGCAACAACACTCTCTATTACCGAGAATGGTCTTGTTCCTGTATCTATAGAGCCAAAACCGAACACATTGGAGATTGATGACAGTCTTATAGAAGCAGCAATTACACCAAAGACAAAGGCTATTGCAATTGTACACCTTTATGGACGTATTGCTTATACAGAGAAAATAGGTGAACTATGCAAGAAATATAACCTAAAGCTTATAGAGGATTGTGCTCAGAGTCATGGCTGTAAGTATATAGATGGCCGTATAACAGGAAGTATTGGAGATGCGGCAGGACACTCTTTCTACCCAGGCAAGAATCTTGGTGCTCTTGGTGATGGAGGTGCTGTAACGACCAATGATCCCGAACTTGCTGCTGCTGTTCGTGCTCTGGCAAACTATGGTTCGCAGAGGAAATATGTATTCAAGTATGCAGGTCGCAATTCGCGTCTTGATGAGATACAGGCTGCCGTTCTTGATGTAAAGCTCAAGTATCTTGTAGAAGACAATGCACATCGCAAGGAAGTCGCTCATTACTATTATGAGCATATAAACAACCCTCTCATTACGCTTCCTGACCTTCTTCCAGATGATCAGAATGTGTATCATCTTTTCCCAATTATTGTAAGGGGAAAGGAAAATCGCGATCGGTTGCATGATTATCTTGAAAAGAATGGAGTAGGTACAGTATGCCACTATCCAATTCCTCCACACAAACAAGAGTGCTATGCAAAGGAGAATTGGAATATACCACAGCTTTCATTACCTATTACAGAGCGTTTGGCAGACGAGGAATTATCACTTCCTATCGGTCCTGCAATTTCATTGATGGAAATTAAGTATGTTGTTGAACTGCTTAATCATTTTAAATAAAGTGATTGGAGCTATTTCCAATAGCTTCATTGCATTATGTGTATTGACATACAATCAAGAAAATATATTCATGAAACGATAGAAGGAGCTTTTCTTATTCCTGAATTAACCATATGTTTAGTTTTATGGCTTTAAAAGATGTTAAATAAGTAAAATGACTGTTTTATAATATATGATTGTTCTCAATAACTTATTGATGTCGTCTTTGTAGAATGTGAATACTTTTATAGTTTTATCTTCCTATTTTTATTCTATAATATATGTCGGGAATAAATAGGAAATTCTAATAAAATATCTCTTTTGTTAAAATTGATAGATTTCTGTTGTTAAATAAAATATGTTTCCCAATCGTTTTTTTATTATTAATAATAGACTAATAATTTATTTGCTAAATATAATAATCCCATAGATGTAATGATATATAATAGCAGACTTAATTATATTGATGTTTCAAGAGGATTGCTTATATTATTGGTAATGTATCATCATTTCCCAATGTTGATGCCTTCTCTTCATTGTTCTTTTTGGGAATTAATGGATGATTTACAATGGACATATTCAAATTTTTTTATGGCCTCCTTTTTTCTTATTACTGGCCGATGTTCAAAATTTGATTACCCATTCAAACAATTCTTTATAAAAAATTTTAAATCATTATTAGTTCCCAATTTTTTTTTATGTATCTTGGCTAAGATAATATGTTCTGTCTATTATAGAGATTCCATATTACAATTATTAACTATTGATTATTGGTTATTTCATAGTTTTTGGTTTTTTAAAGCTTTATTTTTGGGAAAATTATTGTTTTGGTTTATTAATAAATACATAGAGAACAATATAAGAAAATTGATAGTATTGGTCTTTTTATTTTTATTTGGAATCGTTCTGTATAGAACGGATGTTTGCCCAAATTATTTATATTTCAAGAGTTGTTTTATTTTTGTATTGTTTATAGGTTTGGGAAATATATGTCACTTTATTGTTGACAATGTTAAATTTCTTTGTTGGGCATCTTTATTTTATTTTGTAATAGTTGTGGGGATGAAATATGCTAATTGGACTATTCCATATATTGGTGCTGTCAATAATTTAGACTATGTAAATGGATTTATATTTCCAATTATTGCTATCTCTGGGTCGGCAATATTTTTTTTAATAGCTCGGTTTATTGATAATTGTAAGATGTTAGAGCAATTAGGAAAATCCACGTTAGTTGTGTACCCGATTAGTTCTCCATTGATGTTTGTTATTCTGAAAACAATAATCAACTACGTAAATGTCTATTCAAATTTACATAGTGTCCTTTTGTATATTTTTATTCCGATTGTATCTGCTTTTATTTGTTGTTACTTGTATGTTTTTCTCGTTAATTCGAGATTAAAATATTTTATCGGTAAATTTTAGAAAAATGAATCATTATACACTTGTATCCCTATGTATTATTACATATAATCAGGAAAAATATATTCGTGAAACTATTAGGGGGGCATTATCTCAAGATTATCCGAATTTAGAAATTGTTATTTCTGATGACAATTCTACGGATTCGACATTTCGAATAATAAAAGAAATGACAGATGGATATGTCGGACCGCATAGTCTGATTATTAACCAAAATAGTCCGAACAAAGGAATTATAGAGCATGTAAATAGGGTCGTATTTGAGTTATCTCATGGTGACTACATATTGTTGAGTGGTGGAGATGATGTTTGTATGCCACAAACAATTTCTTTTGCTGTAGATAAATGTTTTGAAAATGGATGTTGTTCAATGGCATTTAATGCAAACATTATAAATGTAAATTCACAGGTTACAGGTCATTTACATAAAATGGATGGTAATAGTGATTGTATATATAAATTAGAGCATTATCTTATAGGAAATTACAAAACAAATGGTGCATGTCGATTGGTAAAACGTGAAATATATGAGATTTTTGGAAAATTTGACCAAGATTGTCCAACAGAAGATACTCCTACATTGTTTAGAACATTTTTATATGGTAGAGTTGGCTTTTGTTCGATACCAAATATAAATTACAGAATTCATGGAGGGAATATTTCTGGTTTCCATAATCTTATGACTAAATTCGATCCACGAAATATTTATTCTCAATATAAAAAGGATTTAGATATTGCATATGGATGTAAATTGATAAACGATGAATATTATAAAAAAATGCAATGTCATATTAAGAAATATCTTTATGATAATATTGCTATTCGTTATATATATAATCAACCGATATATTTTTTTAGATTAATATGTGCGGCTTCATTTGCAATTCGTCCACATTATTCTTACATTCAAGCTAAGAAATATGTTCGTATGGTGATAGAATGGCATAAAAAAGGTATACTATAGATTGTTTATGAGTAATTTTTTTGAAGTAGGTTTATTTTAATGCTTTATTTATTGCTCTATCAATCATAGATTGTTACTCCATGGTAGTGAAGACTTTATAATATGGTAAGTATAATAATAACAACATATAATAGGCCAAAGATGCTAATACAAGCTATAGAATCCGTTTTAGCTCAGAAAGCTGTTCAAATAGAAATAATTGTCGTTGATGATAATTCTACTGAAGACAACAGTTTTTGTATTCCTCTTGTAAGCAAATATATAAAAAATAAGAAGAATATGGGGTTGGGGTCAAATCATAAAATTGGTTTTGAAGAATCTTCTGGTGAGTTTATTTGTTTTTTAGATGATGATGATTATTATACAGATAATAGATTTTTTTCTAATGCAATAGGTTGTTTTGAGAGTGATCCAGAGATAACTATGGTATGTGCAAGTAGTAATAGTATATATGAACCTTCTTTAAAGATAGAACCAGTATTATTGAACAATCCCGAGATAATTACTAGTTTCGAATATTTGCAAGGATTTGGAGTGAAATATAAAAAGCCCCAATCTACATTTACTACGATATTCAGAAAAAGAAACTTAATACAGGCTGGCTTTATGAAAATGTCAAAGCCAACAGATACTTGTCTCTATCTGCGTGCATTGATAGTTGACGGAAGAGTATGTTTCGTTAATAAATGTATAGGAAACTATCGTATACATGAAATACAAATGACTAAGGGCCAGAAAATGGATTTTATTATTGAAGTCTTGCAAGAAAAGTCTGTGATTTTCAATATAGTAAAAGATAAACTAGACAATTCTAAAACATGGTGGTATAACCAGTTTAGAATAACGTTTGATTATTATTGTGCTTCAAATCCTCCGAAACATGATTTGAATAAGGTTTTAATATGGTCTTTTGCTCATTTATATGGAAATCCCGTATTATGTCGTTTTTTATTGAAGAAATTGCTTAAAAACAACATAATTATGCCAATTTTAAAAAAGGTTTCATGAATCTGATTTCTTTACTTTTATCAAAGATACGGCGTATTCCTGTTTATTTTAGACATTATCTTAGTAATGAGATTGTCGTTAATGGCTATTTTTTTTATAATGAGGATGGCACTTTAAAGAATAATAATTTTGGAGATGATATAAATTTTCCGTTATTGCATGAATTAACAGGAAGACCTGTTAGGCAGGAATGGCGAGTAGGATTGCAGAATCTTGAAAATATGGTATGTGTAGGTTCTGTAATTGATTGCTGTAATGAACGATCCATAATATGGGGTACTGGTGCTATAAGCGATAATATTGTTATGCATCACAAACCCAAACGTATATGTGCGGTTCGTGGTCCTTTAACAAGGAAAAAGTTGATAGAGTTCGGAATTGATTGTCCTGAAGTATATGGTGACCCTGCTTTGTTGTTGCCGTTGATATATACTCCTCGAACTAAAAAAATATATAAATATGGGTTTATTCCACATTATGTTGATTACAATTTACCACATGTAGTCAAGTTTAGAGAGGAACATCCTGAGATTCTTTTTATAAAGTTTGAGGGATATACTTCTTGGCAAAATGTAATTGATCAAATTAATTCTTGTGAAAAAATAATCTCAAGTTCACTTCATGGATTAATTGTCTCAGATGCATATGGAATACCGAATGTAAGAATTGTGCTATCAGACAATATTGTTGGGGGCGATTTCAAATACAAAGATTATTTCGGAGGTGTAGAAAGAAAATATATAGATCCTGTTGATTGCAGAAAGAATGTCGAATTTGATAGAATAAGAGACAACTTTAAATATTATGAGAATATAAAGTTTGATTCTCGAAAGTTATTGAAGGCTTTCCCATATAAATTGCATCGTAAGTTTCAGATATTTGCTAATGGAAACAAATAAACAACCTAGAATCTCAATTGTCATTCCATGTTATAATGCCGAAAAATATATACGTGAAACGTTAGATTGTTTGCTTATGCAAACAATCGATGATTGGGAGTGTGTCATTGTAAATGATGGCTCAACTGATAATTCTTTGGAGATTCTTAAAGAGTATGCAGCGAAGGATATACGTTATAGATATATTGACAAAGAGAATGGTGGACCTGCTATAGCCAGAAATACGGCAATTGCAGCTTCTTCAGGAAAATATATTCTTCCTTTGGATGCTGATGATTTGATTGCTCCTTCTTACGCGAATAAAGCAATTGATTATTTAGAAGAACACCCAAGTTGTAAATTGGTATATTGTAAAGCACGTTTTTTTGGCGATAGAAATGGCTCTGTGCTATTACCTGTTTATAATTTTTACGAATTACCTTATGAAAATTCTATATTTTGTTCTTGTATATATAGACGTGTAGATTTTGATAAGACACAAGGATATAATCCTAATATGGTATTCCGAAATGAAGATTGGGATTTTTTATTATCTCTTTTAAATGAAAAGGATGAGGTGTTTTGTATTCCTGAAACCTTATTTTTCTATCGACAACATGGTATTTCAAGAAATCATAATATAGACGAAGAATATGCTTTGGCAAATCTTCAGATGATAATGAATCATCCTCGAATATATGAACGAGATAAGAAAAGAACGTTGGAATGGATGAATCCAATGTTGGAATACTATAAAACAGAATTGGAGAATATTATAAATTCCAAAACTTATAAGTTGGGAAAGTTTTTATTTGCGCCAGTGAGATGGTTAAAACGAAGATGAAGCAATATTGGTTAGGTGATTATGATATCAACAAAGTATACATTTCTTCTTCCTGCTTATAAAGTTACATTTTTTGAGAAGGCTCTTTTTAGCATAAAGAACCAGACATTCAAGAATTTTAAGGTAATAGTTTCAGATGATTGCTCACCAGAAAACCTTAGGAGTGTCTATGATAGAGTGGTTGGTGATGATACTCGATTTGTATATAGGCGTAATGAAGTGAATATAGGAAGTAAGAGTCTTGTATCACATTGGAATTTATTGGTGGATATGTGTGATACTGAATTCCTCATTATGGCTAGTGACGATGATGTCTATGATTTGAATTTTTTGCTAGAGATTGACAATCTTGTACGGAAATATCCACAGGTAAATATATTTAGAGCTAGAGTTGAATTTATTGATGGTAATGGGAATGTTCTAAAGAAAGATGGTTTTTTCTCGGAATTTGAAAACTCTATGACATATTTAGAAAGTCATTTCTCAAATAAAAATCTAAAGTGTATAGCAAATCATGTTTTTAGGACTCATATTTTAAAAGAAAAAGGAGGTTTCTATGAAATGCCGTTAGCTTGGTTTTCTGATCAGATTACTGCGATTTTGATGTCAAGTAACGGATGTTGCAATACAAATAAAATTCTTTTTCAATTTAGAGTCTCTGATATTAATATTTCTGGCGCAAAACCAACATCTAAGGTCGCTTCTTTAAAATCTATAGCAACAATGCAGGCTGATATATGGTTTCAAAAATACATGAAGAAGAATTCTATTAAAGGTTTTAAATTTGATAGATGGGGAAGCCAAATCTATTATTGGCTTATGGATGCGGAATTTAGAACTTTTTTGTTTTTAGTTCCAAAGATTATTGTTAATGGGTTGTGGGATAGAAAATGGATGAAAGCAATAATACGGCATCAAATAAAGATGTTTTTTACATTCCAAAATCATTAATGATATATAAAATGGGAATTGTCAGATATATTTGTAGGCAAACACGTAATTTTCTGTTTCGGTTTAGAAGTGAAGGGACTATACTAAAAGGTAAAGGAATCGTTGGAAATATCAAATGTATTAACCATGGTGTTAATAATACTTTAATAATTGATGCAGGAGCATCTCTTGACAATTGTATATTGTATTTCAAAGGCAATGGAAATACTATACACATTTGTTCTGGTTCGAATCTAAAAAGAATAACTTTCTGGTTTGAGGACGATAATAACAATATAGAAATAGGTTCTGGTGTGAGTAGTGAAGAAAATTTATTTTTAGCGGCTTGTGAATCAAAAAAAATTTCAATAGGTAATGATTGTATGTTTTCTAACAAAGTGCAACTTAGAACAAGCGATTCACATTCAATACTTGATGAAAATACTAAACGAATCAACCCAGGAAATGACATCGAGATAGGAAATCATGTTTGGATAGGAACAGAAGTCATAGTTTTGAAAGGAGCAACTATACCAGAAAATTGTATTGTTGGAGCAAGAAGTATTGTAACATCTTCATTAAATGCAAGCCCCAATTCCATGATTACTGGTATGCCAGCAAGGGTTGTTAAAACTAATATTAATTGGAGTCGTGAAAGAATATGATGAATATCGCTCTTTGTACGGATGAGAATTTCTCTGTACCTGCATTAGTTTGTATAACTTCTGTATTTGAGAATAATAAGAGTGAGAGATGCAACGTCTATGTCCTTACAGATTTTTTGTCTCCTGATGTTCGAGCAAAATTTTCTGAACTCGCTAAGGTCTATGGACAATCAATAGATATATTTTCAATAGATAAACAGAGATTTAAAGACTTGACTGTAAATGAACGTTTTCCAATCTCTATGTATTATCGTTTTCTATTACCAGAAATACTGACAAAAGAGAGCAAGGTTTTATATCTTGATTGTGATATTATAGTCCGTCATTCACTAAGAGAGTTATATGATACATCTTTGGATGGAAAAGCGTTAGCTGCGGTTGTGGCTCAATCATGTGATGATATTGTTTGGACAAATCAGTTAAAACTAAAATCTCCATATTTTAATTCTGGAGTGCTTTTAATGAACTTGAATTATTGGAGACAAAATGATTCTTTTAATAAATTGGTATCGTGGGTAGCTACTAATCCCGATAAATGTATGCTTCCTGATCAGAATGCACTTAATTCGATTTTTGATGGATATGTAAAGTATTTGGATTATACCTACAATTATCAGGAAGCTTGGTTTAATATAGAGAATACAAAAATACATTATTCTAAATGGAATACTATAAAAGAAATAGGTAGAGATCCCATTATAATACATTATTGCGAAGCAGAAAAACCATGGTTTGAGGAATGTAAAAATCCTTTTAAGGCTGAATGGATTAAGTATGCTAATATACATGGCTTTGTTGATTATCGGATAATAAAAAGATATAATATAGAATACAGGTTGGCCGTAATTATTGATAGAATTGGTTTAAAAATACGTTATTGGTCAGAGAAATGGCAAAAGAAGATACTTGGGAAAATAAAGGTTAGTTAATATATGCAAATCGTATATGTACTTGTTGCTAATAATAGTAATCTGTATTTAGAGGAGCTCTGGATTTCTATATTCTCTGTTCGTCTTATCCACAGCGATATCAATATAAAGGTACTCGTTGATGTTGATACTGAGAAATTGGTAACTTCTCGACCTAAGCTTATAGCGTTGATTAGTGAATTGATTGTTGTTCCAACACCAGGGGGCTACAATGCAAAACAAAGATCTCGACATATAAAAACTTCAATACGAGAAATAATAAAAGGGCCTTTCCTTTTTATTGATACTGATACTGTTGTCTGTAAATCTTTAATGTCGGTAGATGATGTACTAAATGATATAAATCTTGACGAGAATCCAATATTAGCTGTCCCTGATGGACATCTACCTCTTAAGGAATGTTTATTCCCACCAACAAGAGAAGTAAAACGTATTTTTAATGTTGATTGTTCTGATGCTGAATATTGGTTTAATTCTGGAGTAATGTATGTTGCAGACACCCCTCTTGCTCACAAATTCTACAAAAAATGGAATGAAAACTGGAGATATTCATGTTTTGAGAAAGGTAATAGTCAAGACCAGCCTGCTTTATTGAAAACTAATAAGGATTTTGAATACATTATTCGGGAGTTACCTGGAATATATAATGTTCAGGTTGCATTGTCATTAAAATATTATGCGGATGCAGTAATTCTACATTGGTGGCATATGGATTTTATTTCAAATCAGAGTTATTCTCCTTATTTTTCTTTACAAATTTATGAGGAGTTGAGAAAACTAGGTTATATAACTGAAGAAATAAAAGAAAAAATAGTGAATGTAAAACAAAGTTTTACTAGTCCGACTATGCCTATAGGAAGTGAGCAGATTCTATTCCTATTCTCACCTGTGGGTAAAATCTTCAACAAAATTTTTATTGAGGGAGGTGTTGCTAGTTGGTTAATGTTGAAGTTTGCGAAATATCTTGAAAAATTACATAATTTTACATATAGGAAGAAATGATTAGTGTTGTTATTCCTTTATATAACAAAGAATTAACTATAGAGAAAAGTCTTAAGACTGTTCTCTCTCAGGACTATGATGACTTTGAGGTTGTCGTGGTTAATGATGGCTCTACTGATAGGAGTGCAGAAATTGTAAAGGGAATTTATGATTCCCGTATCTGTTTGATTGAGCAGGAAAATGGTGGACCTTCTAAGGCTCGAAATACAGGTGTGAAAAATGCAAAAGGAGAATGGGTGGTTTTTCTTGATGCAGATGATGAATTAACAGAATGTGCATTAAAAAAGATGATGCTAGAGGTACGGAAATATCCTGATGCGGACATCGTAGATTTCAATGGTTATATTCGTTCTAGGGAGAGAATGTCATTGCGCTATCATCCACTCGTAGGCAAGGTAAGTAATCCTCTTTGTGCTTTTTATTATAGAAAAATCACACCTGGTTGCGGTCACAGTATTTTTCGGGCTTCCTTTGCAAAACAATATCCTTATGACGAGCGGTTGAGACGTTTCGAAGATTGTGACATTTTGTTAAGAATGTTGCCAAAAGCCAAGGTGTATTCTTCGCAATATATTACGGAGATACATGATATGAATTATGCAGAAGCCAGTAATGCGCGTAAAGATATCAAGGAGGATTTTACTGGTTATCTTGATATGAGTAAGGGTGGATTCTGGTATAAGATGTGCGTATATAGAATCTTTTTAGAGGAACGTGAGCATTATACAGAAGAATGTCATAGGTTATATCCTAATTGGTACAAAAGATATGATTTGCTTATTCTCGTGAAATTATTGAGTGTTTTAAAAAATCATATATGAGTAGGTTTATAAAAAGTATTTTTGTGCGAGACAACTTCCTAAATCGCTTACATTCTACCATCAAAAAGTTTCTATTTGTATCTTTTATGTTAGGTCTTGTTTCGTAATTTGAATGTATATAAACTTATGGACTTTCCCCCCAAGGGATAGTTTATGGAAATTTATTTTATTCAAGTATGTATCAATGTGCAACAAAACGTTTGACGAACTTTGAGATTCTGAGAATTCTCGCTATGTTTTTTGTGGTAGTTTATCATTTCTTTTCTCATGGACTTCATTGTTTCGGAGGAGAGAAAATTTATTTTGTTTTACATGACCCATTAGGATGGATTAATTTTATTGGTTCAGAACTTATTTATAATCTAGTTCAAATAGCCGTTAATTTGTATGTAATGATAACTGGCTATTTTCTAGTAGAAAATACAACATTCAAGTTTGAAAAGATTATAAAGATTTGGATGCAGATGCTTTTCTATTCGTCAATTATTGGCTCTTGTTTTTTCTTTTCTACAAATTTAATAAATGCTGGCGATTTCCTTAAATGTTTTATGCCGTTTAAAACAGAAGCTTATTGGTTTGTTACACAATATATTGCATTAGTCGCTCTTTCACCTTTCATAGCTTATATGACAAAAAATATTGTAAAGCGTAATTATCTGTTATTGTTAGGGATAATGTGTCTATTAACGTTGGAAATATATAAGTTTCCTTTTGCATACAACTTTGGAAATAAATGTGGCAATTCTTTGTTATTCTTCATAACTTTATTTTTAACAGGAGGTTATGTAAAAAAATTTGGTTCTTTTAGATGTTTTTGTTTAAGTGAAAAACAACTATTCGTTGTTGTATATATAATAACAATAGTATGGGCAGTCGCAAAATCTACGACGTTAGGACGCGAAGTTTCTATTGAAGGTTTCCCATATCATAGTATGACCTATATAGAATCTGTAACTTTCTTTCAAATGTTTGCAAAAATTAAGTTGAATGGCAAATTCTGGGAACATGTTGCGTCTGTCGCTCCATATGCATTTGGAGTCTATTTAATAAGTGACAATAGATATCTAAGAATGTGGATATGGGATGATATCGTGTCTGTATATCAATATGTGTCATCTTTGTTTTTTATTCCATATGCTATTTTATCAGCCGTAATGATAATGATTGTCTGTATGTTTGTTGATGCTTTAAGAATGAAGTTGTTTTCTGCTTGTAGAGTATATTCATTACTAAAAAAGATAGGATTTAAGATAAAAATAGAATAATATGCGAGTGCTTTGGTTCACGAATTCTCCATGTAATTATGGAAATGGAAATACTTATAATGGTGGCGGTTGGATGACAGCATTACAAGATGGTATAACTAGCTCGGATATTCTTGGAGAAGAAAAGATAGAGTTGGGAATTTCTTTTGTAATGAATAATCAACCCGAAAGAGTCGAACAAGGTAGAGTAACATATTATCCTGTACCATTAGCTGTAAAGTCAAAGAAAGATAAGATTTTGGATGCTATGCATCCTAATGATGTTCATAGGGATGATGTTCTTTGGTTTCATTACATCTCACATTTTAAACGTGTAATAGATGATTATCAACCAGATGTAATAGAAATCTTTGGTTCTGAGCTATACATGGGATTGGCATCATTTGCTACAGATAGGCCATGTGTTTTGCACATTCAAGGACTGCTATCTCTTTCTGTTAATATTTTTTTACCTCCAGGTGTTTCTCGTATGAAGTATATATTTAAGGATGGTCTAATGAATGCTTGGGGAAATTGGCAATTCTTGAATTACTGGAATCGTAGCGTGTATCGTGAGAAGACAATATTGAGGAATGTGAATCATTTTATCGGTCGTACGGATTGGGATAGACAAGCAATATCAATACTAAATCCACAGGCACAATATCATTATGGTGGAGAAATTCTTCGCTCAGAGTTTTATGACAAACAGGAACGTAAGATACCTCAAAAGTTGACAATTGTTTCTATTATCTCTCTTCCACTATATAAGGGTTATGACTTGTTGTTGAAAATTGCCAAGATATTGAAACATGAGGTCGAAATAGATTTCGAGTGGAAAGTTTATGGAAATGTTGATCCAAAGTTAGCTGAGTCATTAACAAATATAAAACATGAACAGGTGAATGTAAAGCTTTGTGGGGTGGCATCTGCAACGCAGCTGAAAGATGCTATTCTTGAGGCTACAGTATATGTTCATCCTTCATACACGGAGAATAGTCCAAATAGTATTTGTGAGGCTCAGATTCTTGGTGTCCCTGTTATTGCAACGAATGTTGGAGGAACAAGTACAATTGTAGAGAATGGGAAGAGTGGACTCCTTTTTCCAGCAACGGATCCATATGTAGGAGCTGCCAATATTTTTCAACTTTATAAGGATATGCAAGCAAATATTACAATTGGTGACAATGCGAGGAATATTGCTTTATTGAGACACGATAAGCAAATGATAGTTAATCAGCTCATACAAATCTATAAAGAAGTTATACGGAATGATAGATAAACTGTTAAAAATCCCTTCTGTAATTTGTTTGAAGTATAGTTCTAAATATTATCGGTGGCTATTTAGAAAGAAAGGCATAGCATTTGGCAATAATATGTCAATATTGGGGAGAATTTCCGTTGTAGGTCCTGGTAAAATTATTATAGGTGATAATTTTTGTATGGCAAGTGGTGAGCATATAAATCCAATTTCAGCTAACATGCAAGCTTCATTCTTTACCGATTCCCCTGATGCTCAAATACGAATAGGGAATAACGTAGGAATGAGTAGTACCAGAATATGGGTTCATAAAGGGCTTACTATTGGAGATAATGTAAAGATAGGTGGAGGGGGTCTTTTTATTGATACGGATTGTCACCCTATTGATTATGTAGTTCGTAGAAATTCGAATGAAGGTACTTGTTCTGTTCCTATTGTTGTTGAGGACGATGTATGGATTGGTGCTCAGTGTATTGTCCTTAAAGGTGTTACTATTGGCGCAAGAAGTATTATTGGAGCTGGGAGTGTCGTAACAAAAAGCATCCCGTCGGATTGCATTGCTGCTGGTAATCCTTGCAAAGTATTAAAAAGATTATGATATCATATCGGGAAATAGTGAATTTTGTAAAGTCATATCTGGATTCATGGCTCTCATCAAGATATGTTATGACATCTGGTGGTTTTAAGAAATACTATAAGTTGCAAATTTGTGGTAATAAGTTAAAAATTGGAAAGGATGTTTATATAGGTCCCAATGCAACGATTCTTTGTACTTTTAACAATGTAGAGATTGCAGACCATGTCGTCATAGGTCCTAATCTGACAATCGTAGAAAATAATCACATTTTTAATGTTGTTGGCAGATATATTAAGGATAGTGGTTTGACAAAAAAAGGAGGCGTAAAAATAGAAACAGATTGTTGGATAGGAGCAAATGTTACTATTTTAGCGGGAGTGACAATTAGTCGAGGATGTGTTATAGGTGCTTGTTCTTGTGTGACACGCTCGCTACCACCATATTCAATAGCCGTTGGTACACTTGCGAGAGTGATAAAAAGAAGGTTTACAGATATTGAAATTACAGAACATGAGAGACGCTTACAATAAGTAAATGAGAGTAGCCTATATTGACATAGCGAAAGGATTGTCAATGATAATGATTGTTCGTATTCATACCGAGTGTGCATACGAAATGAGTCTTCCTTATCCGATTATTGCAGTTCCTTTCTTTTTCTTTTTAAGTGGTTTCTTTGATAAGAGTGAAAGACCCTGGAGAATGTGGTTAAAGAAAAATGCATACTCTTTATTGGTACCTGCTTTTATCTGGAGTTTGCTTACTTGGATTTTTGTGTCATTGCTGTCTTTCTGTAAAAATGGATATTTGGAAAAATTTGAAATACCATATTCAATTTCACTTCCATTTATAGGAAATGGTGTGACATGGTTTCTCGTCGCTTTATTTTGGGCGAAAGTACTTGTTGGATTGTTTGAGAGATTATTTTCAAAAAACATTAGATTTCGTAAATGGTTAATGTATATTTGTGTTGTGTCTCTTTGTTGGGGATTGGCAGGAATAGATCTCCCATTAATGATTGATGAGGGACTTGCTGCATTGCCTTTTTATCTATTGGGTAAAAATTTATATCCAAAAACAAAACAAATATGTGCAAATAATATAATCGCGATAACGTGTGTATTGTTATCTTTTGTTATGTTATGCTCTCTATTCCCTGCAGCTGTAATCTCTTATAATACCAAATTTTACAGTATCCTTCTATATCCTCTTTTTTGTTTTATAATAATATGTTCTTTTTTCCCTATGTTGCGGTTAAGCATGTTTTGGGAAAGATGTACTTGGCTATCGGAATTTGGACAGCATACGTTGGGAGTTCTTGTAATTCATCCATTGTTTCTTCATTTGTCTGCAGTTGTTTTAAATAGGATATTTGTTAGAGGGACTGCTGAATGGTTTTGTGGCTTTATAACAGCATTTATCGTAACAATAATTGCAAGTTATTATTTTGCAAAATTGATTAGTGCGAAATTCCCTTTTTTATTGGGAAAATAATTTGAGATAAATATGGATATAGTTTTTAATGTTGATAATAGATATGTTCGTCACATGTGTGTAACAATACTATCTATACTTGATAAAAATCCCAATGAAATTATAACTTTCCATATTGTGACTTGTAGGTTGTCAGAAGAAAATAGTAAATATGTGTCTTCTTTGATAATGGAACGTCATGCTTCGGTTAAGTATTATGATGTTGATATAAATATATTAAAGAAATTTTCTGTGGGTAAACTTACTGGTAATCCGAATATTTCTTATGCCGCATATCTTCGATTGTTTATCCAAGATTTGTTGCCTCTACATATAGATAAAGTTTTGTATCTCGATTGTGACATTGTGGTAGTAAATAGCTTGACAGAATTATGGCATAAAGATATTGGTCAATATTGTCTTGCGGCTTTGGACGATTATGGGAACGCTCAGAAATTCGGAGCCAAACGTATGGGGGTTGAAGCTGGATTTAAATATTTCAATTCTGGTGTTATGCTTGTTAATCTCCAAAAACTTCGTGAGATAAAATTTATGGAGATGGTGCAGGATTTTCTTGTAACTGATGGATATAGAATTTTAATGCATGATCAGGATATTCTAAATGGACTGCTTTATAAACAAAGATTGCCTTTAGAAGAACGTTGGAATATGATGCGTAATACTGATAATACTACAGATTATAGTATTATTCATTTTGCAGGTCTAAAGCCGTGGTATATTGAGTGTCCACATCCGTTGAAACATATATACTATCATTATTTGGCTATGACCAAATGGGCTAATGATAAACCTGTTCACTTCTATTCTAAATTACAAAGAATAAAGATTTTTATAAAGTCGATTCTAAGATAAGAATGAGATCTGTAATAAGGACTATACCACCATATATTCACCCCGGGCATCTAAACTTTAAATATTCTGCGTTTGAGGGATTGATTAATTGTGGCATACAAGTAGGAAGGAGTCATTTTCCATGGAAAATTATACATCATTGGGCTTTTCTGTATGAAATACCACGGATTTACAGAGACAAAAAGACTGCAGTGTTAATGTTTGTAGAACCAGTCTCTATTACATTTGATACATTTCCTTATTATGCAACTCATGAGGTAATACCTTTCATTTGGGATTGCTGGCCATGCTATTATGATAAAATGGAGGCATGGTTTAATCGTCATAAAACACGTACAGCAATCTTCACTTCTCGTATGGAGATGGAGGAGATGCAGAAACGATGTCCTCAGGCGAAAATGCTTTGGTGTCCTGAGGCTGTTGATGTTTCAAAATATAAGAAGGGGAAGTTACTTAAGGATAGAAATATCAATCTTTTAGAATTTGGACGCTCTAATGAACTTGTCCTTGGAAAGATATCAATAGACAATCATGTTTGTACATACGTGGATGGTAAGTTCATTTATTCAAATGAAGAACTCTACGAGGCAATGGGAGATGCAAAGATGACAATCTGTCTGCCCAAGAGCATGACGCATCCTGATATTGCACAAGGTGTAGAAACATTGACACAGAGATATTGGGAGACAATGCTATCGCGGACGGTGATAGTTGGTCATGCTCCACAGGAATTGATTGATATCTGCGGATATAATCCTGTTTTGGAATTGCCTGATGATAAAGAGCAAATCAATACTTTCATTCTTGATATCCTAAGCAATATTGAAGATTATCAGGAATTGGTGGATAGAAATCGTAAGACTGCTCTTGAAAATGGAATTTGGTCTATAAGAATGAAGGGTGTTGTAGAATGGTTGGATAATATCGGATATTCGATAAAGTAGAGGAATTTATTCTCATAAGAAAAACTTAATAAACTCTACACGAAATATAAACTAATGACTTGTTTATTAAGAGAATAGAGCGATGTAGAGTCGCAACGGACTCTACACTGACTCTACATCTCTACACCGTTTTAGGCAGCAATCTTTATCAGAGAATAGGTAATACCACGCTTTGAGCGCATTTTCTTGACTTTTAACTCCTTGAGGGCAAGACCTATCTTTATAGAAGAGAAATTGCTCATAGGAACTTCTGGGTACTCCTTACATAAGGATTTACGGATATCCATAGATGTTACTCCTTCACATACTTCTCCATTTTCCGGCTTATGGAAGAAACTACTGATCATGTGTTCAAGGTCGAGTGATGCCTCGAATGGAGTGTTTAGTTGCTGAATACGAGCTATCTCCTCATTTGTAAACCAATAACGCATCTGTTCTACCTCTATCTCGTACTTTAATTGAGCAAAGAGCTGCTCATAATCTATAGTTGACTTATAGTCAACAATTTCTCCATCAGGAATGCTGATAGTAAGATATCTACGACTTCCTGTCTTGTCCATAAGAGGGTGACAGTTATTGGTTGTTGCAATAAAAGAGGCATAGCGTTGACGCAGGTCTATTGTACGACCATAGATTTTGCGACTGTTCACAGACACTTTGGATAGTGCTTGCTTGAGTTCGGCAATCTGACCTTTCTTATATTGGTCAATCTCGTCAAGGCAGATGATAAGAGAATTGCTAAGTGCCATTTCTTTGTCAAACTTGTTACCAAGGTTGAAGTGGTCAAGATAGTTACGGCGAAGCTGTGGAGGTAGAATATGCAGACAAAAAGTGCTCTTGCCACATCCTTGATTTCCAATGAAAAGAGGCACGGTTTCATTGCCATGTTCCTCATCCTTGCCCATCCAATGAACAACGGTTGAAAGATGCCAGATGTGGAGAAATATCACCTTTTCGTCTGAAAGATTCGGAATACGTTTCCAGAAATTGGTGATTCGGTCGATACCATCCCATTCTGGAAGGTTGTCAAGATACTCTTTCATTGGATTGTGAATAGGAATCATATCGCTTTCAAGATAGGTCTTGATATCCGACCTTAGGTTTGTCTCTTCAGGCATGTCAATCTTTGCCTTTATTATTAATGTGTTGAGGCCTGCATTAGTAAGCGGCTGAAACATCATGTCATCTTCTCCATTTTTCTTGTACTCAACCATGCCACTGAGTACATTGTGGCGAAATTGGTAGTTCTGCTCAAGAAAACAGATGGCAGGAAGTAGGTTCGCATTCTCTTCTTCCTGACTTTCTGACTTTGTAGATGGTTGTTCATAGGTCTGTTTTTGAGCCTCATTAGTTGTTTCAGAGCAGATAATGCCCTGAGAGAAAAGATTTTTACTTTCCATTGTGATTAAAATTTAATTGTTAATACTTAGGTTTGAATCGTGTCCTCCTTGTTAAGGGGATTATGCTTGCAAAGGTATAAAAATATTTTTTTATTTGCAAATTTCAATACATGTTTTTTTGATTAAAAAATCGTTTTTTATCGAAAGATGTATAGAATGCAGAGTTGGTGAAAAGTGGAGTGGAACTATACACCATTGTATATTATTTAATGTCAGAGCATTAATGCTTGTGCGGTGTAGAGTGTAGGGTTGAATGCTTTTTTTTTCGTATGCAAAAAAACATTGGTGTTGAATTTCCAACAGAATTCTATATAGGTTCGCTTCTCCTTCGCTTCAAAACCGTTCCAAAACCGCTTTAACTCCGATAATATAGCATAGTCAGAGTAGGCGCAGAGTTGAAGCATAATGACACAATGAGAAAAAGTGTAAAGAAACTTGCGGTAAAGGATGTATTTTACTAACTTTGCAGAAAATATATTTGAATAATGATACCAAAGATAATACATTTATGTTGGCTATCGGGGGATGCTTTTCCCGAGGATATTGTGAAATGTCTTGAGACATGGAAAGAACATCTCAAAGATTATGAGATATGGCTTTGGGGTAAGAAACCTCAAAATTGTCTTGAACTTAATGTTTTTGAGAGGCATTTTGACTTGGATTCCACTATTTGGACAAAGCAGGCGTTTGCAGCAAAGAAATATGCATTTGCTGCGGATTATATCCGTTTGTATGCATTGTATAATTATGGAGGAATTTATCTTGATGCAGATGTACTTGTATATAAATCCTTCGACGAATTGCTGTCGTTGCCTTATTTTATCGGATGTGATCAGATTCGTGCTTTTGAGGCGGCTGTAATTGGCGCAGAGAAAGGCTGTTCTTGGATTAAGGATATCTTTGATACATACAAGGACAAACATTTCGTAAAGGAAGATGGTAGCCTTGATATAATGGAATTGCCGGTAAGGTTTCATCATATTCTAACTGAATTGAATTATAGGTTCATAAAAATATCAAGAATTCGTCAATTCGATAAGTATTATACTGAAGGAAAAAAAGTAATTGTCTTTAGTGGTGATTTCTTTAATTCGCGTAATGCCGTTGAAGTTAGGCAGACAAAAAAGAGTTTCTGTGCTCATAACTATGCTGGCTCTTGGAACAAAAAAGGAAATGCTCCTAAAACTATCAAGGACTGGTTGCCAAAGTGGTTGCTTGGTGTGATTTATAAGGTTGGTCAGGCTACATGGGCAAGAAATAAATATGCATGGTTTCAGATTCCGTTTGAGAATAAATGAATAATATAGCTCGTTTTTTTACTATATATTGGTGTATATACTTTCCAACTTGCATTGCGTATAATGAATTGGCCGGATTCAGTTCCATAGATGAAGTGATGACTGGTATTATTGTGGTTTATACCTATGCAATGAAGAAAATATATAGTACAAACAAGAAGCCGTGGAAAGAGTTTAATTTCTTTCTTGGACTTTTGGTGTTTTATATAGTATATTCTTTGTTATTTGGCGTGAATGTACCAGAATCCGTAGCCTATGACTTGATGCAACAAGTAAGACCATGGTCTGTAATATATTGTACGTGGATTTTAAATCCTCAGTTTACTGAATCTCAGAAGAAATGGATGCGTGGAACTATGTTGCTCACAGTTATAACTTTCATATTATACCATCCAGAATTAGGAACAGGAGACGAATACCGTAGCGCTCCGTTTGGACAGTTGGCAATTTGTACTTCAATGGCATGGTATCTTTTCTCTGCAAAAACAAAGAGAAATCTGTATATTGCAGCTTTTATTGGTGTGGTTGGACTTTTAGGAATGAAATTTAAATATTATGGTCAGTTTGCTGCATGGATGTTCTTCCTATTCTATATGAGGACGAGATTTGACTTTAAGTCAATGAATATTATATGGCAAGTAGCAATTCTTGTATTTATTATAATACTACTTGCATGGGATCGCTTTAATACGTATTATGTAGAGGGATTGAGTAATGAGGAACTTGCAAGACCGATGATTAATAAAGCTACATGGGATATTCTTTGGGATTATTTCCCTTTTGGATGTGGTTTAGGCGGTTTTGGAACTGCTGCGGCGGCGGTTTATTATTCTCCATTGTGGAAGGAATATCACCTGAATACTATATGGGGACTTCATTATGGCGGTTCGGTGGGATTCCATTGTGATTCTTTCTTTGGTTGGTTTGCAGAAATCGGATTCTTTGGTGTTTATTTCTTTGTTGTTTTTTGGAAGAGACGATTACGGGAAATTAATAAGATCGTTGATGAACGATATTATAAGGTTGGTATTATGTCATTTTTATGTATGGCTATCGAGTGGACTGGTGATCAGTCTTTTTTCTCAGGAAAAGGTATGGGATACCTAATGCTTCTTGGGCTTTGTCTTAATGCTAACTATAATCAGAATATTACTGACGAGGAAGATGAGGAGAATACAGGAGAAAGGGTTAGAAAAAAGAAAAGGAAAGGTTTGATACATTTAGGCCATGCTTTTAAGGCTAAGATACCTATACGATAATTAGAAAAACAAAATTATATGGATAGAATAAAAGTTTCCGTGGTTTTGCCCTGTTATAATGTAGAGAAATACATCCGAAGAGGGCTTGAGTCCGTATTGGCGCAGACATTGTCAGAATGGGAAGCAATTTTGGTAGATGATGGGGCTACAGATAGTACGGGGCGTATATGTGATGAATATGCCCAAAAAGACAGTCGTTTTCATGTCATCCATACGCAGAATCAAGGGGTGTCATGTGCCAGAAATACAGGAATGAAGGAAACCCAAGGAGAGTTGCTCTATTTTATGGATCCTGATGACTGGATTGAGCCCAACTGTTTTGAGAGATGCTACGAAACTTATAAAAAGTATGGATGTGAGATTGTGCATTTTGCTCACTGCTGGTGTTCTGGGACGGGGAGGAGTGCAGACAATCTTCAATTCAAAGTAGTTGAAGGAAAAGAGATTCTTAGGGAATATACTGGACCTATATCTGGGTTGAGCCAGACTGCCCTTGATCATTATTATAAAGGAGAATTTATATGGAAGTTCAAAATGTGCTGCGCCATATGGAATTTTATTTTTGATCGTAAATTTATATTAACTATAGGGGTTGAGTTTATTCCTGGTTTGCGGATTTTTGAAGATGTCATGTTTGTGGAAGAGGCATCTCTGAAAATAAAAAAGATAGTTCGCATTCCTGATGTTCTATACAATTACAATATGAGAGATGATGGTGCTCTATCAAAGCGTAAATCAAGTCTTGCCATATTTGAAAACAAATACAATCTAATACAACACAGACGTAGATTGCGGGAAATGGTTACAGATTTCGATCTTCATGACTATTATCTTGGTTCTCATGTACTTTCCTGCTTGCAGTTAGCCTTGCAGATATCAGACAAGTGGAGTAACTATAAATTATATAGGAAGTATGTATTACATCCTGATATTCAAGAATCCATCAAAAAGGTAAAGATAGGAAGTGCTCCCCTTAAATTTAAGTTTCCGGTACTTCTACTAAAGACTCATCTGCATAGTATACTGTTTGTCATTTGCCGCATTATTTCTATATTTGGGTTGTCAAAAAAAATATCTATGTAATAATCGATATTATTCACTATTATTTGTACTTATATCACATTTACAAGTGTAGGTTATGTTACTTGTATTAGATTAAAAAGGTGATAATATTGACGATTTAATCACTATATGTTAAAGATATTGATAAACGCATACGCATGCTGTCCGAATATGGGCAGTGAGCAAGGAATGGGATGGAATTGGATTTCGAATATCGCAAAGACATGTGAGGTGTTTGTTATTACGGAGTCTGAATATGAAAATGTGAATTCAAGGCTTGCAGAGAATTGTGAGCAATATGGCATAACGAAAGAACAATGCGATAGAATGCACTTCTATTTTGTTCCTGCAGGTGACACTGAGGAAGAATCTGCAAAGATTAGAATTATGTGCTGGAATCAAGGCACGTGGTCATTCTATCTAAAATATGCCAAGTGGCAGGAAAAAGCCTTGGTTGTTGCAAAGAATATAATTGATGAGCAAAAAAAAGCAGGTTCAAAGATTGATGTTATGCATCAGTTGAATATGGCAGGTTTTAGAGAACCTGGTATGTTATATAAGATTAATGATGAGCGTAAAAAGCAAGGAAAGCAACGAATACCACTTGTTTGGGGACCAATGACAGGCTATGGTAGTATTCCATCGCCATTCATGCTTTCTGGTGGATTGAAGTTTACAGCATTCTATTCTTTGAAGAATACATTGAACCTTCTTCAATTGATTCTGCACCCAAGAGTTAGGAAAATGGTGAAATGCTCAGACAAGTTGATTGCAGCAACACCGGAGATGAAGAATGGTCTTGATTCTTTCTATAAGGCTGATATCGTGCATATTAATGAGACCGGCTGTGTTATCAAAAGTGATGAAACTTCTATTGCTAAGACTTTCTCCAAGGATTGTTTCAAAGTTCTTTGGGTAGGCAGGTTTATGTACACAAAGCAGCTTGAGATTGCCTTGAAGGTGATGGGCAAGTTGACTAGATTTAAAAACATCGAGTTCCATATTGTTGGAAAAGGTTTCACGGATGAAGAAACTCAAGTGATGAGAACAAAGGCTGTGGAATATGGTGCAGAGTGCATTTGCCATTGGCATGGACAGATACCTAATGGCGAGGTGCATAAGTTAATGCAGGAAAGTGATGTGTTTTTCTTTACAAGTATTTTTGAGGCTACATCAACTGTTATATTAGAAGCTATTCAAAATGGTTTACCGATAGTATGTTTTGACAGATGTGGTTTTGGGCCTATCGTGGATGAGAAAATAGGCATTAAGATTCCTTGTAAGAGTCCCAAACAGGCAGTCAAGGATTTTGTGGCTGCAATTGATTACTTGTACCATCATAGAGAACTGTTACCAAGTATGTCTGCTAACTGTAAGAGTAAACGACAAGAACTTAGTTGGGATAATAAGATGACAAGATTGATGGATATTTATCAAAAACTGGTTTAGTTATTAGAGTAAAGTAATAATATGATATATTCTATACTTCAGAAAGTTAGTCTTGTGCCTTCATATCTTTGGGATGTTATATGGGCTCCTGTATGGAAACGTTGTATGAAGCAATGTGGGAAGGATGTGTTTTTGCGTCCTATGTCTTCTGATATTAAGGGATTGTGGAATCTGTCTGTTGGGGATGGTACTTCTATCCCAAAAGGAAGTACGATATATTGTACTGATGCCCCTTGTACTATCGGAAAAAAAGTAATATTCGGTCCGAAACCTACTATCATTACGGGAGATCACAGAATTGATGTCATAGGAAAGCATCTTATTGATGTTACCGTAGATGAGAAGTTTGTTGATGGTGTTAATCCTTATGATCAGCCTGTTGTTATAGAAGACGGTTGCTGGATAGGTGCTAATGTTACAATTTTGAAAGGTGTTACCATTGGGCGTGGCTCAATCGTTGCTGCAGGAGCTGTAGTTAATAAGTCTTGTGAACCTTATTCCATAATTGGAGGTATTCCTGCGAAACTATTGAAAATGCGATTCACTCCAGAACAGATTGTTGAGCATGAACGTTTGTTGAACGCTAATCACTAACCGCAAAACGAAGATAATGAAAAAAGTACTGATTGTTGGTGATTCTCGAAAGATGAAGGGAGGAGTCTCTACTGTGATTAAAAGCATGGAGGCTAATCCTATATGGGACAAGTACAAATGCTATTGGTTGCAATGTCAGATTAACAAGGGAATGGCATGGAAGGTGCTGTATCTCGCTATGGGACTGCTTAATTCGCTGTTCCGGGTGCCAATGTATGACATTGTTCATTTCCATACAACTCCCGGACCTGGAATGAAGGTCGTTTTGCCTATCATTCTTTATACTTTGTTGTGGAGGAAGAAAATCGTGCTTCATCTTCACATGGGAAACCAGATGAGGGATTATAAGGATAGCAAGATATTCAACTGGGTTATGGCTCATTCGGATAAGGTTATTGTTTTGGGTAAGACTTGGCAACAATTCCTTATTAATGAGATGAATGTCAAGACAAGTGTGGAATTTCTTTATAACCCTGTGCCGGAAAATAATGCCCCAAAACGTGATAATGCTGAAACTTCCAAGTATTTCCTGTTTGCGGCTTTCTTCAATATCAACAAAGGATATGACATTTTGTTAAAGGCTTTTGCACAAGTCGTGAAAAAGTATCCAGATTGGCGACTCGTAATGTGTGGGGTTGGAAATGTGGAGGAAGTCAAGGCTTTCATAGCCGAGAATGGAGTAGGGGACAATGTGGATCTGCCTGGATGGGTTGAAGGTAAGGAACGTGATAGATACTTTGACAACGCATATGCATATTGTATGACTAGTAGAAAGGAAGGACTTCCGATGGCAGTATTGGAATGCCTTTCTATTGGTGTTCCTGTTATCTCAACACCAGTTGGTTGTCTGCCTGAGTTCTTGACAGATGATGAGTCGATTTTGTTCTTTGATTTTGAGGATTCTGATAACCTTGCCAAACAGATGATAAGGCTTATTGAGGATAAGGATTTGTATAATCGTCTGTCAGAGAATGGTGTTCAAGTGATTACTAATAGCTTTACAAGTACTAAGGTCTTTGAGAAGTTAGATAGGATTTATCAGGAGATGGTTTAGGCTTTAGTGTTTGGGAGAGAGTGATTGTATGAAAGTTGAGAAATTTTTCATAGAATTATTGCAAGTGGCATTAGGGAATAGAGATAAGTTATCTGTATGTCCTAATGCAGAGGAATGGGAACTTCTCTATGATATGGCGAAGAAGCAAGCACTTGTAGGCGTGTGCTTCTTCGCACTTAAACTATTGCCTATAGAGCAACAACCTCCATTGTTAAGAAGAAGACAATGGGCGGTAAAGGCGATGCGCTTGGAAGAGAGAAACAAGCAGGTTACGCAAGAATGTAAATATGTCACATCTTTTTTTGCCAAAGGCAATTATGAGAGTTGTGTTCTTAAAGGACAAAGCAATACATATTTATATCCGAAAGGATTGAGAGGACTAAGAACTCCTGGTGACATAGACTTGTGGGTATGGGAGAAGGGCCGACAAAGCCTATATGACAAGAAAAAACTTGTCGGGATATTGTGGAAGATTTCTGGCAAACAATTGGATGTTGCTGTACATCATGCGGAATGTGGAATATTGCCCAAGACTCCTGTCGAAGTGCATTTCGTTCCTTCATTTGCAATAAATCCATTTACAGATTATAAAATGCGTCGTTTTTGGGCAAAGCATAGTGATTGTATTAAGCAGACAGACGATGGTTTTAATATACCTACGGCTGGTTTTAATCTAATTTTCCAGATGTCGCATATATTCAGACATGTTCTTCTGGAAGGTGTAGGCTTTAGGCAGTTGATAGATTATTATTTTGTATTGAAGAGTTTTTATGATCATATGTCTTTAGAACCTAAAGGAAAACTTTCAGATTCAAAGGCTGTGATGAAGGAAATGGAGACTCTGGGGATGAAGAGAATAACCTCTGCTGTAATGTGGATTATGAAAGAAGTCTTTGTAATGAAGGATGAATACCTGCTTTGTAAAGTTTCAGAGAAATATGGTCGAGAATTGCTAAACGAGGTTCTTTTAGGTGGTAATTTCGGGCAATCTTCTGATGAGCATGCAAAATTGAAGGTGGATGATGACGGCAAAGAGACATTTGCCTCAAAAGTGGAGGGAAATCTTACTACAATAAAAAGAGGAATGAAACTTTTCTGGAGTTACCCTTCTGAATGCCTTTGGGTACCTTATCTTTGTATTAGGGCATCTTGGGTGAGAAATTATTGGAGAAAAGTTAAATTTGAGCGGTAAGCGAGGCTCGACTTGCGAAGCTTGATGAGGCTTTGCCGAATAACTCTGACCTTGGGCGCGAGTGAGAGATTCTTACCGCGAAAAATGAGCGGTAAGCGAGGCTCGAACTCGTGACCTGCGGCTTGGGAAGCCGCTGCTCTACCAACTGAGCTATTACCGCATTAAGATATAGAAAAATGATAACTCGAAAAGTTATCATTTTTTTGTTTATGGAGCCGATAACGAGACTCGAACTCGTGACCCACGCATTACGAATGCGTTGCTCTACCAACTGAGCCATATCGGCTTGATTTTCTGAAATCGGGTACAAAAGTACAACTTTTTTTTAATATATTTCATATTCGGCGGGGGAAATGTTGCTTTATTAACGATTTTTTGGATATTTAAGGAATGAAAGGCTGAGGAAATCGTTTTTTTTTAGTAACTTTGCGCTCGCAAATTTAAACTTTGCACCAGAAAATTGAAATTGAATAATAAAGATAAATGGAAAAAATAATTCTTACAGGTGACCGTCCAACTGGTAAGTTGCATATTGGTCACTATGTTGGTTCACTTCGTCGTCGTGTAGAACTACAGAACTCTGGTGAGTACGATAAGATATTCATTATGATTGCCGATGCACAGGCTCTTACTGATAATGCTGATAATCCAGAGAAGATTCGCCAGAATGTCATAGAGGTGGCTCTTGACTATCTGTCAGCTGGTCTTGATCCAAATAAATGCAATCTTTTCATTCAGAGTGCAGTTCCTGAGCTTACAGAGCTGACATTCTATTATATGAATCTTGTGAGCGTTCAGCGTCTTCAGCGTAACCCAACCGTAAAGACCGAACTTGAAATGCGTAAGTTTGAAGGTGGCACACCAACAGGTTTCTTCTGCTATCCTATCTCGCAAGCTGCAGATATTACTCTTTTCAAAGCTACAACAGTACCTGTAGGTGAGGATCAGAAACCTATGCTTGAGCAGACCAACGAGATTGTACGCCGTTTCAATAATATATATGGTGAAACTCTTGTTGAGCCAAAGATTCTTCTTCCTGATAATGCAGCTTGTCTCCGTTTGCCAGGAACCGACGGAAAGGCAAAAATGTCAAAGTCGCTTGGTAACTGCATATATCTTTCTGATACTCCAAAGGAATTGAAGAAGAAGGTGAACTCTATGTTCACAGATCCTCTTCACTTGAATATCGAGGATCCTGGTCATCTTCAGGGAACTTATACAGATGCTGATGGAAATGAGCAGAGCTATCAGAATACAGTTTTTGTATATCTTGATGCATTCTGTGAGGATAGTGACTTTGAGAAGTTCCTTCCTGATTATAAGAACCTTGACGAAATGAAGGCTCATTACATCAAGGGAGGTCTTGGCGACGGTACTTGCAAGAAGTTCCTTTTGAATGTGCTCAACGACCGTCTTGAGCCAATCCGTCAGCGTCGTAAGGAATATGAGAAGGATATTCCTGGCGTTTATGAGATTCTGCGTCGTGGAACAGAAGAGGCACGTAAGGTTGGCGCTCAGACTCTTGCTGAGGTTCGTCACGCTATGCGTATTGACTATTTCGATGACAAGGAACTTATTGCAGAGCAGGCAAAGAGATTTGCCCAGCAATAAGATTCGTTCTAGATCATTTCTGAACAAATACAATAGAGATCCAATTCAATTTACTTTTGAATTGGACCTCTATTTTTTATAGATTGAGACAGCAACAATATATATAGCCAATAAATCCGATATGGTTCCGTTGTAATTCCGTTGTAGGTCCGTACCAAAGTCGGTGCAAAGTCGGTGCAAAGTCGGTGAAAATACCATTCTGAATAAGAGTTTCACCGAGTTTGGTACGGAGGATGAGCGAAGGAAGAGCGAAGGATCAACGGAGTTTCATTGGATATATAGATAGCATTTTTTATTGCTATCGCAGAGTTTATGTTGTACTATTTCAGCTTGCTTTGAATATACTCGCTTACGGCCTTCGCATGTCGTACAGGATTACCAACCTGCTGTCCCATTTCTGATGTAAGGTGTTCCATACCATTCTTCACGTTTTGTAACTCGTTGAAGAAATTGCTAAAAGCACTCTGTACCCTGTTAGGGCGACGACGACGTTTGTCTGCATTTGGGTTGACAACGATGCGTATGCCTTGGTGTACAAGCTCAATGTCGAGGTCTGCAGGTGCTTCTATTGGATCGCCATCGTAGTGAATAACTCCTGGTTGTTCACGGTGGATATGTAGCTTGCGAGTCTTGAAGTATTTTATCTTGGAGTTCTTGTCAAGGGTTTTGTTGAACATCTCAAGACTGATGCTTGGAGCCTCGATGATGTCGAAAGGTTCGATGATGACAACGTCGATAAGTCCGTCCTTCATGCTTGCCTGTGGTGCGATATATGCATCATTTCCGTATTGTGAGGCATTGGCGCATGATACGAGGAATGCCTTGTAGCTTATCTCTGCATCATCGAGCGTAATGGTGTATGTCTCAGGTTTGTAGCTCAGTCCTTCCTTCAGAATGTTTTCCGCATAGGTGATAGGACCACGCTTGCCTGCTTCAGCGAATTTCGCGCTTATGAATGCGTCGAAGCCCATTCCGCAGGTGCAGAAGAATGGATGACCATTAATGATACCATAGTCAAGATCGTGGATTTCACAGTTGTTGATAACCTCAAGTGCTCCTTTTGTGTTGAGTGGCAGCATCAGATGGCGTGCAAGGCCATTGCCAGAGCCGCATGGGATAATGCCGAGGGCTGTCTTGCTTTGGGTAAGGGCACGTGCTACTTCGTTTATGGTTCCGTCGCCGCCCACAGCTACCACAACATCTATTCCCGCCTCTCTTGCTTCTTTGGCGAGAACAGACGCATGACCTGCATATTCAGTAAACTTTATTTCAACATCAAAGCGGTTCTTGTCGATGTACTTATCAATAAGAGTCGGCATCGATTTTTTACTTGCAGTACCAGATATTGGGTTTATGATGAAAACTATCTTTTGCACGATTAAATGAATTTGAATACAAAATTATAAAAAAAAGCATATATTTGTAGATGTTATCATGAAATTTTAACGAAAAAGAGATTTTTATTGACATAATTGTGCCATATTAGGCAATTTTTTTGTATCTTTGCATGCTGAATGGATAACTATGTGTTGTCGGTTCGCTGTAAGAAGATAAAAAATACATTATATTATAATGGGACAGTTACAAGAAAAGTACAAAAATTATCGTTTGCCGCAGAAGTTGCAGGAAAAAGGATTGTATCCTTATTTCCGCTGTATCACAGGCAAGCAGGGTACTGAAGTGGAAATGGGCGATCATCATGTATTGATGTTTGGCTCAAACGCCTACACAGGACTTGTTGGTGATCAGCGCATTATTGATGCTGCTAAGGCTGCAACCGATAAATATGGCACAGGTTGTGCGGGCAGTCGTTTCCTGAATGGTACACTTGATATCCATGTTAATCTGGAAAAGGAACTTGCTGAGTTTGTTGGTAAAGAAGAGGCTTTGTGCTTCTCTACTGGTTTCACTGTAAACTCAGGCGTTATTGCTGCGATTGGTGGTCGTGAGGACTATATTCTTTGTGATGACCGTGATCATGCAAGTATTGTTGATGGTCGTCGTCTTAGCTTCGCTCATCAGTTGAAGTTCAAGCATAACGATATGGAGGATCTTGAGCGTATTCTTAAGACTCTTCCTTATGAAGCTATCAAACTCATCGTTGTTGATGGTGTATTCTCTATGGAGGGCGATCTTTGTAAATTGCCTGAGATTGTGGAACTGAAGAAGAAGTACAACTGCTCTATCATGGTTGATGAGGCACATGGTCTTGGTGTATTTGGTAAGCAGGGACGTGGCGTATGTGACCATTTCGGTTTGACCGATGAGGTGGATCTGATTATGGGAACATTCTCAAAGTCACTTGCTTCTATCGGTGGTTTCATCGCTGGTGACTGGGATACAATCAATTACTTGCGTCATTCCGCTCGTACTTATATGTTCTCTGCATCAAACACACCTGCTGCTACTGCTGCTGCTAAGTGTGCTCTTGATATCATTAAGAGTGAACCACAGCGTATTAAGGCTCTTTGGGATGTAACTAACTATGCGCTTAGCCGCTTCAAGGAAGAAGGATTTGAGATTGGTGATACTGAGTCGCCAATTATTCCACTTTACATCCGTGATATGGAGAAGACATTTGCTGTTACAGCAATGGCTTTTGAGCGTGGCGTATTCATCAATCCTGTAGTTCCACCTGCATGTGCTCCATCTGATACCTTGGTAAGATATGCTTTGATGGCAACTCATACAAAGGAACAGGTAGATCGTTCTGTTGAGATTCTTAAAGGAATATTTGTGGAGTTAGGTATTATAAAAGCCTAACCAATACTTCCTAAAAGGGAAGGATGATATATAGTAATGCCGCTTATGGAACGACCATAAGCGGCATTTATTTAATTGCTTTTTATTCCTTTTGGGGAGGGCTTGGTTATACATTGAATTCCTTATGCCATTTTTTGAATCGCTCAGCCCCTTCTTCTCCGAACTTTTCTATGCTTTTCAAGGCTTGCTCGTATGACTTTTCAATTTCGGGATGTGTCTTTGAGAAGAACTTGTCTGCATAGCAGATGATTTGTTCTTCTAAGGTTTCTGGAAGAAAATCCTCATGTGGAAGGGGAAGGGATTGAGAGATAATCTGCTGTTTGGTAAGTCCTGCACCGGTATGACGTTCGCAGACACGTGCGTAAGGCTCTATTTCTTCTTGTGATAATCCGAACAGATGAGCATCCTCTCGCAACATCTGTGCTCCTATTCGTCCATGACAGATATATGGTTCTGTGCCATAACACTCTATTCCTGCAGCATCACATCGTATGATACCAATATCATGAAGCATGGCTGCAGCCTCGATGAAAGGTATCAGATCTGGATTCTTGCAGACTTTGATTGCCTTATCTGCTACCATTCTACTATGTACCATTAGTATGTCGCGAAGTTTGCCGGGAACATAGTAATGATCTATTATCTGTTGGAAGTTCATGAACGTAACTTTTCGATTAATGGCAGAACAACTTTGCGAAGAACCTTTTCGTTGAGACGATGCTCGCCTTCAAAGCGTTGAGCATTTGGGTAGTGCTTATGAAAGAGATCGTATGTCTTGACTACAGGATCATTTATACCAAATAGTCCATAACATTTCTCACGGTCATCATCTGTAATGTCTTTGAATTGCTGTCGTTCTATCTGGTTATGATGCTGTATGAGTTCTCTCGTGACCTTAAATTCTTTCTGGTTATCCTTACGGCGGTTGAAGAACTTGTGAACACCAGTCTTTAACCCTACTCCTGTTGACATGTTGAGAGCTGGATTTACACAAATGCGTTTGAAGCCTTTCATCTGGTGGGCATACATGCCTCCCATACTTGTACCTATGATGAGATCGGGTTGTTGTTCTTCGCAATATTCCTTTAGGTATGGAAGGGCTTCAAGAGGTTCTATAGGAATGTCTGGTGCAATGATTTCGTCATTGGGAAGTATTCTTCGCAGAATTTCTACTGTTCCACTTGCGCCAGAAGACCCGAAACCGTGAAAATAAACTATTTTCATAGTGTTTGTTGGTTTGATTTTGCGATTAGTGTTTAGAGGTTGGTGCGAATCGCACTAACGATGTTCTTTTTGAGACTTTTATGCTCAAAAGCCCGTTTGGTAGCGTGAAATGAATGGGAATCGGAACCGCTATAGTTATAGTAACCTTCATTAAGAAGGTATTCTGCTCGTTCCTTTACTTGTTTTCCATACGCCCCAATTAGAGATGTAATATTCAACTGGAACTTTACTCCCATTTCCTTTATGCTTTCATATTTTTCTGCATCCATGTATAGGTATCGTTCCGGATGTGCAAGGACGGGGGTTAGACCTGCTTTTTGCATATCCCTGAGAATGCCTTCCATACCCATTGGGGGTTGAACATATGATGTCTCTATGAGCAGTTCGTTTTTGTTGTCACCATATGGCATGAGAATACCTTGTTCCAATCTCTTTATGAAAAGTCCATCCATCATATTCTCGGCAGATAGCGCAATTTCTATGTTGCCTTGATATGCAGATTCCAGTTCTTCAAAACGTTTTTTTATTTTTTCTGGAGTGTTGGGGCAGTCTTCCATGATATGAGGTGTTAGCCACACCTTCTTTACTCCCATTTGTTCATACATCGAGAGTATTGCAAGAGACTCTTTAATGGATTGGATTCCATCATCCACACCAGGAAGAATATGTGAATGACGGTCAGTCCATCCATCGAACACTCCTGATTGCTGCAGATTATATTTGCTTGAGAAAGGCCACATAATTTAGAAATCCTTACTACTATATCCTTCTGAATATCCACTACCATAGTAGCCGTAACCACCGTAGCCATAGCCGTAGCCATAACCATAGCGGTAGCCATAGCGACGATAGCCATAGCGTGAATTTGCCGTAAGAGTACCATTAAGGATGACACCCATGTTGTTGAAACGCTGATCATCGTAATACTCTTCGATGATAGGTAGGAAGTCAAGTTCCATAAGACCTACACGGATAACGAAGAGTGAGATGTCTGCATGTTTCGCAAGAATACTTGTGTCCGCTACAATTTCAACAGGTGGGCAGTCAAAGAACACGTAGTCGAACTCTTCACGAATCTCGTTGATAAGTTCTGTGAAACGATCATAGCTGATAATCTCTGCTGGGTTTGGAGGCAAGGTGCCGGCAGGAAGAATGAAGAATGTATCTGATCCTTCACCTGGAATAAGTACATCATGCCAGTCGGATACGGCTCCGTTGATATAGTCTGATACTCCTTGATCTGGTTTACCGACATAATCAGAAAGAGAGCGACGACGAAGGTCAAGGTCTATGGCACACACTTTCTTGCCCTTGAGTGACATACATTTTGCAAGGTTGTAGCTTATAAATGTCTTACCAGAACCAGGATTCGCAGAAGTGGTCATGATAACTTTGAGATCCTTGTTCTGTCCAATCATGAACTCGACATTTGTACGAAGCACGCGGAAAGCCTCATTGATGATGTTACGGCTTCCCTGTTTTACCACAATATGGGCCTTTGACTTTACTCGTTTTTTGTGATTTACGCTACTGTTTCGTTTGAGGTTCTTTATTTTTTCCGAAACGGTTTTAACGTATGATGTACTCTCTTCGTCAGGGAATTCCAGTTGTGGAAGCTCACCGACAAAAGGAATAGGGAGTTTCTCTATATCTTTGCGTCCACGAACCTTGGTATTTAAGAACTCACGAAGTACAATGACAAGGAATGGGAAACCAAGGCCAATTCCGAGAGCAATCAACCAAACCTTTCTATTGTTTGGATATGCCTGCTGACTGGAACCGCTTGAGCGCTGAAGGATACGTGTGTTGTATGCATCAAATGCTTGGTTCAGGTTGTTCTGCTCACGAGTTTGCAAAAGATATGTGTATAGTTGTTCCTTTATCTTGCGACGACGCTCAATTTCTGCATATTTTTTAGCCTTTGAAGGGGTTTTGTCTATTTCTTTATTATTGCGTTGGTTATTTGTTAGAAGCATCTGAACCTGTGTTTTAAGCATGTTTAGATGTGTGTCGAGTGTTGCTATTATACCTCGGCGTTGTACTTCCATCTGTTTCATGATATCACTAACCATAGGATTTGATTCAGAGGAAGCAGAAATAAGGTTACTACGCTCAAGTACAAGGGCGTTATATTCATTTACTTGCAACTGAAGTGCAGGGTTGTTTATACCTGCACTAAGTGGAAGGGGATGGTCATAGCCTTTTATCTTGTTTATATAGTTGCGGAAAGATTGGGTGAGAGCAAGCTCGTTTTCATATGACAATCCTTGGTCATCATAATTGTATGAGCGTTGCATGTAGCGTTGACCTTCATCGGCAAGATTGAGGGTGTGATTTGATATTTGGTAGCTACTCATCTCATCCTCAACATTATCAAGCTCTTTCTCTAAACTAACAAGACGTTCCTTAATGAATTGGTTTGTGGAATTTATGACTTTGTTGCGGTCTTCTATCCATTGCTTGTTATAAACGGCGATTAGTGTGTTGAGAACTGTATCGGCTCGTTCAATGTTTACATCAGTAAGAGAAAGGTCAATGACAGACGATCTTTCGTCTGTGTTGGCAACATACAGATTCCTGAGATAATATTGTGTTGCAGCATTTACCGTAGTTTTTATTACGGTTATGTGGTCGTTTGAACGCCATTGGAATACTTTTGAAGGGATAATTGTTATATATCCGAAAGGCGTTTTGAATGGCTTGTTGAATTCTCCTTTATATTTGAGTCTGCCATGTCCTCTGCTATGCTCTTTATCCCATCTCAAAATAATTTCTTTGTCATTTTTGATTTCAACGTCAAATTCCGTGTTGATTTTGTCCGAAGAAAATTTTGCGACAAGAGGAAGGCTTGAACCATAAAGCGCTGTATTGCGCAAATGTCCTTGAACTTCATATCTTGTGCTAAGATTCAATTGCTTAACCACTTTTTCCATAAGATCTGGCTTACGGAAGGCAATAATTTCATTGTTCAGTGAAGTGTTTGGCATTATGCTCTTTCCATTCCTGAACTTTGTAAAGACGTTGTCCATAGCTTCACTCTCTTTGGCGTCTTTAACAACGAGTGAAGCACTACGAACATATATTGGCTGTGTAATTCGTAGGTATATAAATGCTGCAGAGCATGTGATGGTAACACAGAGGACGAACCAAAACCAGTTACTGATACACAAGCCAGGAATGGCAGAGAAATCAAAACTGCTACCTCCATCCTGCTCATTGAGCATTTGTCTCGCTTTATTCTGAACTTTATTCATAGTTTACTTAGCAAATAGGTTTATGATAGAGTATATGGTCATACCAAGACCGGTAAGTCCAGTCCAGAATCCCCATGTCTGGAAAAGATTTCCATTAACTGTAGAATTGCGCTTGGTCTTGTCGTTTGGCTCTATATATACGATATCATTCTGATGAACATAGTATGCTGGAGAGTCATAGACGTTTTGCATCTTGGTAAGGTCAATCTCATATTGACTGCGAACTCCATCTTCTTCACGTATTACTAGGATATTCTTACGAAGAGCGTCGATGTTAAGGTCGCCCATTAGAGCAAGGAGTTCAAAGAATGTAAGGCGATCCTTGTCTATGTTGATGCGTTTGCCCCCACCTTCTCCAAGAATGGTTACATATAGACCTGTGTATTCAACTTTTACGATGGCGTCATCTACGAGTTTGCTATTGCGGAGGATGTTGGTGAGGGTATCTGTAATTTCCTTACGGTCTAGACCTTCGAGTTTTAGCTTTCCAAGTACAGGGAAATCAATCTCTCCATTTTCGTCAACTAAATATCCGCTTTGGCCATTGCTTAAGCCCAAATTACTCATGTTATTGCCACTATACATATTAAACTGCTGTGACAATTTCTCGTTACGTGACTTGACATATATACTCACACGATCACCAGGACGAACCTTGAACGGTGTCGAGTTCCTGATTATTGCCGGAGCAGATGTACCAGGTTGACGATCTTGGAAATATGCAATATCTTGAGGTGTGCCGCATGAAACCATGAGCACTCCGAATAATAGTATCAAAAGGTATTTTTTCATAATTCAATATTTCTTAGGTGGCAAAATTAATAAAAAAAACTAATATGTGCAAATAATGGGCCTTGAAATTCATGTATAGATGATATTATAAGAATGATATTGGCAATTTTTACGGAAAAGTTTGTAAATGTCATGAAAAATATGTACCTTTGCAACGTTTATGTGTACCATTGGGGCTTTATCTCCGATTCTATTCGGGGCTGACTGGATTTGACAGCGGGATGAGATGGTACGTAAGCATGCAGAGTAACGGCTGTGAACTCTATAATCACTTCGGTCAACAATTTAATTGGCGAAAACAACTACGCTCTCGCTGCTTAATCGAAGTATAGTAGATTAGCTTTATTCCCTTGCTTGGCGAGGGAACGGGACATCGCTCAGAGCCCGATTCTTGAGGCTGACTGGCCAATGCGGTGCAATAATATCAGGAATAGTCAACGGCTTGTCTCGTGTCGGTGATGAAACTTTAGAGAATAAGGCAACAGTTGGTGGCTTGGGTCTTGCTGTTGCACGAAAATGAAGGCCAAGATAAGCATGTAGAAAGCGTATGGTTTCCCCGTTTGGACGAGGGTTCGAATCCCTCCAGCTCCACCTTGAATGAAAAAGAGCGAACAATTAATTTGTTCGCTCTTTTTGTATATCAGAATTGTTTATTCATTATCGAGATTTGTTTCCTCAAGGGTATATTGGCTACTACCATCAAAACAATGTGTGCAGACCATTTCCTTTGGAAGTCCAATGGCTTTTATTAAAGTTTCTAACTTTGTGAATTTCAAAGAGGTAAGTCCGAAACGCTCTTGGATGATACTAACCATCTTCTTATACTGAGGAGAGTCGGTTGTTGCATAGATTTTTAGAATTTCTGGATCTTGCGCTTTTTCTTCACCTTCGAGTTCTGCGATAATACGACGAGTTATCAATTCCATCTCGCTTTTAGAGGACGTGAAGTTGATGAACTGACAGCCGTAAACCAATGGAGGACATGCGATACGCATATGAACTTCCTTGGCGCCTGACTCAAAAAGACACTTGGTGTTGTCTCTGAGCTGAGTACCACGAACGATACTGTCATCACAGAAAAGAACTTTCTTGTCCTTGAGTACAGATTTGTTCTGGATGAGTTTCATCTTAGCCACGAGGTTACGCATACTTTGATTGGAAGGTGTGAATGAACGAGGCCAAGTTGGAGTATATTTGCTGATAGCACGCATATAAGGACATCCGTGACCTGCGGCATAACCTATAGCCATACCAATACCGGAATCTGGAATACCACATGCGCAATCCACCTGTGTGTCATCCTCTTTACCCATCGCAAAGCCTGTTGCATTACGCACATCCTCTGTATTACGATGTTCGTAGTCAGAAGTCGGGAAACCATAGTAAACCCATAGGAAAGAGCAAATCTGCATTTTCTTGTTAGGCTTACGCAACTGCTCTATGCCGTTGGCTGTGATTCGTACAATCTCGCCAGGACCGAGGAAACGCTCTGTCTCATATCCAAGATTAGGGAAGGCTGTAGATTCTGAAGAAACAGCCCAAGCGCCATCTTTCTTACCTATAATAATAGGTGTGCGTCCCCATGAGTCACGTGCAGCAATAATGCCGTTCTCTGTGAGAAGAAGCATAGTGCATGATCCCTTTACCTCACGGAAGACATTCTCTATACCGTCAACGAAATTCTTTCCCTTAACGATAAGAAGACCAACAAGTTCTGTCTGGTTAATCTTGCCAGAAGAGAACTCGGAGAGGTGCATGTTCTGTTCGAGAAGAGTATCTGCAATCTGCTCCATATTATTGATTTTTGCTACAGTACAGATTGCAAATCGACCAAGGTGGGAATTGAAAAGAAGTGGCTGGGCATCCGTGTCGCTGATGATACCTATACCGGAGTTACCATCAAATTCATCAAGCTCTTTCTCGAACTTGGTGCGGAAATACGTATTTTCCAGATGATGGATACTGCGTTTGAAACCTTTCTCTTCTGAGAATGTTGCCAAACCACCGCGACGTGTGCCAAGGTGGGAGTTGTAGTCTGTTCCGTAGAACACATCAGTAGTACAGCGTGATGTGCCTATGGCACCAAAAAATCCAGCCATTTTTATTATCTAAATAAGGAGTTCAATTTTTCCGCTTGCAAAATTACTAAAAATCCTCGGAATATCCAATACCAAGACCGTATTTTTTTCTATTCATTTTCTGAAGAATCCTCAGTAAGAAGTAATTCTTCGTCTGATTTCTTCAGTTTATACTTCCGTTTGGGGTTTTCCTGTGCACCGAACTTTATCAGTTTCTTAGCTGCAACTTCTATACTCTTTCCTGAAGGGCTGCTTATGTTTTTAAGTTCTGTAAATGCTTCTTGTGTCTTGTTCAGTTGTTTTTCAACATCAAGAAAACGCTCATAGAAGCTTTGCACTCTATCCACAAGCATATTGGCGGTCTTCATCATCTCTTCCTGATTCTCAATCTGCCGAACCTGTTTCCAAGTCATCTCAAGAACGCGAAGCAATGAGTATAGATTCTGACTGCCTGTGATGATTACCCCCTTGTCGTATGCCTCTCTCCATAGGGTAGGGGCATTCGTGAGAGCCAACTGAAGCGCACTCTCGGAGAATACATACATAAGGACGAAATCAAGCTTGCCTCTACCTTCTTTTATATATGCGTTGTAATTCTTGCGCGAAAGCTCCATTACATGCTGCCTTACAGATGCAATATGTCGCATAAGGGCATCCTGACGCTGTTCATCTGTTTCTGCATTATGATAGTCTTCAAAAGCCTTGAACGACATTTTTGAGTCGATGATTACATCACGCTCGTCTGGGAAATGCAGAATCACATCTGGAATCATGCGTTTGCCTTCTTCCTCATCATAGATGGTACGCCCAGCAGAATCCTTCATTGTTGTCTGCTCTTCGAATTGCAGTCCTTCTTCAAGTCCCATATCCTCGAGAAGCTGCTTCAGACGAAGTTCTCCGAAGTTTCCTTGCGTCTTATTCTCGCCTGTGAGTGCCTGGGCGAGTTTGTCTGCACGCTCACCAGCCTCTTTGCTCTGCTGAATACTAGTTTTGATAGTCGCATCAAGTCGCACCATTGTCTCTGAGTGTTCGCGGCCGCTCTTCTCTACAGCTTCTTTCATTTGCGAGATGCCTTCTTTCAGAGGATTGAGAATTGCGCTAAGCTGCTCCTTGTTCTGTTGTGAAAGCTGTTCAGAACGCTCTTTGAGTATTTTCTCAGAAGTAGTATTTATCTGTTCTTTCAGAAGAGCCATCTGCTGCTCTTGCTGAATTTTATGCTGTTGCTTAAGTTGCTCTATCTGATTGTAATACTGTTGTTTGAGCTGTTCTATCTGGTTAGCCTGTTGTTGCTTGAGCTGTTCAATCTGCATGGAATGCTGCTCTTTCAGTTCATTTATCTGAATGACATTCTGGTCTTTGATGCTCTCTATCTGTTTGTCATACTGACTTTTGAGTTCTGAAATCTGTGCAGATTGTTGTTTCCTCACATCATCCAACTGGAGCGTAAGTCCCTCTGCCTTTGTTTTCTCCACATCACGTGCAGCCACAATCTCATTGCTTTTGTTTTTTGCAATGAGATACCCGATTATGCATCCGACAACCAATCCTATGATGATGTAAACAATTTCCATAATACGTATTGTGTTTCTTGAGTGCAAAGTTACAACTAATCTTTCGATTATACAAGAAAAATCCGTATTTTTCGTTTATTGAATATATGACAATAGAAGAACATCCGTTACAACCTTTTTTGCCAAAGAATGCAAAAATGCTGTTTCTTGGCAGTTTCCCTCCACCGCAAACCCGATGGAGCATGGATTGGTTCTATCCTAATTGGATAAACGATTTCTGGAGAATCCAAGGGCTTATACATTTTGATGATAAGAACTATTTTGAGATAAAAGGGGAGAAACGCTTTGACAAAGAGCGTATTATGCCTTTCTGCGAAGAAAAGGGAATGGCGTTTTTTGATACAGCAAGAAAAGTTTGTCGCTTAAAGGATAATGCTGACGACAACTTCCTTGATATTCTAGAGCCTACGGATGTCTTTGCTTTGTTGCGTCAAATGCCTTCTTGTTCGGTTGTGGTTACTACTGGCGGAAAGGCAAGCGAAGAGATTTGTACCTATTTCAATAGCAAGGGCATAGATGTGAAAGTCCCGAAGGTTGGGGAGAACGTTAGCATTAATTCTGATTTATGGACAGGTCTTTGGTGGAGAATGCCAAGTAGTTCACGAGCATATCCCATGAAACTTGAAAAGAAGGCAGAATACTACAAACTCCTGTTTTCCTAACTAAAATCCTTATTGTTAACTGTTACTTGTTACTGTAGGGGCAGAAATGCCGTTGTGCCTTCGCTATGCCTTCGTTGTGCCTTCGCTCTGAGACCGCTCCTAGGACTATAGGATCAACGGACTTATAACGGATTTACAACGGACTTGCATAGGACTTACTACTAAACAAAAGAATCACCTCATTTGGGGTGATTCTTAGTGTTTTATAGCGCAAAGCCGCAGAGGCAGTTGTTCGTATCCTCTTTGTACTTGCGCTTGAATTTGTAGAAATATATTACATTTCAACGAGGATGCGGAAAACCTTACCAGGATTCTTGCTCCACCATTGCATGGTTTCAAGACATTCCTCTGGTTTCACAACCTTTGTTATGAGTTTCTCCGTTGGGCATGTTCCGCGCTCCAAATAGCGAATAACAGCACGGAAGTCGCTTGGATTGGCATTACGAGAGCCTCGGATATCGAGCTCCTTCTGTACGAAATACTTTGTCTGGAAGCTAACCTCAGACTTTGCATAGCCGATACAAACCACACGACCTGTGAAAGCAACCTCGTTTACTGCGAGATTGTATGTTATAGGACTACCTACAGCCTCGATAATAACGTCAGGACCAAAACCGTTGGTTATCTCCTGAAGACGCTCATGAACATCCTCTGTCATAGTGTTGATGGCGTATGCAGCTCCCATTTCCTTGGCGAGAGCAAGTTTCTCATCGTCAATATCAGCAGCTATAACTGTAGCGCCACGAGTTACCGCGCGGACGATAGCACCCATACCAACCATACCACAACCGATAACCACAACAACGTCAATATCAGTTACCTGACCGCGATCTACTGCGTGGAAACCTACTGACATAGGCTCTATAAGGGCACATGTCTTAGGATCAAGGTTACCAGCTGGGATAATCTTCTGCCAAGGCAAGGTGATGAACTCACGCATAGCGCCATTACGCTGAACGCCAAGGGTTTCGTTGTGTTGACAAGCATTCACCCTGCCATTACGGCAAGAAGCACACTTACCGCAATTTGTGTAAGGATTGCAAGTAACCACCATTCCAGGCTTTAGATTCTCAGGAACGCCAGAACCAACAGCCTCAATAACGGCACCTACCTCATGACCAGGAATCACAGGATTAAGAGCCATGGTGTTTCTGCCCATGAATGTGTTGATGTCTGATCCGCAGAATCCTACATAAACCAACTTGAGGAGAACCTCACCAGCCTGTGGCTGTTGTGGGGCCTCCAAGTCGATTATCTGCAGTTCCTGATTGTGTGAAATCTGAATTGCTTTCATCTTTTATTTAACTCTTTAACTTAAAACCTTTAAACTATATATTCTTTCAACCTTTCACTTACTCTGACATATTCTTTATATAAGGTAGTTCCGGCAATTCGCCAAAACCGTAGAATGTCTTGGCATTACCACCAAGGAATGCGGTCTTTTCCTCCTCACTAATCTCTTTTGTCTTGAGAATGAAATCGTAAGACATACGATAGGTGATGGCTGTCATAGTGCGAGGATAATCGGAACCCCACATCAACTTGTCCATACCTACGAGATCTGCAGCCTCGCGAATAGACTTTACGGCAGAAGGGAATGGATAGAACTCCTCATTATAGAGCCAGGTTATACCGCCAGATTCTACCATTACGTTCTTTCCACAATTAGCTAGTTTCACCTGACTACGGAAAGAAGGCGTAGTAACCATGCCGAAATGCCCGATAGCAACCTTCAGTTCCGGACATTCTTTTATCACCTCTGCCATTTCTGCTATCTGCTTCTCATCGTCAGCAAGACACATGGAGAGTATCATCTTCTGCTCTTCCATAGCCTTGAACAAGGGCATACGTTCAATAAGCGAGCCTTTGATTCTGTGACCTGGGATTGCGATACCACGGAAAGTCTTGCTCAAAGCATTCACCTGTTGGGCAAGGTCTTCCCTTGCGTTGATGTCTGTCAGCATACCCATGCAGAAGAATCTGTCAGGATACTGATTCTGAACTATAGCGAGGTAGTCATTCTGATTGCCGTCGATAATCTCCTGAACGACCACAGCCGCACCAACTTGAGCATAATCCATGTTTGAAAGGAATACCTCAGCGGTATTACGACCATCGATCATAAAAGGAGGAAGCATCTGCCTCTCTTCGCCGAAAAACTCCGAGCGGGAAGGATTGCTTTCCAACGAACGTATTGGCTGACCATCAACCACCGTATTCTGATTAAGCCACAAATGGCTGTGAGCATCAATGATTTGCATCTTTACTTATATTTTATCTCTCTACTTTCAACATTATTCTAACTATGAGTTCTTCCACCTAACCCTCATCTGATCTCCGATGATGTCCTGAACCTCTTTCACGAGATTCCAGTCAATAGGAGCCTCAGCATACTCGATGTTCTTCTTTACGTTGTCGGGATTTGCTGAAGAGAATAGGGTAGTGGCGATACGTGGATTGCTGATAGCGTATTGAATGGCGAGCTTCTCGATAGGATAGCCTTTTGCCGTACAATGTTGAACCGCTTTCTGACAAGCCTCTACAAGTGACTTTGGAGCAGGATGCCAGTCGGGAACACCACGAGAAGAGAGCAAGCCCATAGAAAGAGGTGAAGCGTTGATGATACCTACATTATGCTGCTCAAAGAAATCGAAATACTCGTTGAGCAATTCGTCGTTGAGACTATAGTGACAGAAACAAAGGGTTGACTCTACAGTACCGGCTGGCACATTTTCAATCACCCATTTGATGTTCTCTGGCTGAAGGTCTGTGATTCCCACATGTCCTACAACGCCTTTCTTCTTCAGTTCTACGAGGGCAGGAAGAGTTTCTTCTGCCACCTTTTGCAAACCTCCTGGAAAGGAAGCCTGAAATTCGATGTCGTGAACATTTATAAGGTCTATATACTCGATGTTCAGACGCTCCATACTCTCATAAACGCTATCGGTAACGCGCTTGGCAGAATAATCCCAAGTGTTCACGCCATCCTTGCCATAACGCCCTACCTTAGTAGAAAGGTAATACTTATCGCGTGGAAGTTCCTTGAGAGCCTTTCCTAGTACGGTTTCTGCCTTATAGTGACCATAATATGGAGAAACATCGATGAAGTTCATACCACCTTCCACGGCAGTAAATACAGCTTTTATGGCTTCTGATTCGTTGATGTTGCGGAATACTCCGCCAAGAGAAGAAGCTCCGAATGATAGAGCTGAAACCTTCATTCCTGTTTTTCCGATTTCGTTGTAGAGCATAGATATATTTAATATTTGACTATTTACTGTTTGTTATTTTTATGAGTGCAAAGTTACAAACATTTGCGATAATATCCATATATTTTTCCGTCAAAAGATAGGATAAAACCGACGCAAACGTAAGAATTTGTGATATGCAGTAGCATTTTTCCGATAATAATTTGGATAATTCGCGTTTTTTTATTTACTTTGCATCAACAATTATAACTAAGACGGTAAATCTTCTCAATGCATAATTCCATAGATGAGTTACATATTTTCACTCTGAATGTCGGTTACGCATATCACAATGCTGATTGGAACTGGCAGAACGTACGAAGTCCTTTCGCGCGTTTATATTATGTGACCGAAGGTGAGGCTAAGATAGACATAGATGGAGTTGTCCATACCCTTACTCCCGAGCATCTCTATTTCATTCCGGCTTTCACCAAGCATACGAATATATGTACGGGAGTCTTTGCCCACTATTACCTTCATATATATGAGGAGGCGGCAACATCCATGCTTGATGAATGGCAGTACCCTGTGGAGATTCCAGCCACACCAGCCGACTTGCATCTTTTCAAGCGTATGTGTGAGCTCTTTCCTGATTGTGCCTTGCCTGCGTCTAATCCGTCAACATACGACAATCACCAGACCTTGTCCCAAAACCTTCATAGCAATCTCATACGTCCTTTGGGAGAAAAAATGGAGTCAAGAGGCATAGTATTCCTGTTGCTGTCACGCTTTATCTCATTGGCTACTCCGAAGTCGCATGTCAAGGATAGTCGAATTAGCGAGGCTATCACTTATATAAGGGATAATATCGGTAGTCGTATAGAGATAAGCAAGTTGGCAGATATGGCCTGTATGTCAAAGGATCATTTCACGCGAATGTTCCGTAAGGAAACAGGTGAGACACCTAACCAATATATAATACTCAGGAAGATGGAGAAGGCAGAGCTTCTCATAGTCACTACCGAAATGTCTGTCAAATCGATAGCAAATGCTTTAGGTTATGATGATTCTTCATACTTCAATCGTCTGTTCCGCAAGCAGACAGGAGTTACTCCGCAGCAATATCGCGACAGACAGATATAACCAATACCTAAACGGAAATAATAACTAAAACATAATAATGAACGAAGTAAAAGCTAAACTCGTTGAACGTAAGAATCTCGTTACGTTCATTCTCGTCACCTCACTCTTCTCTTTGTGGGGATTCGCTAACGACATTACTAACCCGATGGTGGCAGCATTCCAGACAATAATGGAACTTTCTGCATCCAAGGCGTCTATGGTCCAGTTTGCCTTTTATGGCGGTTATGCCACAATGGCAATTCCTGCTGCTCTCTTCATCAAGAAATACAGTTATAAGGCTGGCATTCTTGTTGGTCTTGCTCTTTATGCCATAGGCGCATTCATGTTTATTCCGGCAGCCGAATACCAGATGTTCAGTTTCTTCTGTATCTCTCTGTATGTGCTTACATTTGGACTTGCTTTCCTTGAGACAACGGCAAATCCTTATATCCTTTCGCTTGGTGCTCCTGAGAATGCCACTCGCCGTCTTAATCTCGCGCAGGCATTCAACCCTATGGGTTCTCTCTGCGGAATGTTTATTGCCAGCAACGTCATCCTCTCTTCTCTCGAAAGTGATACAGAGGCTGTTCGTGCGGTTGGATTCTCTACTCTCGATCAGGCAACGAAAGACGCAATCCGTCTTCACGACCTTGCTGTAATCCGCGATCCTTATGTTGCGCTTGGCTGTGTCGTTGTATTTGTTCTTGTCGTGATTGCTTTCTTCGTGAAGAAAGACAAGAAAGAGGAAAGCGAGGAGCCAAAGGCAATGGATTCACTTCGTCGTCTTGCTGCAAACCCACGCTATCGTGAGGGTGTTATTGCGCAGATGTTCTATGTGGCTGCACAGATCATGTGCTGGACCTTCATTATTCAGTATGCTGACCGTCTTGGTATAGACAAGTCAACTGCTCAGAAGTATAACATCGTAGCTATGAGTATGTTCCTGTGTAGTAGATTTATCAGTACCTTCCTTATGAAATATGTCAACGGCAGTCGTTTGCTGATGATATTTGCCATTTGTGCTATGTGTACTACAGCTGGCACAATCCTTATCGACGGTATGGGAGGCCTCTATTGTCTTGTTGCGACATCGGCATTCATGAGCCTTATGTTCCCTACAATATATGGTATTGCGCTTGAAGGAGTTGACAAGGACAAAACCCTTGGAGCAGCCTTCCTTGTTATGGCAATCGTAGGAGGAGCTTTGATGCCTCCATTGCAGGGAGCAATTATCGACCTTGGGACAGTAGCTGGTATGGCATCTGTTAATGCATCATTCATTCTCCCATTTATCTGCTTCTGTATCATAGCAGTATATGGTTTCAGAACGATAAAACCGGCACTCAATATTGAATAGAAAATACTATAATCTGAATTCCATTTATAGAGAATTGTGAATTCTCGCGCCCTCGTAGCAACAATGCTTCGAGGGCTTTTATTATAGTTTCTTGTAATCCAGACATTTCTCTCCTCTATTATGCTTGAAATAGATGGTAGCACCAATTGCAAGAGCTACGGTTATAGTTCTTCCCACGTTGGTGGCAATATTACCTGCAGCCCCATATCCTTCTTCGCCAACAGGTAATATCATCCAAGCTACATCCATAAATGTGTGTAGGGAAATGGGAATCCAAAGGCGATAACCTCGATTGTAATATCTTAATCCGTTGTAACTCCTATGTAAATACCATTAAATTACCATTAAAATACCATTAAGATACCATTAAAATACCATTCGCAATGGTAATATAATGGTATTATTATGGTAATATTATGGTATTATAATGGTATTATCATAGGATGAAGAGCGAAGGAAAATGTTCTTTTTCATCATTGTCGTGTTTTTTCTTGCATATATCTGTCGTTTTTTATATCTTTGCACTTGCAAATCAATTCAAATTAAATAATATTATCACATGGACAAGGAAATGCACTTTTGCCAGAGCTGCGGAATGCCTCTGACGGATGAGATCCACGGCACAAATGCCGACGGTTCAAAGAATGAGGAGTATTGCATTTACTGCTTCAAGGATGGAGCCTTCACGGGCGACTTCACTATGGAGGAGATGATAGACTTCTGTTCTCAGTTTGTGGAGCAATATAATAAGGATAGCGGACAGAACCTCACACAGGAGGAATACAAGGCTATGCTCCGTCAGTATTATCCGAACCTCAAGCGTTGGAGTACGCCGACCGATCAGCTTCCTCATGCCAATTCTCCCCTCAAACAAAAATTTATTGACGAGGTGAATGCCCTCAACATTCCTGATATGCCTGTTATTGACAATCTCTTCGTGCTTCAGGGCTCTTTCATCAATCTAGAATATAAGATGAATGGCAATACGTTCTCTATCCTCGATAAGGACAAATCATATTGGGGTACTCAAGTTGAAAAGCAGAACTCCGACGGCAGATGCTACGGTATAGCTTGTGATGAGAAGTATATCCTCATTTCTGAATACGGCAAGGAAGGCTCTGATGCAGAGGTCGTCATGCTCAAACGCAGATAATGTCGGAGAACTGGAGCATATATGCCGACTGGAATCCGTGGCACGGATGCACGAAGATAAGTCCAGGATGCAGGTATTGCTATGTATATCGTCAAGATGAGATGTACGGTAGTGATACTTCGAGTAGCCTGTGCCGCAAGACAGCCGCTTTTGATCTTCCTCTCAAGCGCAAGCGTGACAAGACATGGAAAATTGAGAGCGGAAAGTTGATTTTTACATGCTTCACTTCTGATTTCCTTCTGAAAGATGCCGACCCGTGGCGAGCCGAGTGCTGGAAGATGATGAAGATTAGAAAAGACCTATTGTTCTATTTCTTCACCAAGCGAATAGACCGTTTCATGGAATGTGTTCCCGAAGACTGGGGAGAAGGCTATGATAATGTGCTCGTGGGATGTACCGTAGAGAATCAGCAGATGGCTGACTATCGACTTCCGATCTTCAAGTCCTTGCCCATAAAGCATAAGAGCATCATCGTTGCGCCGATGATAGAGGCTATGGATATCTCCGCCTACCTTGACGAAACGATAGAAGAGGTTGCAGTAAGTGGCGAATCGGGGGTATATGCCCGTCCTTGCCATTACGAATGGATTCTCGCCATTAGGGAACAATGTGTTGCTCACGACATTCCCTTCCGTTTTCACCAAACAGGTGCCTATTTCTTTAAGGACGGCAGAATGTACCGCATTCCCCGTCGTTATCAACTCTCTCAGGCTCATAAGGCGAATATCGACTATCGAATAGACGAGTATATGGTGCCTTCAAAGATAAAATTCGAGTGGAAAGATGATGATTATCATGAATAATCAATTAACAATTAATATTTAATATTTAACAATAAACGTGCCTTTCGCCTTCCGGCTCCCTCCCTACGGGGGAGGGCGGGGGAGAGGCCGACCTTTTTTTATGATCACAATCCGTACAGCAACCGTGGCAGATGCAGAGAAACTTCTCGCTATCTATGCCCCATACGTAGAGAATACAGCTATAACATTTGAATATAAGGCTCCTTCCGTTGAGGAGTTTGCTGAAAGAATCAAGAATACCCTTGCGGAATATCCTTATCTTGTAGCAGAGAAGGATGGAGAGATTCTTGGCTATACATACGCCGGTACTTTCAAGCCTCGATGTGCATATCGTCATTGTGTTGAGACAAGCATATACGTTGCCCGCGAGGCTCATGGGCAAGGTGTTGGTCGCAAGCTTTATGAGGCTCTTGAAGTGGAACTGAAGAGTAGAGGCATCATCAACCTGAATGCCTGTATAGCATGGATAGAAACGCCAAACTCACACCTCACACATCAAAGTCCTGACTTCCACTCAAAGATGGGTTATAAGCGTGTGGCGCATTTCCATCGCTGTGGCTATAAGTTCGGTGAGTGGTATGATATGATTTGGATGGAGAAACTCCTTGATATAAAATATTTCAAGTAACAATGTTTATTGGTCAAAGGACGTAGGCTTTTTTTCAAAAAATCTTAGACTTTCGTCCTTAGACCTTTGACTTTAGACCTTATGAAACAAACAGACAGAATATTACTTCGTCGTTGGAAAGACTCTGATGCTGAGAGTCTTTTCAAATATGCCTCTGATCCCGACATCGGTACACGTGCCGGGTGGCCTCCTCATCAATCCGTGGAGGATAGTTTGACGGTTATCAGGACTTTTTTCCGAAATGATGCCACATGGGCAATAGTATTTAAGGAAACTAACGAGCCGATAGGCAGTATCGGATATCTTACGCAAGATGTGAGCAATATCCCCATAGGAGAGAATGATTGCGAGGTTGGCTATTGGGTGGCAAAGCCGTATTGGAATAAAGGCATTTGCACGGAGGCATTACGCCTTTTGCTCAATTATTTAATCAACGAGAAGCATTTTGACAATATATGGGCGGATTATTTCACCAAGAATCCTGCCTCTGGTCGTGTGATGCAGAAATGCGGTTTCAAGGATACTGGCAAACTCCACCAATGCAGCAATCTCGTCGGAGGTGACAAGGATATGGTCAAAATCTTCAAACTTGAAACAAACATATAGAATATGAAACAATACAGATACATCAAGAGTAATGCCTTTACTTCGGGTGCATCAACAGGTAATCCTGCTGCAAGTATTTTCGTTGATGAAGGTAGTCTTTCTCCAGAACAGATGCTTCAGATTGCTGCTGAGCACAAGGGCTTTGTTATGGAGACTGTATTCTGCTCGCCTTCTGAAACGGAAGCCTGCAAGCTGACTTATTACTCGTCAGAGTGTGAGGTGGATTTCTGCGGTCATGGTACTATTGCCACTATGTATTCGTTTGTCAAGGATAATGATTCTTTCAGGAATACTAAGGTGCTGTCTGTAGAAACAAATAGGAAAGGTGTTATAAATGTATATAATGAGATAGATACTGAGAATGCTGTGTATATCGAGGCTCCTTCGCCTATTGAGCATGCCATGAACATTCCTATAGACGACATTGAGCGTATTCTCACCCTTCGCAAGGGTAGTATAGACCGAGAGGGTAGGGCGATAAGGATTATTGATGCGGGACTTAGAACCCTCATCGTGCCTGTCGCTCGTTTTGAGGACGAGGTGTCAGTCTATCCTGATTTATCTTCGCTCAAGGCTTTCTGCGAGGGTAATGACATAGACATCATCCTTATTTATTCACTTCAGGTGGCTGATGCATCAAACTTTGCCCATACCCGTGTCTTTGCCCCGAGGTTCGGTTATCTTGAAGATCCGGCTACAGGTTCAGGTAATAGTGCATTTGCCAACTATCTCCTCTCAGAGAACATGTGGGACGGTACTCCTATTTCCATAGAGCAAGGCGGTAACGACCGAATCTTCAATGCAGTAAAACTTAAGACCCTCAATGGGAAGGTTTTATTTGGAGGTAGGGCAACTACAAAGATAAAAGGAAATTATTTCGTATAGGGAGAGTCTGTAAAGGCTCTCTTTTTTTCTCTCAATAGCCGTCTTTGATATTTTTGTCGGTTGCGATTTCTTGTGGAAAAACTAACAGATATATGATATGTAGAGAATTAGGTGTGACACTTACACTTGTTTGATTGAAAATGAAAATATTGCCGAATTTGGGGATAGTGATATTATGAAAACGAAAATGAGCGATTATGGAAAAAATGACATTAAATCATTACAAAAAGTGGAAAAAATACACTAATTCTTCAGTTTTTAAGGAAAAAATGCTCAAAAAACTAAGAAAATCTGCTAATTTTTTTGTCCGTTCAATTTTTTTGTGTATATTTGCATCAAATTTTTCGATACAACTCTTTATTAAATGACGAATATTACAAAAGTATTCAGAATGACATCTGTTTTATGATGTTTGAAAGGAGACGGTATTTGATATATTTATTCAAATCGGTAATAAGAGTAAGGAAAGGGTTGATTGTATAATTATAGTGTTGTTTATAACAAGTAAAACTTTAAAATAAAAAAAATTATGAAAAAGTATGAAGTACCAGTAATGAGATTTCACCAGTTGAAGTCTGATCGTCTTTTAGCAGCTCTTTCTGGAAAAGAGAATTTCGATCGCTCAGCAGCTAATACTGAGAACTATGAAGTCGATGAAACTTTCAATTCTGAGAATTACTTCGAAAATTAATTCGGATAACAAATTAAATTGAATAGACGAAATGAAAGCATTTAAATTTCTTTCAAATACAGCTCTTGTATTTTCATTGGTTGTTTTAGCTTCATGTTCTTCAAATGATGATAGTGAAGATACTGGTTATAAGAAGCAAAAACTTGAATTCAAAGCAATTATCGATTCAAGCGAAGAGACACGTGCTACTCTCGAAAGTGACTACAGCGTAAGTTGGGATGATAACGATGGAATTGCCGTATTCTGTGATAATAATGAGGAAGCAGTTGAGTTCGGTATAACTCCTTCTTCTATTGATGCTTCAGTAGCCACCTTTACCAACTACGGAGAAGTGTTGCCTTTCTGGTTTGATCCAAACGATTTATACTATGCATTGTATCCAAGAACATCTGCTGCAACATTAAATATTCGCGAAGCAAGTATTACTTCTGTTATGCCAACCAATCAGACAGTATCAACAGGTCGTACTTATGACAAGAAGGCTTTGTTTATGGCTGCATGTGCTGATAAGGATGAAAGAATCTTCAACTTTAAGAATATTCCTGCACTCATAAAGGTTACCATCAGCAATAATGGTTCTGGTAAGGTTAAGTTCATTGAAATCGAATCTAAAAACACAGCAAATATCTTGACTGGTAATTTTGAGGTTACTCCATTGTATTATCCAAATAAGATAAATATCAAATCTGTTTCTGGTGCTGATAAAAAGCATACTGTGAAGCTTAAGATTCCTGCAAGCGAAGAAACTCAGGATTTCTATCTTGCTGTACTTCCTGGTCGTTTTGACGGTTTGACTCTCAAATTCGAAGGTGATTCTGGCGTTCTTGCTAAGCATGAAGGCAGCAAGACTGTAGAGTTTACGAGATCAAAGATCTATGACTTCGGAAGCTATGATATTGAAAAGGAAATTAATCCAGAAGTAAAATAATCAAATTTGGCATAAACCCTACTGATTTGAAATAATTCTCTCTGTTCCATTCGTTTGGGGCAGAGAGAGTTTTTTTCTACCACCATCATCTCCAAACCACCATCTCCCAACCACCATCTCCCAACCATCATCTCCAACCGCTCATCTCCAAAACGCTTATCTCCATACACTCATCCCAAAACACCATTACCTAACACTCGCCATCCATCATCCAACATCCAGCACCTGATTTCTGAATGCAAAGGTACGAAGAAATATCCGTACTCGCAATACTTTTCCCATGGCACGAAACTTTATTTCCCACGACTCGTGATTTGTCCTTTAGAAGAAAGCATTAATTGCAATTGGCGTTTGTATAGAGTTTACTTTTTACTTTCGAAAAGGTAAAAAGGTAAAAGGTAAAAAGGTAAAGTGTATAGAAAGTGAAATGTCAATAGTGAAGAGTGGTTATTCAGTAATTAATAATATTATTATTTAATATCTTATTAATTTCTTAATATAATAAGGTACGTGAAAATAATATATAACTAATAAGATGGTTATTTCTCTATGGACAATACAGATTCCATCGAGTTTACCTTTTACCTTTTTACCTTTTCTCGAAAGTAAAAAGTAAAAAAGGTAAAAAGGTAAAAAGTAAAGAATTGGAAAATTAAATGTGATAATGAACATGGCTTGGTGTGCCTTCGTTTTGCTTTCGTTATGCCTTCGCTGTGCCTTCGTTCTGTAATCTATGTTTTTATCGAACTTTGTTTCTTTGTGGATGGGATTTGCAACGGATGTATAACGGAATTACAACGGATTTGGAACCTGCGAGGAAATATCAATATATGGTGTTAAATCTTGTTAATAATCTTTCTAAATATAAGATGTAAGGCTCGTGTTTGGGAAAAATTTTGTAACTTTGTGCCCGATTTAGTCTGTTCGGGCTCGAATAAGTGGTAGTGAATTGCTATCCGCCTGGCAGAAATAACAATTTAATACATAAAAAATTAAATGTACGCAATTGTAGAGATCAATGGTCAGCAGTTTAAGGCTGAGGAGGGCAAGAAGCTCTTCGTGCACCACGTTAAGGACGCACAGGAAGGCCAGACCATTGAGTTTGAGAAGGTACTGCTCGTAGATAACGACGGTGCTATCACAGTAGGTGCTCCAACTGTAGAAGGAGCAAAGGTAGTATGTGAAGTTGTACAGCCTCTCGTTAAGGGTGAGAAGATCATCGTCTTCAAGATGAAGCGTCGTAAGGACTCTCGCAAGAAGAACGGTCATCGTGCACAGTTCACACAGGTAGTAATCAAATCAGTTGTAGCTTAAATCAAGGAGGAACTAAAGAATGGCACATAAAAAAGGTGTAGGTAGTTCTAAGAACGGCCGTGAATCAGCAGCTCAGCGACTTGGTGTTAAGATCTTCGGTGGTCAGTCTGTAGTAGCAGGCAATATCATCGTTCGTCAGCGTGGTAACAAGCATTTCCCAGGTGCTGGTGTAGCACAGGGTAAGGACGACACTCTCTATGCTCTTATCGATGGAACAGTAAACTTCCACAAGGGTAAGTATGACAAGAGCGTGGTTTCTGTAATACCTGCTCCACAAGCTGAGGCTTAAACTTATTCAAACAAAAATTTATTCCAAACAAACATAAAAAGGCTCATCGAAAGATGAGCCTTTTTCCGTATAGCCGAACCGAAGTCACTCATTCGTTCTGCGGACATTCTCTTCCCAATGAGAGGGGCGTTTGAGCTTATCTGATTGCTTTTACTTCAGGTTCTTTATTACTTTGCATGGATTGCCCACAGCCATAGAGTCGGATGGAATGTCTTTAACTACTACGCTTCCTGCTCCAATGATGCATCGGTCGCCAATGGTAACTCCTGGGCATACTGTTACGCCGCCTCCAAACCAACAGTCTTCTCCAATGGTGATAGGAGAGCATCGTTCAATGGGCTTACGGCGTTCTATATAGTCTATAGGGTGATTGGGTGTCAGGAATTGGCAATTAGGGCCTATCTGGGTATTTGAGCCTATGGTGATGATTCCTCCGTCGAGCATAGTCCCATTGTAGTTTATGAAAACATTCTCTCCTAATTTTATTCCATGACCATGGTCGCAATAAAATGGTGGAGCGACCGTTGATGACTTCGGAATGCCAGGAATCAGGTCTTCTATTATTGACCTGTAGTCTTTGTCTTCAGTTGTCATGGTTTGCAGTTTGGCACAAATGTGCTTCGCTCTATTGTAGCTCGCCAAACCTTCTTCGTTTGTAAAGTCATAGAACTCTTCGTGACGCATTTTTTTCAAATTCTGTCATAGTTGTATAATGTTGTAGGTAATTGTTTAGGTTTTACTTGTTTTGTTTATGTAAAAAAAAACTCCCCAATGGGGAGCTTTTTTTATCTTATTCTATCCGCTGCCCTTACGAGGCGTTCATCATCCATTATGCCTTTGTGGGCAAGTAGGAGGAAAATCATAGCGATGATAGGTGTACAGAGAGCAAGTCCTGGGCGGAATGTAACATCCTTGGAGTCAATGCTTGTGTAATATACCAAAGCAGCGCATACGATTGTCTCTACGATTATTGCTGCAAGCTGTATGTAGCAGTTCAATGCCTGTGTCTTGCGGTTCTTGTACATGAAGATTATTGCAAGGCTCCAGAAGACATTGAGAGCGAGAAAGAACATTGGAATGGCGAAATAAGGGTAGGAGAGGGCTCCTGTGCCTCCGTCAATAATACCAATGCTGTTTACTACTGATGAAAACTCCCCTATGCCGTTTGGCTGGAGAACTCCCAAGGGTGCTACGGCGCAGATGATGAAACAGATGATGCATAAGAAAAGATATATTGTCTGTTTTCTCTGAATCATGATTTAATCCTCATCCTCAAACTGACGCTCCTTGGCAGGATCGCGCCAATAGATATTCTTTTCAATAAATTCCTGTGTAGCGAGAAGTGTTGGCTTTGGGAGCTTCTCGTAATAGCGGCTGATCTCAATCTGCTCACGGTTCTCGAATACTTCCTCGAGGCTGTCGTTGTAGCTTGCGAACTCAGCGAGCTTCTTGCTGAGGTCCTGCTTGATTTCAGCAGCTATCTGGTTAGCGCGCTTGCCGATGATAGCGACGCTCTCGTAAATGTTGTCTGTGTCTTCACAGAGATCCATGATGTTGCGTGTTACGGTATTAACCGGAGCCTTTGATTTCTTGTAATCCATTTTGTTATATTGTTTTTTGGTGATTGTTTTTATTCCGTTATGTTCTTTGTGACTTTCTTACACTTTTCAATGTATTTCTCAGCAATAGGGCGTTCCTTTGAGTCGGGATATTCATTGATAAAGCCATAGCACTCATCCTCGGCATCTTGGAAACGGTCGAGTTTCTTTGCCTCGACACTCTGCTGTGCCAGCTCGAACTTGCTTTTCATAATGAGTGATGCGAAGTTCTCGCGGTATGCTGAGTATGGATAGTCCTTGAGGGCGTTCTGTGCGGTTACTATGCATGCCTCGTAGTTGTTGCCGCCGCTTGTGCAGTTTCCGAAATATGTACCGAGGTTGTAGTAGAGCTTTGCGTTAATAAGCTCTTTCTCTACGAGTTTGTCCTGAAGTTCATACATTCTGCTTTGCGCTCTGTCCTTCATGCTTGAGAAAGGATAGAGGTCCATGAAGTCCTGATATGACTTGATGGCGTTGTATGTGTCCGACTGGTCAAGACGAACCTCAGGTGAACCTTTGTAAAGGCTTTCTCCAACGAAATAGCTTGCGCTCTCAGCGAATAGTCCCTTTGGGTATGTCTGGACATATTTCTTGAATATGTCTGCGGCAGACTCATAGTCGCCTGTGTTGAAGGTTGACATACCATAAAGGAAGAGACACTCTTCGCCGTTGTCGGTTCCCTTAGTGATATTTATCAGGTCGCCGAAAAGAATTGACGCACGTGAGAATTTCTGCTGGGCATAACTCTCTTTGGCGTATTCATATCGGTATGATGTATCGTTTGTTTTGTAAACTGCGTTGAATTCTGATTTGCAACTGCATAGAAGTAATGCAGCCGATACAACAGAATAAAGAAGAATTTTGTTCATTAAATGAATATAATTATATTTCGGACTGCAAAATTACACATAATTCTCGTAATATCAAAGTCGTATATATTATTTTTCACAAAAAAAATGTTTTTTATAACATTTATTTCAAAGAAATCCGTAATTTTGCACAAATTATGTCTATGAACGAGTTTAAATTAACATCAAAATACTCTCCGACAGGTGATCAGCCGGAGGCAATAAAGCAACTTACCGAAGGGCTGCAAAACGGCGAACGCTCTCAGGTCTTGCTTGGCGTGACTGGTTCGGGAAAGACTTTCACTATGGCAAATGTCATAGCGAATGTGAATCGCCCGACTCTTATCCTTAGCCATAACAAGACGCTTGCTGCCCAGCTATACGAAGAGATGAAGGGATTCTTTCCCGACAACGCCGTGGAATATTACGTTTCTTACTACGACTATTATCAGCCGGAGGCATATATTCCTCATACCGACACGTATATTGAGAAGGATCTTGCCATCAACGAGGAGATTGACCGCCTTCGCCTCTCTGCCGTTTCTTCGCTTCTGAGTGGCAGAAGAGATGTTGTCGTGGTATCTTCCGTATCTTGTATCTATGGTATGGGAGGACCTTCTTCCATGCAAGGAAGCATTATTAGCGTGAAAAGGGGCGAGAAAATTGACAGAAATGCTTTCTTGAGGAAACTTGTTGATGCTCTCTATGTCAGAAATGATATTGCCTTGGAGCGTGGTAACTTCCGTGTTAAGGGAGATACCGTAGATGTTTCCATGGCATATAGCGAGAATATTGTCCGCATAACATTCTGGGATGATGAGATTGACTCTATCGAGGAACTTGACGGATTGACATTCAAGCGCTTGGAGTCTTTTGACGATTATCAAATCTATCCTGCAAACCTCTTTGTGACAACCAAGGAACAGTCGGAAAGGGCTATTCATGACATACAGGATGACCTTGTAAAACAGATAGAATATTTCACGGAACTTGGCGATGGTATCAAGGCGCAGAGAATCAAGGAACGTGTGGAATATGATATGGAGATGATCAAGGAACTTGGACATTGTTCGGGCATAGAGAACTATTCGCGCTATTTCGATGGTCGTGCTCCTGGCGAGCGTCCTTATTGTCTCTTTGATTTCTTCCCTAAAGACTTTCTCCTTATGGTGGATGAGAGTCATGTTTCCGTGCCTCAGATAAGGGCTATGTACGGAGGTGACAGGGCAAGAAAACAGAATCTTGTGGAGTTCGGTTTCCGATTGCCAGCAGCCTTTGATAACCGTCCTCTCAGATTCGAGGAATTTGAAGAGCTTATCAATCAGGTTATCTATGTTTCTGCCACTCCTGCCGACTTTGAACTTGAAGAGTCGGAAGGTGTTGTAGTTGAGCAGGTTATCCGCCCGACAGGACTTCTTGATCCAGAGATTGTAGTCCGTCCGAGCGAGAATCAGATGGACGATCTTCTGGAGGAGATTCTTGTCAGAATTGAAAGAAAGGAACGTGTACTTGTAACCACACTCACCAAGCGAATGGCAGAGGAACTTACGGAGTATCTTCTCAATAATGGCATTCACGCGAACTATATCCATTCTGATGTCTCTACGCTTGACCGTGTGAAGATATTGAGTGACCTGAGAGCGGGTGTATATGATGTTCTCGTAGGCGTGAACCTTCTGCGTGAGGGACTTGACCTTCCTGAGGTTTCGCTTGTTGCCATACTCGATGCTGACAAGGAGGGATTCCTACGCTCGCACAGAAGCCTTACCCAGACGGCTGGTCGTGCTGCCCGTAATGTCAACGGACTTGTGATAATGTATGCTGATACCATTACCGAGAGTATGCAGCAGACGATAGACGAGACCATGCGTCGAAGGAAGAAGCAGATGCAATATAACGAGGAGAATGGCATTACCCCTCAGCAGATTGTCAAGAACATCAGCGGCTCGTCTCTTGCAAGGGCAAATGCAGAACAAGCAGAGGCTAAGAGCGTTGACATAAAGAAGGGCAAGGCTTATCAGCCGTATATAGAGAAAGAGCCGGCTATGGTTGCTGATCCTATCGTCGGCAAGATGTCGCGCAAGCAACTTGAAGACTCAATACAATATACCACAGAAAAGATGAAGGAAGCCGCCCGTAATATGGACTTCTTGCAAGCTGCCCAGTACAGGGATGAGATCGTAAGGCTCAAGGATCTGCTCGCTATTGCTGGTAAATGAGAAGCCTCTTCCTCCTATGATCCTCCGTACCAAACTCGATGATCCTTCGCTTCTTCACCGACTTTGCACCGACTTTGCACCGACTTTGGTACGGAGGAAGAGCGAAGGAAGAGCGGACTTACATAGGAGGCATGGCGAACTCACTTATGGAAGTTCGTCAAGTATTTTCTTGAACTTTGGGAGGTCTTCGTCATCTTTCCATTCGAGGTGATGTAACCCTCCTTGTTTGTCAATAAGGCGATAGGTTGGATAGCCTGTAAGCTCTACATATTCCTCTATGGCATGCTGCTGTTCTTTTGGAAGGTTGTAATGTACGCAATTAGGCTCTGTGAGGTTATACTCACCTATTACGTTCTTCCATGAATCCTCTGGAGAATTGTTTGCAAGGTAGAGATACACTATGTCATAGTCTTTCAGTTCTTCCTTTAGCTTGTGCGATTCCTTTAGCTTATTCTTGCAAGGAGTGCACCAAGTACCCCAGATGTCAAGATACACAATCTTACCCTTGTAAGGCGCAACGAGTTTGTCAAGAATAGCCTTGCCGTCTGTCAATCCTTCTACGTCCGACGATGGATGAATAACGGCATTTACTGCCTTTTCCTTTTCTTTGAGCATGTTTTTGTAGTAGTCGTTCTGACGCATTACGATTTCCTTGTAGATTGGAACCTTGATGTCCTCAAGCATTGGTGTGAGATCGTCGGGAATAGGCGTGCGGTCATGATCCATATATTCAGAAAGAACCTGAGAGCAATGAATGCTGTGGATAGGTTCGTCAGGGAATTCTGAGTTTACAATTTGGCGTTGAACATGAGGAAGACCATCTTGAACCAGATTGTGAAAGGCTGTTACGAAATCCGGTTTTCTAATTATGCTATCAAGAGCTGCATTGTATTCGGCGTACTTCCTGTTGATTTTATTTAATGTTCCATAGAATTCTTTACTGTTTTTAGTCGTGAGATACGCATTAGCAATTTCTTTTTCCTTCTCTTTTACTTTATTGATAGTAGTATGCTCTTCGTCTGTTAGTTTGATATTACCTTTAGACTCAAGCCACAGGAAACCTTCAGATTTAAGACGTAATAGTTTCATTAGCGGATTTTTCTCCGTCTCATTTTCGCGAATGTATCTCAACAATGTGCAGAGATCGTCGCATAATGTCAATGGCATGTTGGGATTGATGGCAGAATGTTCCTCTACCCATCCTGACAGCTCTTCAGGTAAGATGTGGCTGGCTGCTTGGTATTTCAAACCAAGAATATATTTTGCTGCATTGAATCTGTTTTTTTCGTGGAAGAAATCAAGAAAACGCTTGCTGACATTAGGATGCTTTGCTGCATATTCACTTAATTTCTTGACACTTATATCGTAGCTTGATTTCCACTTGTTTGCAACCTTGAGAATAGAATCGTTACTAACATATCCATTTATCCATCCTACATATGGAACTTCGAGGGCTTCTTTTGTCTGGAGTTCGTTTTGCAGACGGGCATCATCGCCCATGAACATCATTTTGTTGGTGTTCAAGTCTGCGACTATGAAGTATTTCCCGTTGGGGGTAAGTATAACTTTGGCTGAGCCACCCCATTGCTTAGGGTCGTAGAGACAAAGAATCCTTGTGGCTTGTGCGCCGAGTAATGGAATCTTTATTTCGAATTTTCCGAGAGAATCAACTTTTGTCGTGAATTCTTTCTGGATTTCTCCTGTGGCTAAGTTGTGTGTGGTGATCTCTAAGTGCAGGTTGTTTTTGATATGCTCTGGAGTAAAATTCCTGATATAGCCGGTCAATGTGGCCTCGCCCTCCTTTATCTCTGTGCTGAAGGATGTGGTGTCTGGTGTGAGATAATCAGGGAGTGTCTTGGATCTAAACATGGTAAGAGCTTGTTTCTTGCCGTTGATAGTAAACTCGCGTTCACTGGCGATGTCAGCGAGCATAAATTTATCATCATTAATTTCTTTGATACTAAGCGCACTATTGGTGGTGAATGAGAATTTACCTTTTTTTGCCTTACCGATAGATATTGTTATGTTCTCTTTTCCGTCTGTTAGAACAATCTTCTTTTCTGTCTTTTGAGCATACTGCCACACCTTACTGTCATAGACAGCAACGTCCTTGTAGAGACCAAGAACCCAGTCGCCTGTGGTGGTGCTTCGCCAATTGGATGTTATTGGAATATGGTTAAGGTCTGTTATATCATATATGTCAGAGAATGCGAATGCTCCTTCCTCATAGGCCTCTATGTAATCAAAGGTCTTTGTCTTTGCTGGTAGTGGTTCAAAGTGGAGGGCAAGGTCCCCTTCATCTGTTGTGGCTGAGGTAAAGTATAGAGAATCAGGCGTATAGTCGTCCTCCCCCTCGCGTGTAGCCTTACCGCCCGTTATTGCGTAAGTCTTGCCGTCGGGAGTCTTTAGGATAGATGTTGATGCAAATTTACTCCAAAAATTGTGGTCGGATTTGATGTTTAAGTGAAGAATGGTTTCATTAGGCTTGAACTCCACATCTGTGATGTTGAGATTCGAACTGTACAGGTTTGGTTCAAATGAAGGGTTGTTCCAAACCTTCTGTGCCCAACTGCCAATGGCAATGAGCATGAGTAATAGCGATGTGGCTACTTTTTTCATTGTTTTGGTGTTTGTTTATGATTAGAATTTTTTTGTTCCGTCTTTATAGAATGGGGTTTTCTTGTTGCAAAGATAATGAAAAAAATAGTATTAGCAAGGAAAAAAGGAAAAAATAAATGTGAAAAATGAAAAACAAGTTTCATTTTCCACATTTAATTATTAATTGTTCGTTTGTAACTATCCGTTCATCGCCACAAGGAACTCCTCGTTAGAGTTTGTGCGCTTCATGAGGTCTCCGATCATGTTCATAGCCTCGATAGAGTTCATGTCAGAGATATGCTTACGGAGAATCCACATACGGTCGAGGGTTGTCTTGTCGTGGAGAAGGTCGTCGCGACGAGTACTACTCTGAACAAGGTTAACGGCTGGGAAGATACGCTTGTTGGCAAGTGAGCGGTCAAGCTGAAGTTCCATGTTACCTGTGCCCTTGAATTCCTCGAAGATAACCTCATCCATCTTAGAGCCGGTATCAATAAGGGCTGTTGCTATGATGGTGAGAGAACCGCCACCCTCGATGTTACGCGCAGCACCAAAGAAACGCTTTGGCTTCTGGAGGGCGTTGGCATCAACACCACCGGTAAGGACCTTACCTGAAGCAGGAGCCACGGTATTGTAAGCACGAGCAAGACGAGTGATAGAGTCAAGGAAGATGACAACATCATGTCCGCATTCCACCATTCTCTTTGCCTTCTCAAGAACGATACCCGCAATCTTCACGTGACGCTCGGCTGGCTCATCGAATGTAGAGGCGATAACCTCTGCGTTTACGGTACGAGCCATATCTGTTACCTCCTCAGGACGCTCGTCGATAAGGAGCATCATAAGGTAAGCCTCAGGATGGTTTGCTGCAATCGCGTTGGCGATATCCTTCATGAGGATTGTCTTACCTGTCTTTGGCTGAGCCACGATAAGAGCACGCTGTCCCTTACCGATAGGAGAGAAGAGGTCAACGATACGTGTTGAGATGTTCGTTGTGCGGCGGTCGCCTGTGAGATTGAACTTCTCGTCAGGGAAGAGAGGGGTGAGATGCTCGAATGAGAGACGGTCGCGTATCTCGTTTGGCATACGGCCGTTGATCATCTCTATGCTGGTCATAGGGAAGTATTTCTCACCCTCGCGAGGAGGACGAACACGACATTGTACCACATCACCAGTCTTCAGAGAGTATTTCTTTATCTGCTGAACAGTAAGGAAAATATCGTCTGGTGAAGAAAGGTAGTTGAAATCGCTTGAACGGAGGAATCCGTAGCCGTCAGGCATTACCTCGAGTACTCCGTTGGCAGATATGATATCTGTGAAGTCGTATTTCTCTTCCTGTGGCGTTGCAGGGCGCAACATAGATTGTGGAGCAACCTGTTCAACGATGGTCGTAGGGTTGTCGAGCATATCGTATGACACGCTTGCATAGTGGTCCTCTACTGGGAGATCCAATACCACGATGAAGTCAGTACCATCGCCCGGATCACCTTCCCATACGTCTTGTCCGGCAACTGCGTTATGTGCAATGACCTTTTCCTGAAACTGTGAGAGAAGACCGCCTTCTCCTTCCGGCATCTCGCCCTCTGGAAGTCCTTCGTTAGAGCTGTTCTCGTTGATGAGGAAATCTGGTATCTCCGCATTGTTTGCTGCGGCATCCACGGTTTCAGGTATGAAGTTCTCAAGCTCGTGCTTCTTCTGGTTGTTGGCGGCAAGGGCAGCTGCCTTTGCCTGAGCAGCAGCAAAGATTTCCTCCTTGCTACGGCGTGCACGCTTCTTCTTTGGAGCGAGTTCGTCAGTTGCTGACTCGGTATTGTCCGCACTAGCTTCCGCAGTAGCAGATACTCCGGCATCTGCGGCAGTCGTATTCTCTTCCTTTGAAGATTCTTCTGTGAAGTTTATTGCGAGTTCTTCCGGTTTTTCTGTGCTTTCATTCTCTGCGTTGCTTAGGTTCTTCAGGGCTTCCTCGGCAGCTCTTGCTGCAAGGTCGGCTTTGGAAGGTCTTCCGCGCTTTTTCTTGACTGTCGGCTCCTCGCCTTCAGCCGTGTCAGTTTTTTTGGTAGTTGCACGCTTCTTCTTTGGCTTCTCCTCTTCTTCTTGAGTGAAGTCTCCGATGATGAAGTTTGCCAGGGCTTCTGCACCATCTTCGGCAGAGAGTTCAGAGCCTAAGGCCTTTGCAATTGTCTCAAGCTCTTCTACAGACTTGGACATGAGTTCTTCTTTGCTATACATATTCAAATGTGAATGTATTTGGTTCAAATAGAAATTTCTTGCGAAAAAATTCTGGGAGTATGTTTCTAAAATCGCAAAACTTTGAATTTTGAAACACTTTGGATTGAAATCGAGTGCAAAGATAATGCTTTTTTCTTGAAGCGCAAAATTTTAAGCGGAAAAATTTTGCTATTTCATAAAAAATATGTACCTTTGCACCCGCAAAATCGAGGCTTATGCCGAAATTTCTGCAAAAATAACTTATACACATTATTTAATTAATAAATTCATTTCAAAAAATGATGAATCATTACGAGACAGTTTTCATCTTAACTCCCGTTTTGTCTGATGAGCAGGCAAAGGAAACTGTTGCAAAGTTCACAAAGGTTCTCACCGACAATGGTGCTGAGATCCTCAATGAGGAGAACTGGGGCATGAAGAAGATGGCTTACGCTATCAACAAGAAGTCTACAGGTTTCTACTTCCTCGTAGAGTTTAAGGCTGAGCCTACAGTAGTAGCAAAGCTCGAGACTGCTTATCGTCGTGACGAGAAGGTTATCCGCTTCATGACTGTTAAGCTTGACAAGTATGCATCTCTCTATGCAGAGAAGCGCCGTAACAAACTTTCTAAAAAAGAGGAGGCTTAAACCATGGCAGAAAATTCAGAAATCCGTTATTTGACTGCTCCTTCTATTGATACAAAGAAGAAGAAGTATTGCCGTTTCAAGAAGAGCGGTATTAAGTATATCGACTACAAGGATCCTGAGTTCCTCAAGAAGTTCTTGAACGAACAGGGTAAGATCCTCCCACGTCGTATCACTGGTACATCTTTGAAGTATCAGCGTCGTGTGGCACAGGCTGTTAAGCGTGCTCGTCAGATTGCATTGCTTCCTTATGTAACTGATCTTATGAAGTAAATTTAAAAAGGAGAAGATTACACAATGGAAATTATACTTAAAGAAGATGTTATCGGTCTTGGATACAAGAACGATATCGTAAATGTAAAGAACGGTTACGGTCGTAACTATCTCATTCCAACAGGTAAGGCAGTCATCGCTTCTGCTTCTGCTAAGAAGATTCTCGCTGAGAACCTCAAGCAGCAGGCACACAAGCTCGCTGCAATTCTCGCTGCTGCTGAGAAGGAAGCTGAGGCTCTTAACGGTGTTGCTCTCACTATCGAGGCTAAGGTTAGCTCTACTGGTGCTCTCTATGGTTCTGTTACTGCTGCTAATGTAGCTGAGGAGCTCGCTAAGAAGGGTATCGAGGTTGACCGCAAGAAGATCCTCATGAAGGATATCAAGACTGTTGGTGAGTATGCTGCAACTGTAGTATTCCACAAGCAGGTTAAGGTTGAGGTTCCTGTAACTGTACTCGCTGAGGGTCAGGAGGAGGTTGCAGCTCCTGCAGTTGAGGCTGCTCCTGCAGTTGAGGAAGCTCCAGCTGCTGAGGTTGCTGAGTAAATCTTAGACACAACAAGAAAACTATATAAATCCCGATTGTCATTAGTGGTAATCGGGATTTTTTTCAATTTTTCTCTACTAACTTGATTATTAATCGCAAAAACAACAAAACAATGAAAGCATTCGTATTCCCTGGTCAGGGCGCCCAGTTCACAGGTATGGGCAAGGATCTCTATGATACAAATCCAAAGGCGAAGGAACTCTTCGACAAGGCTAACGAGATTCTCGGTTTTGAGATAACAAAGATCATGTTCGAGGGTACTGCAGAGGAACTCAAGCAGACAAAAGTTACACAGCCTGCTGTTTTCCTTCACTCTGTAATCAAGGCTATCTGCATCGGCGATGAGTTTGATGCTGATATGGTTGGCGGTCACTCTCTCGGTGAGTTCTCTGCTCTCGTAGCAGCAGGCGCTCTTAGCTTCGAGGATGGTTTGAAGCTCGTTTCAAAGCGTGCTATGGCTATGCAGAAGGCTTGTGAGGCTGCTCCATCAACAATGGCTGCTATCATCGGTCTTGAGGATGCAAAGATTGAGGAAATCTGTGCCGGTATCTCTAAGGAGGGTAATATTGTTGTTCCTGCTAACTACAACAACCCTGGTCAGCTTGTTATCTCTGGTAACAACGAGGCTGTTGCTGAGGCTTGTGAGGCTTTGAAGGCTGCCGGTGCTAAGCGTGCCCTTCCTCTCCCTGTAGGTGGTGCTTTCCATTCTCCACTCATGCAGCCTGCAAAGGATGAGCTTCAGGCAGCTATTGAGGCTACTGAGTTCTCTAACCCACGCATCCCTGTTTATCAGAATGTAGATGCTAAGGCTCATACTGATGCTGCTGAAATCAAGCAGAACCTTATCGCTCAGCTCACAGCTCCTGTAAAGTGGACCTATGAGGTTCAGGCTATGCTCGCTGCAGGTGCTACCGATTTCGTTGAGTGCGGTCCTGGCAAGGCTCTTCAGGGCATGATTGCAAAGATTGCCAAGGACGTTGAGGGCGTGACAATTAGTGGTATCGCCTAACAGCCTAACCAAGCCTTCCCAAAGGGAAGGATGTTTTATAGTGTGTTAAACGCTATTGGTTATGTTTGCAAAGATTTTATATAAATAATTTCAACCAAGTCTTCTTGAATGGAAGGGTATATACGCTATAAGTGTATAAAACATCCTTCCCTTTGGGAAGGCTTGGTTAGGCTTTTATTATGAACAAACCAATAATCTACCAAGTATTTACTCGATTGTACGGAAACCGTAATACTACCCGAAAAGAGTGGGGTAGTGTTGAGGAAAATGGTACAGGCAAATTCTCTGATTTTGATACAAAGACGCTGAAGGCGATAAAGCAGATGGGCGTATCTCACATCTGGTACACAGGTGTTATTCGTCATGCCTCTCAGACGGATTTCTCCAAGTTCGGCATACCTACCCAGCACCCTTCCGTTGTTAAGGGTAAGGCTGGTTCTCCATACGCTATTTGCGACTATTATGATGTTGATCCTGATCTTGCTGATAACGTAAATGATAGGATGAAGGAGTTTGAGGCTCTTGTTTCCCGTACCCACAAGGCAGGACTCAAGATGTTCATCGACTTCGTGCCTAACCATGTTGCGCGTCAGTATCTCAGCATAGCCAAGCCCAAGGGCGTTGTTGATCTCGGTGCTGATGATGATAAGGAACAGGGTTTCAATCCGCAGAACAACTTCTACTATTGCCCAGGGCAATCTCTTGATCTGTCCTCCATTCTCGAATCGGCGGGGGGAGAGGCCGCCTATTCTGAATACCCAGCCAAGGCCACAGGCAACGACCATTTCGACAACCGTCCCGGAATGAATGACTGGTACGAAACCGTAAAACTCAACTACGGTATTGACTACTGGACTCATTTCGGGCATTTTGACCCGATACCTGACACTTGGAAGAAGATGATGGAGATACTCCTTTTCTGGGCTGCAAAGGGCGTTGACGGCTTCCGTTGCGATATGGCTGAGATGGTGCCAGCCGCTTTCTGGGCTTATGCTACTCGTGAGGTCAAGGCGAAGTATCCGGATATCCTCTTCATGGGTGAGGTGTATAATCCTGCCGAATACCGCAACTATATCAATTCCGGTTTTGACTGGATGTATGACAAGGTGGGAATGTATGACACTATGCGAGCCGTTACCTGCGGTTTTGCCTCTGCAACAGCCATTACAGGTGCGTGGCAAGCGGTTGATGACATCAAGGAGCACATGGTTTATTTCCTTGAGAATCATGACGAGCAGCGTGTGGCATCCGATTTCTTTGCTGGCGATGGCAAGAAGGGAATACCTGCTATGGTGGCTTCCGTGCTGATGAAATCATCTCCTTTCATGCTTTATGCTGCCGAGGAATATGGTGAGAAGGGAATGGATAAGGAAGGCTTTTCGGGCAAGGATGGCCGTACCACTATCTTCGACTATTGGAGCATCGACACGCTTTGCAGAGCAGCTTCCGATGAGCTTACCGACGATGAGAAATACATCTATCAGATGCACGAGAAGACCATGCAGATTGCCCGAAAGGAGAAGGCTGTTGACGGCGATTTCTATGATTTGATGTACGTAAATCCTTGGTCGGAGCACTTTGACAACAACAAGCAGTATGCTTTCCTGCGCAAGAAAGAGGATGAACTGCTCTTCGTCGTGGTCAATTTCGATGATAAGGATGTGGATGTGAAGGTGAGAATGGCTCCACACGCTATGGAATTCTTGCAGATTCCGGAAGGCAAATACAAGTCAAAGGATCTTCTTTCCGCTGAAAAACAGACCATTGAACTCGCTTCTGACGCTCTCGTGCCTATGACGATCAAGGCAAGAAGCGCAAGAGTTTGGAAGTTCACCCTATCTCCCTCTCCCTTGTTTTCCTAACAGTTATATGTTAGATAGCTGTAAGTCCGTGTCAACCATGCGTGTGCAAAGTTACTAATTTATTTTGGGGAACTGCAAAGAAAACGCGGAAAAAACACGACAGATAGCATAAATGTTTAGTTACGATGTCTAAGGTGTTGATAATCAGAGGAATATTTTCGGGAGGCAGCTCGTTTGGAATGCTATCTAACATATAACTGTTATATAAAACACACACAGGGGTAGTCTGTATTTTACCCCAAATAATATATAATATAATAATATTATTATATTATATATTATTTGACCATAGGACACCCATACCCCCTGTCCCTTGTTTATCTAACGGTTATATGTTAGGTTGTTATCTTCAGTAAATGCTTTTCCGAAAATAAGTTTCTGATTGTCAAAACGTTAAGCCGCGAATGAATGCTTTTTTGTGGGAATAACGTAATTTTTTGCGTTTTTCTTACATTTCCTCAGAAAATATTCTTACCTTTGCACCATGAAAACGAAAGCCCATGAGCGTCATAGTTGTAAGTCCGTTGTGATACCGTTGTAAATCCGTTGTAAGTCCGTTCGCAGAAACGACCCTAAAGCGGAGTTTCAAGATACGATTACTAACCTCAATGGCGATTAAAACAAGAACAATAACTAAAACAAAAACTAAAAAACAAAACGACGATGAAACAATCCTTTATCACATTTATGCTTCTACTCACCGCAATCTGCAGTTGGGCACAGAAATCAGATGTTTCTAACGAAAAGGCTATTGCCCCAATAATTGTTGAAGGCACTTTAGAGGGTGTGCCTGATGGTACTGTCATTATGGTACAGGAACGTAAGGGAGGAACTAAGAGCTTTTTCAGAGAAATTGAAGAAGGAATTGATACTCTAAGAAATGGTATATTCAGAATAGTTTACACTCCCATGAATCAAGTTGACGAATATATGTTGACTGTGGAAAAAAGTCCTCGTTATTTGCTTATCTATGTTTCTCCTGGCTCAAAGGCTACTATAACAGGTGTTGGAGTTCATCCTTCACATTGGTATGTGAAGAGTGACAATCCAAAACAAATCGAGGCAAATGAATATCGCGCATATTTGGATGAGAAGCTCCCAAGATATTGGGATTTGCAAGAAAAAAGAGACAGAAGTACAGTAGAAGCAGAATCTCTATAAGTTGAGTACATGATTGAATTTATGAAAGATAGAAAATATAGTTCTGTTTTTGCAAGCAACCTCTGTACTCTTTCCCTCATGATTTTAGAAGGTAAAAATAAAAATAAGGGAATAAGGGAAAAGGCAGTAAAGTTGTTGGCAATAGTTCCGAAGGATGAAGAACAGCGTGATCAAAACATCTATGATGCAAAAAAATGGTTATTGCCCAAATACGAGCCTATAAAGATTGGCGAGAAGTTGCATGATTTCGTGCTTTATGACCATCAGGGTAAGGTCCATCACTTGACGGAATTTAATGGTAATGGTAAGTTCCTTCTGCTTGAATTCAATTCAAGAACGTGTAAGGGATGTATTGAACATCGTCAATATGATGCTCTCAACAATCTCTACGAGAACCATTCTGACAAGGTGGATATGCTTATGGTGAATTGCGATCCAAAGTATTATTGGGATATAGAATGTAAAGACCCGAATAAATACGGAAGAGATCCTTGGCACGAATGGAATGATAAGAAGGGTGCAGAGGACATTAAGCAAAGATACGGAACAGAAACAGGTCCGAGCTATTTCTTCGTCTCTCCAGATGGCACGATTCTGGGCAGAATAAGCTATCAAGAGGATTTGAAGGCTGCTATTGCGATGTATTTCAAGATTTGAGTATAAGGGAATTCATCGAACTTGCGTTGATGGCAAACAGAAAGGCTCCCCCAATATATGAGTGAGCCTTTACTATCTACATTATACTTTGCACTATCTACTTTACTCTTTACTTGTAAAGATATCGCTTGATGCTCTTCTTCGGAGTCTTCTCGAATTCCTCTTCCTGAATCTCGATGGCAGCGAGCTTGCAGTAGGCTGGCTGTGTCTCGTTGAGCGTCTGACGGTTTTGCTCCATTGTCTTCTTTATCTGCTCCATTGAGAGGTTCTGAGTCTTGGCTTCATCGAAGTCTGGATAAACGAGACCTACGAGCTTGTCATCACGCTGGACGACGAGACACTCAGTAACCAATGGTAAAGAGTTGAGAGCATCCTCAATCTCCTCTGGGAAGATGTTCTGACCGCTTGCACCGAGAAGCATGTTCTTTGAGCGTCCCCTGATGAAGATATTGCCGTTTGAGTCGATAACACCGAGGTCGCCTGTGTGATACCATCCTTCTGCATCAAGAGCCTGCTTGGTAGCCTCTTCATTCTTGAAGTAGCCGAGCATCACGTTCATGCCTCTTGTGAGAATCTCGCCCGGAATCTTGTGAGGATCTGCAGAGTCTATCTTAACCTCCATATTCACAGCAGCCTTTCCGCAAGAGCCTGGCACGTGTTCTTTCCAGTCGTTGTATGAGATAATAGGGGCACACTCTGTTGCGCCATATCCCACGGTGAAAGGCAATCCGATGAAGTGCAGGAACTGCTCAATCTCCTGATTGAAGGCAGCACCGCCGATTATGATTTCGTAGAAACGTCCGCCGAAAGCCTTCTCGACCTCTGCGCGAATCTTCTCGCGAACCTTTTGTGAAACTAACGGAGTCTTGAGAAGTATCTTCATTGCAGGTGTATCGAGCTTTGGCAATACTTTCTTCCTGATAATCTTCTCGATGACCAAAGGTACTGCAACGATGACTACAGGCTTTATCTCTGCAAATGCCTGAGCCACAACGGCAGGTGAAGGGATTCGGGTTAGGAAGAAAATATGACAGCCGGATGCAAACTCCTTGATGAACTCGAACGCCATGCCGTACATGTGAGCCATAGGAAGGATGCTGATAGTGTTGTCGCCGGGATGCAGACATCTGTCAAGTGCCTCGTTGGCAAAGATCAGGTTGCTCCACATGGCGCGGTATGGAATCATTACGCCTTTTGAGAAGCCTGTTGTGCCTGATGTGTAGTTGATAAGTGCCAATTCATCGGGATCCTGTTCCTTGTAGTAGCTCACCATTTCCTTGCGGAAGAACTTAGGGAACTTCTGGCCGAACAGCAAGTTGAGGTTCTCTCTTGCGTATGTGAGTTTGTCGGTACGAGAGACCATGAGGGAATAGTCGGGTATGTTGACGATTCCGTGAAGGTCAGGCATCTTATCCGGATCAATCTGTGTAGATACAACATCGCCCACAAAGAGGAGCTTGGCCTCAGAATGGTTTACGATGTTATGAATCTGTTCGGCAGTAAACTCATGTAGGATAGGAACAGCAACTGCTCCGTAAGTGAGAGTGGCAAGGAAAGCAACAGCCCAGTTGCTCATATTACGTCCGCAAAGGGCAATCTTGTCACCCCTTTGAATGCCGCTTTCCTTAAACAGGATGTGAAGTTTCTCTATTTTACGGGCAACATCCTGATATTGGAGTGTAACTCCCTTGTAGTCAGTAAGTGCATCGAAGTTCCAATACTTCTTAATGCAATCTTCTATACAAGCGTTAAAACTATTTTCCATATTCTATGTATTTCGCAACAAAAATTGCTCAAATTTCCTTTCGGTGTGCAAAGGTACAGACTTTTCTGCACATTTCAAAATCTTATGTGCAATTTTTTGACTTTTACCCTTGAAATTGGGGATTTTAAACTTTTTATTGCTCATTTTTGTTATAAAATACCTTATTTTATGCATTTTTTGTCTCTATATCAATAAAATGTCATTTTTTTTTCTTAATTTTGCAAGCAAGTTTTATTTTTATAAGGACAAAACGCTATTATGGGATTTTTCGGCTTTTTTAGCAAGGAAAAGAAAGAGACGCTTGACAAGGGTCTTGAGAAAACCAAGACAGGCATGTTTGACAAGCTTGCTCGCGTCGTTGCAGGCAAGAGTAAGGTTGATGACGACGTACTTGATGACCTTGAGGAAGTGCTCATTACAAGTGATGTGGGTGTGGATACGACCCTCAAGATTATTGAGCGTATCGAGAAGCGCGTGGCACGCGACAAGTACGTTTCAACGAAGGAACTTAACGGTATCCTGCGCGATGAGATTGCGTCTCTTCTTGCCGAGAACCATTCAAATGACCTTGAAGACTGGGATCTCCCGTCCGACCATAAGCCGTATGTCATTCTCGTTGTCGGCGTGAATGGAGTGGGTAAGACCACTACAATCGGCAAGCTTGCATGGCAGTTCAAACAGGCTGGCAAGAAGGTATATCTCGGTGCAGCCGATACATTCCGTGCCGCTGCCGTTGAGCAGATTTGCATCTGGGGTGAGCGCGTAGGTGTTCCTGTTATCAAGCAGCAGATGGGTTCCGATCCTGCTTCTGTCGCCTTTGATACCATCTCTTCTGCCAAGGCAAACGGTGCTGACGTGGTTATCATCGATACTGCCGGCCGTCTGCACAACAAGGTTGGTTTGATGAACGAGCTGAAGAAAATCAAGGACGTGATGAAGAAGGTTATGCCGGATGCACCTGACGAGGTAATGCTCGTTCTTGACGGTTCCACCGGTCAGAATGCCTTTGAGCAGGCAAAGCAGTTTGCTGCCGTTACCCAGATATCAAGTATGGCTATCACCAAGCTTGACGGTACAGCAAAGGGTGGTGTTGTGATAGGTATCAGCGATCAGTTGAAGGTGCCTGTTAAGTATATCGGTCTTGGCGAGGGAATGACTGACCTTCAGCTATTTAACAAGAGGCAGTTTGTTGATTCACTATTCGGCGAATGAAGAAAAACCAGATAGATATAATAACTCTTGGTTGTTCTAAGAATCTTGTGGATAGCGAATCTCTTATGCGATTGTTTCAGCGTAAGGGATTTGTTTGTAAACATGATGCGGAGCGTGTAGAGGGTGAGTATGTGGTGATAAATACCTGCGGTTTCATCGAGGATGCCAAGCAGGAAAGCATAGACACGATACTTGAGTTTGCTCAGGCTCGTGAAGAAGGACTGATTGCCGGATTGTACGTCATGGGGTGCCTTTCCCAGAGATACCAGAAGGAACTTGAGGCAGAAATCCCGCAGGTGGACAAGTATTACGGCAAGTTCAATTATAAGCAGTTGCTTGAAGACCTTCCTGCACCTACACAGAAAGCTGACGAGAAGGCTTCTGTAAAGCAGGACACAACACCTTCACATTATTCTTATATAAAGATTAGTGAGGGGTGTGACCGTAATTGCGCATATTGTGCTATTCCTATCATTACCGGCAAGCATGTGTCACGTCCGAAGGAGGAGATACTTGACGAGGTTCGTGCGCTTGTGGCAGAAGGCGTGAAGGAATTTCAGGTTATTGCTCAGGAACTTACATACTACGGAGTGGATCTGTATGGCAAGCGTAAGATAGCCGAACTTATCGATGAAATGGCGCAAATAAAAGGTGTGAAGTGGATAAGACTTCATTATGCTTATCCGAATCAGTTCCCTATGGAACTGCTTGACGTGATGCGTCGTAATGATAATGTCTGCAAATATCTCGACATTGCTCTTCAGCATATTTCCGACAGAATGCTTGACCGTATGCGTCGTAACACTACCAAGCAGGAAACAATGCATCTGATAGAGGAATTGCGAAAGGCTATGCCTGGAATACATCTCCGCACTACGCTCATGGTGGGTTTCCCCGGTGAGACGGAGGAGGATTTCAAGGAACTCATGGAGTTCACTCGTTGGGCTCGCTTCGAGAGAATGGGCGCTTTTGCCTATTCAGAGGAGGAAGGCACATACAGCGCAGAGCATTATGAGGATGATGTTCCGAAGGAAGTGAAGGATGCAAGACTTAGCAAGCTCATGCGTCTGCAGCAAGGCATTTCTGCAGAGATAGAGGCTGAGAAGATTGGCAAGACGATGAAGGTTATCGTTGACAGAAGGGAGGGCGACTACTATGTAGGTCGTAGCGAGTTCTGTTCACCTGAGGTAGATCCCGAGGTTCTCATACCTGTTGCAAGTCGTCGCTTGCGCAAGGGGTGCTTCTACAACGTGAAAATAACCGGAGCAGAGGAATTCGACCTCTACGGAGAGGTTGTTTGATTCGTGAATCTTGATTTGGCATTTATAAACCTAAATCGAAATATAATATTTGTAAGTTATGACGAATAAGGAATTTCTATCACAGATAGCCAAACAGACAGGCTACAAGGTTGATGATGTCCAGAGAATTGTGCGTACGACGTTCAGTTCGATTGCTGATGAACTCGTAGAGGGCGAGGCTGCCAATGTGACAGGTCTCGGAACCTTCGAGGTTCGTAAGCGCATGGAGCGTGTTATAAAGAATCCTTCCACGGGACAGAAAATGCTCGTTCCACCGAAGCTTGTTGTGAATTTTAAACCTTATGGTTCATTAAAAGAAATGCTGAAGTAATATGCTTACAATTAAGGATTTGGCAGAGATACTGGTGCAGAAGCATCAGTTGGATTCACGTAGTGCGGAGGCATTCATAAATGCTGTTATCGAGACTATTCATGAAGGTTTGAAGAGCGACCGTATTGTCAAGGTCAAAGGCTTCGGAACCTTCAAGCTTACAGCTGTTCGTGAGCGTGAGAGTATTAACGTAAACACCGGTGAGCGTGTGGTTATCTCCGGTCATGACAAGGTGTCGTTTACTCCCGATGCCGTTTTGCGTGACTTGGTGAACAAACCATTTGCACAGTTTGATACCGTTGTTCTTGCTGATGGCGTTGACTTCGAGGATGTGCCTGAAGTGGAGACCGAGGATGGCGATGCCGCTACCGATGAGGTGGCAGACATCTCTGCTTCTGTTAAGGAAGAGGCAAAGGTGGTTTCTGAAGCTCCTGAGGTTTCTGTAGTTCCGGAGACTCCGGTTGTCACAGAAGAACCAAAGCCAGAGACAGTTGTTGCACCTGTCACAGAAGAACCAGAGGTGGCAGTAGAGCCTGTGGTAGAGCAGGAACTTGAGCCTGAACCTGTTGCTGAGGAGCCAATCGCAGAAGAACAAGTTGTAGAAAAACCAATTGCAGAGGAACCTGTTGCCGAGGAGGCTCAGCCAGAAATACTAGAAGAGCCGGAACCTCCCGCTTCTCCAGAAACACTAGGCTCTCTAGAATCTCCAGAACTTCTAGAGAATTCAGCCTCTCCAGCCTCCACAAAGGAGCCTGAGCAAGAAGAGGATCAAGAGGAAGAGCCCGACTATATTTCAGAATTCTATGAAGATGCAGATGATAACAAGAGGACGTTCCTTATTTACGCAATAATCGTGAACGTGGTTGTTGCTGCATTGTTCTTCGTGTTCGGTTATTATGCTCGTTCAACAAATCTTCTTGGAATAGAGAAGGAGCAGGCTGTAGAGACTCCTGCGGCTCCTGCTGTTGAACAACCGGATACTACAAAGCAAAAGACCGTTGAACCTGCTGCTCCTGCTAAGGCAACAGAAGAACCTGCCGTTGAGAATACGGAGGAAAAACCTGTTGAGGAAAGCAAACCTGTTGCTGAGCAAAAGAAAGAGGAAAAACAACAACCTAAGGCAGAGCCAACGGTTGAGTTGACTTCTAAATATGATAACGACCCACGTGTAAGGACTGGTGCTTACCGCATTGTCGGTGTAGCCAATACCGTGACAGTCAGAAGCGGTCAAACGATAAAGTCAATTTCCAAGGCTTATCTCGGTCCTGGTATGGAGTGCTATGTTGAAGCCTTCAATGGTGGTATTACCGAACTCAAGGAGGGACAGACCATCAAGATCCCGAAGCTTCAGCACAAGAAAAAGAGTTCAAAAGCAAAGAAGTAAATTGTTTATAAGGGCGACGTGGTTTTGACATCACGTCGCTCTTGTGTTTAGGGCATTTTTGCCATTTTTAGGTAAGAGTGAAATAGGCTTTCTATGAGGCGATTTGTAGAACTGCCCGCAAATCGTCTTTGTAAAACGTTAAAAAGTTGAAAAGTATATGAAATGACAAGAATTTTATGTATCTTTGCATCCTAAAATAAGCGAATAGGTGTTGGGTGATAGGTGTTGGCGGTCAACAAACACAAAAACAGCATCATTACCCTAAAGTATTAAGAGCTTGAAAGTAAGAAAAAATCATATACGAATCAATGAATAAGAAATTTACGGAGCGTAAAGGCTTGAATCTCGTAGAGACAAACAATGAGGTTCTTGCTGAGTGGGAGAAGAAAGATTTGTTCCACAAGAGTATAAGCGAGCGTGAGGGATGTCCTCAGTTCGTGTTCTTTGAGGGACCTCCTTCTGCAAACGGACATCCGGGTATCCATCATATGATGGGACGTACCATCAAGGATACATTCCTCCGCTACAAGACGATGAAGGGCTATCAGGTTAAGCGTAAGGCTGGTTGGGACACTCACGGTCTTCCTGTTGAGCTTTCTGTAGAGAAGAGTCTTGGAATCACAAAGGAGGATATTGGTAAGAAGATAAGCGTTGACGACTATAATGACGCTTGTCGTAAGAACGTGATGATGTACACCGACGAGTGGACCCAGCTCACTAACAAGATGGGCTATTGGGTGGATCTTGAACATCCTTACATCACTTACGACAACAAGTATATAGAATCACTTTGGTATCTCCTCAAGCAGCTCTACAATAAGAACCTGCTCTATAAGGGATATACTATTCAGCCATATTCACCAGCAGCAGGTACAGGACTTTCCTCTCACGAGCTTAACCAACCAGGTTGCTATCGTGATGTGAAGGATACAACCGTTACTGCACAGTTCAAGGTGCTTGACAATGTGGAGTTCAATAAGACCGGACTTCCAACATACATCCTCGCATGGACAACAACCCCTTGGACACTCCCATCAAACACAGCTCTTTGTGTAGGCCCTAAGATTGACTATGTTGCCGTTAAGGGAAATAATCCTTACACAAACGAGGAAGCTGTGTATGTACTTGCAGAGAGCCGTCTTTCTGCTTACTTTCAGCCGACAAAAGATGAGGAAGGTAATGAGCAGCCAATAGAGATTCTCTGGAAGGGTAAGGGCTCTGACCTCGTAGGCACTCATTATCAGCAGCTCATGCCATGGATCAAGCCATGTGCCCTTGAGGGGGATAATATCGTAGTGAAGGATGCAGAGGCATTCCGCGTAATCCCTGGTGACTATGTTACTACCGAGGATGGTACAGGTATCGTTCATATCGCACCTACATTCGGTGCTGATGATGCCAAGGTGGCAAAGGATGCAGGTATTCCATCACTCTTCGTAATTGACAAGGCTGGTGATACTCGTCCAATGGTTGACTTCACAGGTAAGTACTTCATTAAGGAAGATATTGATCCTAAGTTCCTTGAGACTTGTGTTAATGAGTCATATTGGAAACATGCAGGTGCCTTTGTGAAGAACGCATACGACCCTAAATACAACGTAGGTGGCAAGTATGACGAGAAGGCAGCATCAAAGGATATGGATCTTAACGTGATCCTCTGTCTGGAGATGAAAGAAGAGGGTAGCGCGTTTAAGATAGAGAAGCACGTACACAACTATCCGCATTGCTGGCGTACCGATAAGCCAGTGCTTTATTATCCTCTCGACTCTTGGTTCATCCGTTCTACTGCAAAGAAGGAGCGTATGGCAGAGTTGAATAAGACAATTAACTGGCATCCGGAATCAACAGGTACAGGTCGCTTCGGAAAGTGGCTTGAGAACCTTAACGACTGGAACCTCTCACGTTCACGCTACTGGGGAACTCCACTTCCTATCTGGCGTAACCGTGATACAAAGGAGGAAATCTGTATAGGTTCACTTGAGGAACTCTATAACGAGATAGAGAAGGCTGTGAAGGCTGGTGTTATGCAGAGCAATCCACTCAAGGACAAGGGCTTTGTTCCTGGTGATATGAGTCAGGAGAACTATGATCGCATTGACATCCACCGTCCATACGTTGACGATATCAAGCTAGTAGGCGAGAGCGGAAGCGTTCTTACCCGTGAACTTGACCTTATTGATGTGTGGTTCGACTCAGGTGCTATGCCATATGCACAGATTCACTATCCATTCGAGAATAAGGATGTGATTGATGCACGCAACGCATATCCTGCTGATTTCATCGCAGAGGGTGTTGACCAGACACGTGGTTGGTTCTTTACCCTCCACGCAATAGCAACAATGGTATTCGATTCTGTTGCATACAAGAACGTAATATCCAACGGTCTTGTACTTGACAAAAACGGCATCAAGATGTCAAAGCGCCTGGGGAACGTAATCAATCCATTCGATTGTATTGGTACATACGGTACAGATGCAGTTCGTTGGTATATGGTTACAAACTCATCTCCTTGGGATAACCTTTCATTTGACCCAGAGGGAGTAAAGGATGTTACAAGTGCATTCTTCGTTAAGCTATATCAGGCTTACTCATTCTTCACTCTCTATGCAAATGTGGACGGCTTCACATACGAGGAGGCAGATGTGCCATTCGCAGAGCGTCCTGACTTCGACCGTTGGTTGCTTTCAGAACTCAACTCTCTTGTTAAGGATGTTGACAAGTATCTTGCTGACTATGACGTTACTCCTGCCGGTCGTTTGATTCAGAACTTTGTCATCGACAAACTCTCTAACTGGTACATCCGTCTGAACAAGAAGCGTTTCTGGGGTGGTGGAATGACACTGGACAAGCTCTCTGCTTACCAGACACTCTATACTTGCATCGACACAATAGCACGTTTGATTGCACCTGTCGCTCCATTCTATGCAGATCAGCTCTTCCTCGACCTCAACACCGTTACTGGTAAGGACAAGTCAGAGAGCGTTCACCTTGCAAAGTTCCCAGAGGCTCAGGAAAATCAGATAGATAAGGAACTTGAACAGGCAATGCAGCTTGCAATGCAGGTTACGTCTATGGTACTCTCACTTCGTAAGAAGGTGAAGATTCCTGTAATTCAGGCTTTGCAGACAATCTCAATTCCTGCTTCTGATGCAGAGATGAAGTCTCGTATCGAGCGTATGGCAAGTGTTATCCTTGCAGAAACCAATGTGAAGGAACTGCAGTTTATTGAGGATGGTACCGGTATGCAGCTCGTAAAGAAGGTGAAGTGTAACTTCCGCACAATGGGTAAGAAGTTCGGTAAGCTTATGAAGAGTGTCAATGCTGCAGTTATGGCAATGAGTCAGGAGCAGATTGCTACTCTTGAGGCAAACGGAACAATTGACCTTGTGGCAGAAGGACAGAACGTAACCGTTGAGGCTGTTGATGTTGAGATTATCTCAGAGGACATCCCTGGATGGACAATAGCTCAGGAGGGTAAGATTACCGTTGCCCTTGACATCGAGATAACCCCAGAACTCAAGAACGAGGGTATAGCACGTCTTATCATCAAGCGTGTGCAGGCTCTCCGTAAGGAGCAAGGCTTCGAGATAACGGACAGAATCCGTGTGGTACTCCAGCAGAATGATCAGCTCGCTGAGGCTGTAAAGGTATTCGGTGACCATATCTCTGCACAGGTTCTTGCCAACTCTCTTACCATCGGTGATGCAGAGGGCGGTTCTGAACAGGAGTTCAATGACTTTAAGGCTTTAGTGAAGGTAACCAAGGATTAATCCCTTGGTTACTCTTCAACCTAATACAATATTAAATCTAAAACTATAAATCTAAAACAACATGGCAGAAATAAAAAAACGCTATAGTGACGAGGATCTCGAGGAGTTCCGTCAGATTATTGAAGAAAAGCTGGAAGTAGCACGTCGTGACTACAAGCAGATGATGAGTGTATTGCGTAATGATGATGGCAATGACGTTGCTGATACATCGCCTACATACAAGATCCTTGAGGAGGGTAGCATTACTCAGACAAAGGAGGAGATGATGATGTTCGCTGCTCGTCAGGAGAAGTTCATCCGTGGTCTTGAGGCTGCTCTATTGCGTATTGAGAACAAGACATACGGCATTGACCGTATCACTGGTGAGTTGATTCCGAAGGAGCGTCTCCGCATTGTTCCGCATGCAACACTTAGCGTTGAGTCAAAAAACGCACGAAAGAAATAATGACAAAGACACAGAAACAGCAGGCTGTCGTTTCCGTATTGATCTTTCTTGTCATCCTTATCATCGACCAGGTTATTAAAATCTCGGTCAAGACAGGAATGACTCTTCATCAAAGCATACGTGTAACCGACTGGTTCTATATTTCCTATATAGAGAACAACGGAATGGCGTGGGGTATGTCCATCATGCCAAAGATAATGCTTAGCCTCTTCCGCCTCGTGGCAATTTTTGTTATCGGTTGGTATATCTTCAAACGGATAATGAAAGGCGCAAAATGGCTGTATGTTGTGCTTCTATCTATGGTTCTTGCTGGTGCGGCAGGAAATCTGATAGATTGCATGTTCTATGGGATGATTTTCTCTGGGGCTTCTCCAAACTATACATCTTTTTTCGTTCCTTGGGGAACCGGCTATGCCCCTTTTCTTGAGGGTAGGGTTGTGGATATGTTCTATTTCCCTCTCATAGAGACGAATTATCCCGACTGGTTTCCTGTATGGGGGGGCGAGAGATTCGTATTCTTCAGTCCTGTGTTCAACTTTGCCGATGCGAGCATCAGTGTAGGTGTCGTGGCATTACTCCTTTTCTGCAGAACAGAAATTCAACAGCTGTTTAAGTGAAGAAAATATTATACATACTCATATTTATTGTGGGCATGGCATCATGTTCCTCCAACTCCTCCGATATTCTATCAATGGGTGAGATGGAGGACATCTTGTATGATATATATTTGTCACAGAATATAGAGGATAAGGAAAATCGCAGTCATAATGTGTATGACGAGATTACGAACCGTGAGGCTATATATCGTAAATATGATATCACGCAGGCAGAGTGGGATTCTTCGTATAATTATTACTGTCGTCATGCAGATAAACTGCATACTATTTACAAGAATCTTTCTGAGCGTATTCGTAATGAAGTGATTGAGCTTGGAGGAGATGTGTCTCTTGATGAGGCTACTCTTTCTGGGGATACGGTAAATATATGGAACTCTGAACGTAATTTTATCCTGATGCAGCAGATGCCTTACAACCTTAATCAGTTTACTATTTCAGGTGATTCGACATTTAAGGCTGGGGATGTGCTTACGCTTCAGTTTGACAGTAAGTTCATATTCCAAGAGGGCTCGCGTAATTTGGTTGCCGTTCTTGCCGTTACTCTTTCCAATGACAGTGTTGTCACCAATACGTGTCATACCGGTTCAGACGGAAGGTTTACGGTTTCGTTCAGCGATTACAAGCGTCTGGGCATAAAGACGGTGAAAGGATATTTTGTCTTGCTTCGAAATAATAACGAACAGATTTCCACAGCTTTCCATCTGGCTTCAGTGGAGAATGTCCGAATGATTCTTGCACATTCAAAGGAGACTTCCGAACAGGCGGCAGAACAAACCCCTGCTGTTGAAAAGGATTCGCTGAAAAAAGACTCTATTCGTACTCTCGGACCTGTAGAAATCTTTGACCGTCCAGGTGATAATAATTCACGAATCCCACCTCCTAATGTACGTAGAAGCTCCGACATGCCTCCAAAAAGAATAGTAAGGCTTAAATAAAGCAATAAGAATAGATGCTACCATCAAGGTTACTCGATAATGCGGTTAATCAGTTCTCACGCCTTCCGGGGGTGGGAAGGAAAACCGCACTCCGACTTGTCCTGCACATGCTTCGTCAGGATAATGAGTTTATGGACGAGTTCACAGGTGCGCTTACACAGATGAAACGTGAGATAAAGCATTGTCGCGTATGTCATAATATCTCAGATACCGATGTCTGCACTATCTGTTCTGATTCTCGCAGGGATCCAAGCATTGTGTGTGTGGTGGAGAATATACAGGATGTGATGGCTGTTGAAAATACTCAGCAGTTTCATGGACTTTACCATGTGCTTGGCGGTGTTATATCGCCAATGGACGGAATAGGTCCGTCGGATATTGAGATTGACTCACTTGTAGAACGTGTATCAAAAGGAGATGTGAAGGAGGTTATCTTTGCTCTTGCAAGTACAATGGAAGGTGATACCACAAATTTCTATATATCAAAGCGTCTCCAACAATTTGATGTAAAGCTCAGCGTCATTGCCCGAGGAATAAGCGTTGGTGATGAACTTGAATATACCGATGAACTTACCCTTGGACGCTCAATTGTAAATAGAGTTCCGTTTGAATAATGACCTAGAATCGTGCTTCCACTTCCTGCTCACTCCCTATGGAGGAGGGCGGGGGAAGAGGCCATAATTAGTAATTATCATGTTATTTTATATTCAGATTTTCTCTCTTGCCCTTTCGCTCATTGCTATATATGCATGTCTGAAGTGGCTTCGCAACAACACACTGTATCGTATATCCTTATGGGCGGTAGCTTTAGTGGTTGATGTTGTTGTTTACTTTGTATATAATTATACAGGTGCAGGATATCTGGCTATAATGTTGCTTGTTTGCATCCCGTTCATCTTCCGTAAGAAAGACAAGAAACCAGAAGAGTAGATATGCTGAAACTCCGTGCCCTTGAACCAGAAGACTTGGAACAGTTATATGCCATAGAGAATAATCTCGATGACTGGGATTACTCTTGCATGAATGCGCCGTTCTCGCACTATGCATTGCGCGATTATATCGCCAATCAGCATTGTGACCTCACAATCGACCAGCAGGTGCGTCTTGTGGTATGTGATGATGAAAATGAGCAACAGGTTATCGGACTTGCCGACATCTTCAATTTTGATGCCCGTAACCGTCGTGCAGAGATAGGATTGATAATTGGTAAAACATTCCGTAATCATGGGTATGCAACCGAAGCTACCAAGTTATTGATTGACTATGCAAGCAGAACCTGTCTCTTGGATCAGATTTACGCTTTTATATCAAAAGATAACGAGCATTGTTGTCGTATTTTTGACAAAAACGGCTTCAATAGAGTATCAATTCTCAAAAACTGGTTCAGAAACGCAAATTCTTTTTCCGATTCTATTATTTTTCAACTTTTTTTGAAAAAAGCATAATAAAAATTTGGCAAATTCAGAAAAAATGCCTACCTTTGCACTCGCTAAAAAGAAATAACGATTTTTGGTGCGTTAGTTCAGTTGGTTAGAATGCCAGCCTGTCACGCTGGAGGTCACGAGTTCGAGCCTCGTACGCACCGCCAAAATCATATTTCAAAAAGCTCAATTGGTGCGTTAGTTCAGTTGGTTAGAATGCCAGCCTGTCACGCTGGAGGTCACGAGTTCGAGCCTCGTACGCACCGCAAAGGTTCTTACAGAAATGTGAGGACCTTTTTTCATTTATAACTGTTTGCCCATGATTCAAGACATTCAACTTCGCGTAATGCCCCAGATTGCATCAGACTCTTCGCTTATCATCAATTATATAGCCGAAGAGAAAGGTATTGATGCACGTACCGTCAAGGCTATTCGTATTATCCGTCGTAGCATTGATGCGCGTCAGCGTCAGGTCTATGTCAACCTCACCGTTCGTACATACGTTAATGAGGAACCTGCAGACCTTGCATATACCGTGACAGAATACCCTGATGTGAGCAATGGCAAGCAGGTTATTGTGGTGGGTGAGGGACCTGCAGGTCTCTTTGCTGCCCTTCGTCTTATAGAGCATGGCCTTCGTCCTATTGTCATTGAGCGCGGAAAGGATGTACGTGAACGAAAGAAGGATCTCGCCCGTATCAAATCCGAACAGAAAGTGAATGATGAATCTAACTACTGTTTCGGAGAAGGAGGGGCTGGTGCATATAGTGATGGTAAACTCTATACCCGAAGTAAGAAACGAGGCAATATAGAGAAGATTCTCAACGTGTTCTGTCAGTTTGGTGCCTCTACAAACATTCTTGCAGACGCACATCCGCATATAGGCACAGACAAACTGCCTATCGTCATTGAGAATATGCGAGAGCAGATAAAGAAATCGGGTGGTGAGGTGCATTTCCAGACAAAGATGACGGAACTCCTTCTCAAGGGAGAGAAAGTGGAAGGCGTTCTTTGTCGAAATCTCGTAACTGATGCTGATGAGACTTATCTAGGTCCTGTGATTCTTGCCACAGGACATTCTGCGCGTGATGTATATCGTTATCTCGCTCATGCAGGAATACATATCGAGGCAAAGGGTATTGCCGTGGGTGTACGTCTTGAGCATCCTTCTCAGCTCATAGATCAGATACAATATCATAACAAGCAAGGGCGTGGTAAGTATCTTCCAGCTGCTGAATATTCTTTCGTTACCCAGGTTGAGGGTAGGGGAGTATATTCTTTCTGTATGTGTCCGGGCGGTTTTGTCATTCCTGCTGCAACAGGTCAGGAACAGATTGTCGTTAATGGCATGAGCCCAAGCAATCGTGGAGGCAAATGGAGTAACTCTGGTATGGTTGTTGAGGTTCGACCAGAGGATATTTCCAATGGAGAGTCTAATGATCCACTCGTAGTAATGCATTATCAGGAACAGCTTGAGAAACTTTGTTGGCAGCAGGGAAATATGAAACAAACCGCACCTGCCCAGCGTATGGCAGATTTCTGTAAAGGCAAGCTCAGCTACGACCTTCCAAAGTCAAGCTATGCACCGGGATTAGTCAGTTCACCTCTTCATTTCTGGATGCCTAAGGAAGTTGCTGGCAGATTACAACAAGGCTTTCAGTATTTTGGCAAGCAACGTCATGGATTCCTCACAAATGAAGCTTGTCTTATAGCTACAGAGACACGCACATCAGCACCTGTGAGAATCACACGCGATGCAGAAACTCTTCAGCACATAACTATTCGTGGGCTCTTCCCTTGTGGTGAAGGTGCCGGATATGCGGGAGGTATTGTATCTGCGGGTGTGGATGGAGAACGCTGTGCAGATATGGTCGCAGAGGTAATTACGGGTTACTAATTACCTTTCACCCTTCACTTTCTACTTTCCCCTTTACTCTTTACTCATTTCCCCTATGCGTTCCCTCTCCATAGCTTTTATAATAGGATTGTTGGCTGGTAGTGCTGTTGCCGAGGATTTGTCGGCTACATCACTATACATACTCCTTATAACCCTATTATTTGCTGGCATATTCTTTAGTAGGGAGTGGCTTCGCACAATCTCATTTTTCTTCGCGTTCTTCGTTGTGGGTGTTCTTCGGATGACTATTGCTGATGTTCCTTTGCATCTTGACGGCCTCGTAGAGTCTTTTGAACCGTTGAGAAGACAACTGAGCGATGGATTCGTTGGTTTTGGTATTTCGGGAGATGAGAATGCTGTGGTAAATGCTATGGCACTCGGAGATAAGAGCGGTATAAGTCCTCAACTGAAATATGTGTATTCTCAAACAGGAGCCTCGTATGTTCTTGCACTATCGGGAATGCATCTCACAATTATCTATTTCATTCTTTCGTGGGTAGTGATGAGAACAATGCTATGGCTATATGTTGTTCCTGAATTGCTGTGGGAGAAGCTTCCTGTTGAAAACAATACACGTTTGCGAAGGATTATAAAGATGTTTCTTCGTTTACAACCTTCAGAACAACTATATCGCAATATCATATCCTTTGTTATATTGCTGATAATCTGGCTATACGTCATACTTGTCGGTATGTCTCCGTCTGTTGTACGTTCTGCCGTTATGCTTTCAATCTACGGAATATCAAGAATGCTCTTTAGAAAGCATGACGTTATAACCGTACTTGCCCTTACCGCTTTCCTGACACTTATGATAAGTCCTTTGTCACTATTCGATGTGGGTTTTCAGATGTCATATCTCGCGGTATTAGGAATAGGCGTGTATATGCCGTATTTAATGCAACTTGTTTATAAGAAGGATTATAACTGGTCGGAAGATTCTTCTACATCCATGCTGAGGAAGATTCTTTTATGGGTATATGGCAGTTTGGCTCTCTCATTCTCTGCGCAGGTAATGGTAATGCCGTTAGTAGCATACTATTTCCACTCACTTCCTTGTTATGGATTGCTGAGCAGTCTTGTGGTTTCTGTTACGGCAATGATTATCGTGGGACTTTCTTTTGTTTTCCTTACCTCTCTGTTTTTGCCGTTTACGCTTGTAAGTGAGGCACTTGCATATATGTTAAGTGCGGTGGCGCGCTTTCAGAATGTATTCCTCGAGCATGTCACCGCACTTCCGTATTCTGTCATTGCAGATGTCAATATCAACATCTGGCAACTCCTTATAATCTATGTGATTATATTCTGTCTGAGTAGAATCGCATTTATTTTACTGCGATCTTCTTTCCCTTCACGATATTGATACCCTTGCTTACAGACTTCTTCTGTACGCCATTGATATCATATACCTTGTCATTGTCCTTGTCATTAGCAGAGACTTTGCTGATAGCTGTGGTGCTCTTCTCGTTATGAACAGGGATGAAATTCACGTCCTTGTCACCATCAACGGTAATGTAGCAGCGTGTGGCATAGCATCCAGTTGTTTCGCCAATCTTCGCGAACTTTGAATCTGTATTGTCCTTTGCGAAGATTCCATAGATGTTATCGCCACTCATGATCTTGTCTGCACCATTAAGGTTTACGGTATAGCCATTGGCAGAGAATGTCAACTTTGATTCACCAGATTGAATTGTTGACTCTGCAATAATCCTCACGTTCTGTGGCTCGCCTGAGAAGTAGAGAATGTATGGAGTATTAGCCTTGATACCTTCAGACTTCACGTCCTCGAAATAGAGTTTCATGGCGTTGCTGTCACCAGATATGCCTGTAAGGATTTCCAGACGGCTGTCGTTGCCGAAGAACTCGTTGATCTTGTCCGTTGAGAGGTCGAATGGGAAACTCACGGTATTCCAACCGGTAAACATATAGCGGTTCATCTTGACATCTGCCACCTGACCGTCATATTGCTCTACGTTAGTGCCATTGATAGAGCTTAGGGTTACATACTTTGACTGAGCCGAAGCGAAGAGGCTCATTGATAGAAGCACAGCTGCAAGAGTAAATTTTTTCATCATATATTTTCTGTTTAAGTTGTTGTTATTTATGGTTGACTGTATTCCGTGGCAAAAATACAAAAATGTTTTCATTCGTCCAAATATTTTCGTGAAAAATGCATATTTTTATTTTATCATCACTTAATAGAATGTGCAAGTCCCCCTTTTTGTTCTTGTGGTGGAGAATCAAGAATAACAGAAAAAAAGTTTTTTCGTGATTTTCCTGTCACACTGTCACATTGCTTGAGTATCAGTTGGTTACGTGTGACAGGAGCATGTTTTTCCTGTCACACTCCTGTCACGCATACATTTACCTTGTGATAGCAATGTGATAGGAGAATAATCTTCCTGTCACGCATAACTAGCTGATATACAATAAGTATGACGGTGTGACAGGAAAAATGTGAAAAAAATTTTTTGTTTAGTGATGATGAGCTCGACGAAATCACTTTAAACTGTCGCATAACATTAATTTGGGACATTAATCTAATATTACTTGCTTTAGCTTGTTGAGCCTTAGCGAAAAATTGTGACTTTAATGAACCTTACGGCTTAAATTCTCATAAATTTTTGTCCAAATTGATGTTTTAATTTCCGTCTTAATTAATGTTTCAAAGCAAAGCGCAAGCATTTTGTTTTCGTCGAACTGACGTTATTTATCATCACTTACTTCTCGTTTCTTCTTCGATGTAAGTCCGTAGCAGGTCCAATCTAGCTCCAATCCAGCTCCAATTCAAGTCCAATAGCCAATTGGAGATCTATTGAATTTGCATAGGTGGAAGAACAAACATAAAGCATAGTAACTCCCCTTCTCTCAGCACAAAAGACAAAGAGTCTTAAAGCTAAGGGAAGGAGAGATTTATAATAATCTCACATCGTTAAGAGAATCACGAGGCAATGTGGGATAATAGAGCTTTACTACCAAACCAATGTGTTAATTATTGATGTTTGGGATATGCAATTATCTAAGTCTATCTTATGCTTCGAAACAAATTCTTCAAATAATTTATATTTATTATCGTGACAAGTAGATATGTATTCTACGCATTTATTACCAGATAAATCATAAATTCCAAGATATTCGGGACAACCAATGCCGTTACAGTTTAAAGCTCCGTATAAATACAGATATTCTTCCGTTCCCTTTACGAAACTAACATCAATTATTGGAATTTGTGATATTTCCAATTCCGCATTGTCTTTTGTATGAATATGTATTTGTCTATTCGAAATTTTAATTTTTTTTATAAGCTTTTTTTTGTTGTATATACTTATTTCTTGTTTAATTACAGTTGGTTTTTGCCATAGTAAATCATTTGTTACTACTGAATCTTTTAGGATATACGTCTTTAGAGAAAGCGTATATTCCTTATAATAGCATAGATTGGTAATGCTATCCAACTTGTTATCAAAGTCTTTTGCATACCCAATCAATGAGTATGTAAGAAAATATAAAATAAATAACATTCTCATTTCTTCCTTATATTTATTAATACTCCTATTGGTGATGCGATTTGGGATGTTCCAAATAGTTCTTTGGAACGATTAGAATAAAACTCCGCTTGTATTTCATTAGGAGTCCAATAACGAAGTGAAGTCCATGTATTACCAGCATCTTTTTGGAAATTTAATATGTCACCCGATACTGCATCTGTCAAACTCCTTGCCGTTATACTTGTGATTCTGCACATAGCTCTTAGTGCTGTTATCGCAGAACTCAGCACCGAAAGGATAGTAGTTCATTGTCTGGATGACTTTTCCATTGGAAATTCCATTATAATCCTGCGTCACCTGACGGATATTGCCGAGGTGGTCCTGATTGTAGAAGTTGAACGCAAACTTATCCTTGGTCGTATTTGATACAGCAGAATCCTGAGCATATCCACCATCAAACAGAACCTTGTCAATCTTTTCGTTCCTCATGACAAGGCTACCACCGAGAAGATTGTCGGTGGAGTCTTTCTGCCGAATTGGAAATGGTTTCGGTTCACTATGTGTTATTTCGTATGTTCGGATATTGCTCATTTCGGGGACAAAGGTAAACAAAAAAAATCAATATCACGAAGGAAAACAGGAAAAAGTTTTGGGGAGCATTTCATGTTTTTTTTCAGACGTGAAGGTGCTAATCTTTGTGTCTTTGCACCTCTGCGTTTAAAAGATGTTTCTCCTTAATTATAATAATAAAAGGCTGACTTTATAGCCAGCCATATTATTATTAAAAAGTAAAGTCAATTTCCCTTTGAAAGTCCACGGATACTCCATCGATAGTCCATCAGTTCTCCATCGTTCCTCCATCGAAACGATGGACCATCGATGGAGTATCGATGGAGCATCGATGGAGTATCTACGGTGGAAAAGCGGAAAAACAGCGGAGTTTCTTGCAAGGATGATCCCATGTTCTTGGGGTGAACAATCATGAAAGAGAGAAAAGAAAATCCCACACCGCCAAGGATGTTTATGGAGGTGTGGGAAATATAGAGTTGTCGAATCAAGAAAAACTTGTAATCATTTATAGATCAAGTGGATAATCTTCCCAAGAAGAAAAATCAACTTTATTTGGTAGGTGTTCATCATAATAAAACGCTAATAGAGCAAGTTTAACAAATGATTTTTTATTAGGATCATACATGGCAGCAAGAACATGCAAAGCCTTTTTTTGACCATTTGTGATCTCATCAAATAAACTGTAATAATCATTCTCTTTGTGCCCATACTCATTAGAATAATATATTTTCTTGTCTTGACTTTGATATCCGACGACAATTTTATTTATATTTTCGTCTTTATTGATATCTTCTATTTTTTTTAATACCATAGAATCTAATTCGATAGAATTCAAATTGGGGTCATACAAAAAATCAGAAGCTTTAAGCAAATGAGCACCTGCAATATATGACCTGTCAAAATATTCTGCTCCTGGTTTTATCAATCTAAGATACAAATACAAAAGACCTTTCTTTTCCTTTGTTTTGTCTATCCTAAATTGTGCTAAAGTATCAGAATGTATAATGTTCAAAGTGTCATTAGAAAGACTCCATTTGAATTCAATATTTTTATATTTGGGGCCACGAGCAGGGATAACAACATTTCCTTTTCCATTTTCGTTGAAATAAAAATCCCATCCCACATTTGCATTAATGTAAGAAATATTGCCGGAATTAAAATCTCCTCCTTCTGGTATGAATGCAAAGGTCGTAACTCCCCATTTCCCCAACATGTTCTCTGCATTAAATGCAAGTGACTTGTGTTGAGACAATAGAGCAAACAAGAGAACATAACATAATTTAATTCTGTATTCCATTCTTAATGAACTTTGAAGATTAATGATTAATTTCTTGAATCTTGTTAATTCCGAGGACAAAAGTAAACAAATAATCTAATACTACCAAATGAAAACGGGGAAATATCTTGTATGTAAAATGATTTAAGTAACTATCTTCATCTTCTGATATATATTTTTCCTGTGATTTTCTTTGGCAGTTTGGGATTTATTGTTTACTTTTGCCATCTGTAAGAACAATATAATTTTGATGTACAATGAAGATAATGATTACTTTATTGCTAATGTTATTTACAATTCCATTAGCAGCTGCCAATACAAAAACTTTTGAAGGTGAATTTGTATATTACAATTCTCCTTGTCTTGTATATTGCACATACTCTGATAGCGAGAGTAAAGAGAAGAATGTGTATTTGCAGAACTTAAAGACTAATCAAAAGGATTCGCTATTGTCCGTAGAAGTTAAGGTTTTTGGGGATATGCTTTATTATTGCGATAACAATACAATTAAGAAAAGACATCTTTTTCAAGAGCCGAAAGCCTCTGTGTTTTTACAAACAGAGTTTGAAATTGATAATTTCTATATAGACAATCGTGATGTTATCATAGCAGAGATTGATTCGTCTTATGAAAAGGTGAATATAAAGCATTATGTTGATGGTATCTGTTCTTTCAGACAATCTGTTCCGTGTATTCCACAGGAAATGGAAGGACAAATAACAAGGATTTATGAATTTGAGGATTATTATGTTGTATCAGTACAATATGACTTGTATGTTTATTATAAAAAGGAAAACAAGTTAGTTAAACTGATTAGTGGTAGTCCTGACTTCTCTATGGATGAAACTGGCAATATTTATTTTACACAAGATTCTGAGGATTTTCTTGCAAAGACTTTGTTCGTATGTAACGTGAAAAAGCCTGCTGACATACATGAAATAAGGAAGTCCTCTGGTAGAACAGAGGTATATAGTTATACAATAAACGACAAGAAAAAGGGCTTTGCCCTCATTGATGATAAGCTATATGAACTGAAAAATCAGCAGCTTCAACCAGTTCCTGATATAAAGTTTTCTATTAATGAGGATTCTGAGGTGACTATAAACGAGAAAGAAGGCAATTTTGTTCTCAGCACTAAATAATAAAAGGCTGACTTCACAGCCAGCCATATTATTATACAAAAACATTATGAACTTTATCTTATAACAAAAATCTGCGACGTCTGACTGTTGTCTATGGATTCATAGAGCGTGGTGTCAGATATCTGGGTGCAAAGTTACGACTTTTTGCAGAATCTCACAATACCAAGAAATAGTGATTTTATGTCATAATTCTATGGTATGTGCCAAAATACTTACATTTTTCTGCTAAATTATAGAAAAAAGTGAGAAAATGTTTGTGAGTTCGGAATAAATTTAGTAATTTTGCACCGCATTTAGTAATAATTGCATTAAATAGTAAACAAGAATATAGTTGAAATATGAATAAGAATTTCTCATCTTATTATTATTACTTTTACTTTTACTTTGCAGGAAACTGTGAAGCGGGAAGTTGCGTGTAAATTTCAACTTAAGACAAAACGAAACCAAATGTAAGGTTTTACGTAAAGTCCCGCTTCATACAAATGATGCGGGATTTTTCGTTAGTAAGAGCATAGGACAAAGGTCAAAAGACAAAAGACAAAGGTGAAAGACCTTAGACTTTAGACCTTAGGCTTTAGACAAAATATAGAAATATGAAAAGAATAGCAATACAGGGTATTATCGGGTCGTTCCATGACATTGCGGCTCATCAATTCTACGAAGGCGAGCAGATACAGCTGATATGCTGCCAGACTTTCGAGGAGGTCTTCGAGAAGATAAAGGAAGACCCAACGACAATAGGTATGCTTGCCATAGAGAATACTATTGCCGGCAGTCTCCTTCACAACTATGAGCTGCTTCGTGACTCTAACACAACCATCGTGGGTGAGCACAAGCTTCATATTCAGCACTCTATCAACTGTTTGCCGGAAGATGACTGGGACACCATAGAAGAAGTTCATTCACATCCGGTTGCCCTGATGCAATGCCGTAACTTCCTCAGTAAGTATCCGCACATCAAGGCGGTGGAAGATGAGGATACCGCAGGATCGGCTGAGAAAATCAAGCGTCTTCACAAGAAGGGATGTGCTGCCATCTGTCATTCTGACGCAGCACGTTTCTATGGGATGAAGGTTCTTGAGGATGCCATAGAGGATAACAAGCACAATTATACACGTTTCCTCGTGGTTAGCAATCCGATGAAGGCCGATTTCCTTCGTCCTCTAAATGAGGCAGATAAGGCAAGTCTTGTTTTCTCTTTGCCTCACGAGGAAGGATCGCTTAGTAAAGTACTCACAATCCTCTCTTTCTACGGCATAAACCTCACAAAGATACAGTCGCTCCCGGTTATCGGTCATGAATGGGAATATATGTTCTATGTGGATGTGACCTATACCGACCTCATCCGATATCGTCAGTCAATAGACGCTATCATTCCTCTTACTAAGGAACTGAAGATATTGGGTGAGTATAAAGGGAAGTAGCCCATCAAGGGGCCTCTCCCCCCGCCCTCCCCCGTAGGGAGGGAGCCGGAAGGCGAAAAGTCCCTTCAATTATTTAATTAATTATTCATTTTTAATTAACCCCTATTTGCTCTCCGGCTCCCTCCCTACGGGGGAGGGCGGGGGGAGAGGCCGAAGAGGCCAGATTTTTACTTTATGAAACCAGCAGACAGATTAAATCTCGTACAGGAATATTACTTCAGCAGAAAGTTGAAGGAAGTTGCAAAACTAAATACAGAAGGCAAGGACATCATCAGTCTTGCTATCGGATCACCTGATATGCCACCATCACAGCAGACTATTGATAAGCTTGCGGAAGTGGCATCACAGCCTTCTGCTCATGGATATCAGCCCACAATGGGTACACCGGAGCTTCGTAAGGCAATGGCTAATTTCTATAAGAAATGGTATGATGTGGATGTGAATCCAGATACAGAAGTATTGCCTTTGATTGGTTCTAAGGAAGGTATTCTTCATATTACTCTTGCTCTCTGTAACCCAGGCGATAAGGTGCTTGTGCCAAACCCAGGTTATCCTACTTACACATCTCTGAGCAAGATTCTCGGTCAGCAGATTGTGAACTATGACCTTCGTGAGGATAATGGTTGGCAACCTGATTTCGAGGCTCTTGAGAAAATGGATCTCGAAGATGTGAAGATAATGTGGACCAACTATCCTAATATGCCAACTGGAGGTCGTGCTATGCGTGAGACATACGAGAAACTCGTTGATTTCGCAAAGCGTCACGACATAGTTGTGGTGAACGATAATCCATACTCATTCATCCTTTCTGATGAGCATCTCTCTATAATGCAGGTTCCAGGTGCAAAGGACTGTTGTGTGGAGTTCAACTCAATGTCGAAGAGCCACAATATGCCTGGATGGCGTGTCGGAATGTGCATATCAAATCCACAGATTATCTCTTGGGCACTCAAGATAAAGTCTAATATCGACTCTGGTACCTTCCGCGGAATACAGTTGGCTGCTGCCGAGGCTCTCAATAACAATACTCCAGAATGGCATCATGAGGCTAACGTGGTTCTCTATCGCAAACGTCGTGATGTTGCTGAGAAGATAATGGATGTTCTCGGATGTACCTATGACAAGACTCAGGTGGGTATGTTCCTCTGGGGACGCATTCCAGAGCACTACACAACCTGCGAGGAACTCACAGAGAAGGTACTCCACGAGGCTCGCGTATTCATCACTCCAGGCTTCATCTTCGGAAGCAATGGCGAGCGCTATATCCGCATCTCCCTCTGTGCAAAGGAGGAGAAGATACAGGAGGCTCTAGAGAGAATCAAGAAAATTTTTTAAGAAAAGAAATATAAATACATTAAGATATGGAACTACAACTTTCACCACTTAATCTTCCAAGTGATTTGAAACGTCCTTTTGTAATTGCAGGCCCATGCTCGGCAGAGACAGAAGAACAGGTAATGAAAACGGCAACTCAGCTTGCTGAGAAGGGATGCCACATCTTCCGCGCTGGTGTGTGGAAGCCTCGTACAAAGCCGGGAGGCTTCGAGGGACATGGTGAGCCTGCTCTTAAGTGGATGGTTCAGGCAAAGAAGGAAACGGGTATGCTTATGGGTACTGAGGTTGCTACCCCTGAGCACGTTGAGCTTGCCAACAAATATGATATGGATATCCTTTGGATTGGTGCACGTACATCTGCTAACCCATTCGCTATGCAGGCACTTGCAGATGCTCTTCAGGGATATGACAAGCCTATACTCGTAAAGAATCCTGTAAACCCGGATCTTGAGCTCTGGATTGGTGCTCTTGAGCGTCTTAATGCTGCTGGTGTAAAGCAGCTTGGTGCGATTCATCGTGGTTTCTCTTCATACGACAAGACCATTTACCGTAATCTCCCTATGTGGCAGATTCCTATTGAGCTTCGTCGTCGTATTCCAGACCTTCCTATCTGCTGTGACCCTTCTCACATGGGTGGTAAGCGTGAACTCATCGCACCTCTTTGTCAGCAGGCTATGGACCTTGGTTTTGATGGTCTTATGGTAGAGAGCCATTGTGATCCAGACAAGGCTTGGAGTGATGCAAAGCAGCAGGTAACACCAGATGTTCTCGACTATATCCTCTCTATCCTTACCGTTCGTGATGAGGTTTCAACAACCGAGGGTATCAAGCTTCTCCGTAAGCAGATTGATGAACTTGACAATTCTATCATGGATTTGCTCTCTAAGCGTATGCGCGTGTGTCGTGAGATTGGCCAGTATAAGAAGGAACACAACATTACTGTGCTTCAGACAGGTCGTTACAACGAAATCCTTGGCAAGCGTGGCGCTCAGGGTGCCCTCTGCGGAATGTCTGCTGATTTCGTTAAGCAGATTTTCGAACATATCCACGAGGAGTCTGTACGTCAGCAGTTGGAGATTGTGAATAAATAAAGCCCACCCTGTCCCTCCCAAAGGGAGGGCTCCTCCCCCCTTACCCCCTCAAGGGGGAGTAGTTAGTATTTCTAACTATGGGGTGAGCGATAAAATAAACAAATTATACTATAAAACATCCTTCCCTTTGGGAAGGCTTGGTTAGGCTTATGAAAATCTTAATCCTTGGCGCAGGAAAGATGGGGAGCTTCTTCATCGACACCCTCAGTTTTGAGCATGAGGTTGGCGTTTTTGAGAAGAACCCACAGCGTTTGCGCTACACTTACAATTGTCAGCGATTCACAGAACTTGAAGAAATTCGTGAGTTCGCACCAGAGCTTGTTATTAATGCAGCTACAGTAAAATACACTATTCCTGCCTTTCAGGAGATATTGCCATATCTTCCTGAAAGCTGTATCCTGAGTGATATTTCATCTGTAAAGACCAATCTCAAGGAATACTATGAGAGTACTGGTCGTCGCTATGTATCTACTCACCCTATGTTCGGTCCTACCTTCGCCAACCTCAATCAGCTCTCTGAGGAGAACGCTATCATCATAAGCGAAGGCGACTATATGGGTATGTGCTTCTTCCGCGACCTTTACAGCAAGCTCGGTCTTAACATCTATGAATATACATTCGATGAACACGACCGTACCGTGGCATACTCACTCAGTATTCCATTTGTCTCAACATTCGTGTTTGCTGCCGTGATGAAGCCACAGGATGCTCCTGGTACAACTTTCAAGCGTCACATGCGCATAGCGAAGGGCGTGCTTAACGAGGATGACTATCTCCTTCAGGAAATCCTTTTCAATCCTTACACCCACGATCAGGTGTCAGAGATCCGTGATGAGCTCAAGGAACTCCTTGATATCATCGACCATAAGGATGCAGACAGAATGAAGAACTATCTGACTAAGATCAGACAACATATTAAATAGCCTATCCAAGCCTTCCCTTTGGGAGGGCTTGGTTTGGTTTTAACTCATTATGAAACGAACCTCTATCATTCCTATTCTTCTACTTGCCGTCGTTTCTTGCTTTGCACAGAGCAAGAAGGAAGTATTTCATCTTTGGGCAGATACTCCTGCTCCAACATCTAATGGCATTACAAAGGCTGAAGAGAATCATGGTCTCTATGTGGAGAACGTGACAGATCCTGTGCTGACTGTCTATGTGCCAGAAAAGCCTAACGGGCTTGCAGTAATTGCATGTCCAGGTGGCAGTTATCTTCAGGTGTGGCAAGGTTCTGAAGGCCATAATCTTGCAGAGTGGTATAATGAGCAAGGCATAACATATGCTGTGTTGAAATATCGTCTGCCTAACGGACATAAGGAAGTGCCTCTAGATGATGTTCACAAGGCTATGCGCATAATGAAAGAGCATCAGAAGGAGTATGGCTTTACGCAGATAGGCATTCAGGGATGTAGTGCCGGAGGACATCTCGCTTCTACGGCTGCTACTCACTATGCTAATAAGGATGAGCGTTTTGACTTCCAGATACTCTTCTATCCTGTCATCTCATTCGATCCTGCCTTTACCCACATGCTTTCGCGTGAGAGTCTCATAGGAAAGAATGCATCGGATGCAGATGTTCTTCTTTATAGTAACGAGAAACAAGTAACCAAGGACACACCACAGGCTTTTATTATGGCAAGTAGTGATGATGGACTTGTATCTGTGCGTAACAGCGTAGAATACTATAATGCTCTTGTGGCTAATAATGTGCCTGTTGCTATGCACCTCTATCCTGTAGGCGGTCACGGATGGTGTGGCAATGAGGAATTCTATTACCGTCAGCAATGGATGTCAGACCTCAAGCAATGGCTTGCTGCAATTGCCAAGAAATAGTTTTTTGTCATCGAAATCACATTAAATAATTCTTTTTGACTCCGTACATACTCCATCGATAGTCCATCAGTAGTCCATCGATACTCCATCGAAACGATGGACCATCGATGGAGTATCGATGGAGTATCGATGGAGCATCTACCTTGTTTTTGCCTTGAACTATACTACTTTTTCCGGATGGAAAAGAAAACTTGTGCAAGAATTCTGACAAGAAAAAAGTGAATGTATACTTTTTGTTCGACCAATTAAGACATTCAAAGGAGAATAGCTCTTGGGCGAGAAAAATGTTGAGCTTACGTTCTGCTTTAAGCAATATTTAAAGTCTTTTTACGTTTATAAGTAAATATTTTGAGTTATCATAAACATTATAATGAAAAAAATAACATTACTCCTTGCTGCAGTTGCATGTCTCTGCTCAGGTAAAGCCAATGCTCAGGAAGGCAAAGGCTCAATCAATTTCGTGCCATACGTTGGTGTAAACTATTCTGATTTCTCAGGGGATACAGATCATTACTTGAGAGAAGAAACGTCAGGCAAGGTGAATTTTATGGCAGGTGCTCGTTTTGAGTTCCAGATTGCAGATAAGTCAGCTATTATTGCTGATGTCAATTATCGTCGTCTTGGTGCTAATGCGAAAGATGCGAGTTTTGATTACCTACGAGATTTGCGTTATCCTGAATATGATTATATAACGGGTATAGAGGGCATATTTAAGAAACTAACGCTTGATTGTATTTCTTTTGGACCACAGTATAAACAGAATATAGTTAAAGGATTGTCAGTTAGGGTAGGGGTGGAATGCTCAATTGTTTTATCGGCAAAGTATCATAGCCGTATAAAAACGATTATCGGAAAACGTAAAGGAATTGATGATTCCGGGTTTGATCCATCTAATTTTGATCCATCTGATTTTTATAATTATAATTATAATTATATTTATTATTATGGTTCAGAAAAATACACTTTACATTATGATGATTTCGACTGGTATTCTTATGATATGGATGATTACAGTAAGATAACTGATGCTGTATCTGATAATCTTAAAATTGCGATTCCTCTTGGTGTCAGCTATGATTACAAAGATTTCAGTTTGAACGCAACATACCATCTCCCTCTCACAAATTGTTTTGGATCACATAGTGATGAGTATTATCTTCGCAATCAGGCTTTTGACCTCACAATAGGTTATCGTCTGCCATTGCGAAAGAGGTAAGATTATCAGTATATAGAATTAGCATAAAAAAATAAGAATGAAGAAACTAACATTACTCTTTGTGGCAGTTGCTTGTCTCTGCTTAGAAAATGCTAATGCTCAGGAAGGCAAAGGCTCTATCAATTTCGTACCTTACGTTGGCATAAACAATTCTGATTTCTCTGGTGATGCGGATTGTTATTTCGGAGAAACATCTGGTAAGCTGAGTTTAATGGCTGGTATCCGCTTTGAGTTCCAGATTTTAGAAAAGTCTGCTATTATTGCTGATGTAAATTATCGCCGTTTGGGAGCTACTACGGGTAATGCTATTCGTTGGGATTCTGCTTTTCGCTTTCCCATTGGAGAGAATAAGAATTTTTTAAATGATGTTGGAGAGTCTCATCCAAGTGGAGAGGCACGTGGAAATTATAACAAAGAAGAAATTTTTAGAATAATCAAGGAAGCTGATGCTGGATATGTGCATGAATACACAAAAGTGACACTCGATTGCATCTCCTTAGCGGTACTGTTTAAGCAGCATATAATAAGAGGTTTATCAGCACGTGTAGGTTTGGAAGGTATAGTAAGTTTGGCGGAAAAATGGCACTATCATTTCTATAATTATTATAAAGAGACAGAAGAATGTATAGAAGGCGATAGTTCATCTGATATAGGTGGCTATTTCTCTGATCATATTAATGCCGCAATTCCTCTTGGTCTCACCTACGACTGCAATAACTTCAGTATAAATGCCACATATCATCTGCCAATCACAAAATGTAATAGTGATAAGAATCCCGATTTCAGCAATCAGGCTTTCGACCTCACAATAGGTTATCGTCTGCCATTACGAAAGAGATAAGATTATCAGTATATAGAAAAAACAAGAATGAAGAAACTATCATTACTCCTCATGGCAGTAGCCTTTCTCTGTCCAAAGGTTGCCAATGCCCAGGATGGTAAAGGCTCTATCAATTTCGTACCTTATGTTGGCATGAACTATTCTGATTTCTCAGGTAATACCAAAGAGTATTTCAATGGTACATCGGGCAAGGTGAACTTTATGGCTGGTGCTCGTTTTGAGTTTCAGATTGCAGAAAAGTCTGCTGTTATTGCCGACTTGAACTATCGTCGTTTGGGAGCAACTGCGGATAATCGTATAGTTTTTCTACGTGATGATCCTTATTCTATGAAATATAATTTCTTAGCTGACACCCCCAATGAGTATTATGCTGAGAAAGATCGCGAATTGATAATGGAAATGGGTGGGTGTATTTTTGACTATAAGAAAGTAACACTTGATTGTATTTCTTTTGGACCGCATTTTAAGCAAAATATTACAGGAAACTTATCTGCCAAAGTTGGTATGGAATGTACTTTCCTTTTATCTGCAAGGTGGTATGTTTATGTGATAGATAATTATGGAAAGTATAAATATCCAAGTGAAGATGGGATAATATCAGGTCCTGTAGATTTCAATCGTGATGATTATGAATGGATTTATACAGAGTATGATACGTGTGAAGATATAGGTGGATATTTCTCTGACCATCTTAATGTCGCAATTCCTCTTGGTCTTACCTACGACTACAAAAATTTCAGCGTGAATGCTACATATCATCTTCCGCTCACAAAATGTGCGGAGAAGGATGAATATTCTCTTTGCAATCAGGCGTTTGACCTTACAATTGGTTATCGTTTGCCATTGCGTAAGAGATAAATAAAAGAAAAATAATAATATACTAAAATGAAAAAGCTATCATTACTCCTCATGGCAGTTGCATTTCTCTGCCCAAAGGTTGCCAATGCCCAAGATGGTAAAGGCTCTATCAATTTTGTGCCTTACGTTGGCGTAAACTATTCTGATTTCTCAGGTGATACCAAAGCGTGTTTTAATGGTACATCAGGTAAGGTGAACTTTATGGCTGGTGCTCGCTTTGAGTTCCAGATAGCAAAGGAGTCTGCTATCATAGCAGATCTTAATTATCGCCGGTTGGGAGCAACTGCGGATAATAATCATGTAGTGGAAGCCTCAATGCTTGGTGATATAATTAATGGTTATAATACATTAAATTATGTTGATCCCAATGATTTGTATTCCTCAGATATGTATAATTCAATAAACAATTTTGAAGATTTGAAGAAGTTGATTTATGAGAAAGGGGGTGTTGGCGTTTTTTCAAAGTCAACAAAAATTACTCTTGATTATATTTCTTTAGGTTTTCAGTTCAAGCAGAACGTAGCTCCTGGCCTGTCTGCAAGAATCGGTATTGAAGGTTCTTTTTGCATATCAGCAAGATGGCACTATCATTCTTTGGGATGTTATGCTTACCAAGATGAGAACGGAAACATGATTAAATCGTCTGATCATGAAAATGATGACTGGGGGGATATGGATAAGACGTTTGAAACATACGATCTCGCAATTCCTCTTGGTCTTACATACGACTACAAAAACTTTAGTCTGAGCGCCACATATCATCTTCCGCTCTTAAAGTGTGCGGATGAGGGTGGATATTCTGTTCGCAATCAGGCATTGGATCTTACAATAGGTTATCGTTTGCCATTGCGTAAGAGATAAGGCTATTTGATAGATAGAAAAGACTATGCCTATCGGAGTCAATATTGATTCTGATAGGCATATTTTTGTTTTATAATATTTCTTACGAAATTCAAAAAAAATCAAAAAACATTGTGAATAAGGGAAAAAAAGTTTAACTTTGCATTAGGATTTAGAATAACTATTCTGAATATTTAATTGGAATAACATAAAATTTAAATAGACGGTATGAAAAAGTTCTTAGTATTAATCTCTATGTGTATTGCAACTTGCACAAACGTCATGGCTCAGGACTACGACTACGACGATGACGATGATGATGAAGTATATGTATATGTTTCAGACGGTTGTAAATACAATGAGTATTATCACTTGTCATTATATTGTCAGGAAACGAAATTCTGTCGTCATGAACATGATAAGAATGCAGTAAAGAGGTGTCCTGAAATGTGTGCTCATAGGGGACATGTGAAAACCATATCCCTTGAGTTGGCAGAGAACAGGGGCAAGAATCCATGCCCAAAATGCTGTAATGTTAAAGGTAAAAAGAAAAACAAAGGCAAAGATAAGAAGAAAAAGAAATAAGGATATAGGTATCCCCACGCTACATAACATTGGAGCGTGGGGATTTCTTTATATTTGCTAATGTCAAGCAAAAAAAATACTCCACTGGTCATCGCGACTTGTGGAGCATTTAAAAATATGTTTAACTAAATCCTTTTCAAAAGTAAAAGAATAACCTCGCGGTTGTTCTTTGTTATCCAAGAGTCAAACAATCTTTAACCTAATAACTAAAACCTAAATCTATTATTCTACTAACCTAAACAATCTTTTTCTATAGTCGTCTAAGGAATGTTACCGGAAGTTTTTACTTCTTTTTTCCTTTTGACGATGCAAAGGTACGACTATTTTCTTGTGTGCGCAAACAATTTGATGGAAATTTTGCGAATATTACCATAAAATTGATGTATGTCAAGAGCTTGTGTGCGTACACAGATGAAATTAAAAGAAAGTGGTGTGCCTTTTTAGTTAATATATTTGCTTATTCAGTTTTTTTTCTGTACTTTTGCATCTCAAAATAGGATAATATATAATGGAACAGGCAATAATAGATTATTTGGATAGGTTTGAGGAGAAGTTAAGGAAGACTCTCCTGAAACTTGCAACTGACCATAAAGCGCTTGATGGCAAGCTACTTGAAACGGATGACCTAAAGGAGTTCTGGCATCGTATAGAGCCTAACTATATGGCAGATGCCGTACCTCAGATAGCATCATATCCAACGGTTTCCGTTGCATGGGCTTTATATCTGGGAATGGGGGCTGCTTACTATTGGGATACTGATTGGGCAACTTATTCAAATACTGCATACGAGACATTCTACGGAGATCAGGGTTTCGACAATATGGATGACCATATCGTTCGTGATATCCTGATGCTTCCCCTTGATTCTGAAGAGGCAAGGAAACTTGTATCGCTTGTGCAGAGTCTGGCACAGGAAACTGTTGATGTGATTCGCCATGAGCAGATAGAGCCACAGTCAAAAATGGCGTTTTATGCTTTTGCACGTGCCTGTGATGCCATGTTTGCCATTGGCGCAGCAATACAGTTGAAGAGAATGGGGTATAAGTTTGAGAAAATTGATAATTGATAATTAATAATTGGAACTTCTAAAATAACAGAAGAAATTGAAGATAAAGGCTATTTTCTTTGATATAGACGGAACGTTGGTTTCTTTCAAGACCCACGCTATTCCGCAGTCGGCTCTTGATGCCATTCATAGGATTCGTGAGAAGGGTGTCAAGGTTTTTATAGCTACAGGCCGTCCGATGCCTTTTATCAGGAACCTAAAAGGATTGGAGTATGATGGCATTATGTCGGTAAACGGAGCTTCGTGTATTACGGCTGATGGTAAAGTCATCTGTCATAGACCTGTGCCAAAGGCTGATATAGAAAGGGTTATAGCAGATGCAGAGAAACATCCAATGCCAATAACATTTGCAAGTAATGACAAGGCAATAGTTTGCAATATTGAGGCTGCTATGGATAAGTTCAAGGAAGTTTTCACGCTTCTTGACATTCCACTCCCAAAGCCGGTACCGATAACAGAGGCTCTCAATATGGATGTTATGCAGATGGTGGCATTCTTCGACAAGGATGAGGAGCCAAGAATTATGAAGGAAGTTATGAAGGAATGTGATGCGAACCGCTGGCATCCTTATTTTGCCGATTGTATAGCAAAGGGAACAAACAAGGCGACGGGTATTGATGAAATCTGCAAATACTATGACATTGACATATTGGAGACAATGGCATTTGGAGATGGCGGTAATGATATCGCCATGCTTAAGCATGCCGGGGTAGGGGTTGCTATGGGTAATGCCTCTGACGAAGTGAAGGTTTGTGCGGATATGGTCACGGATAGTGTAGATGATGATGGAATCGCAAAAATACTGAACGTGTTGTAGGTTGTTTTTTTATGCGTATGTGTATTTTTACACTAAAAAACACATTGAAATGTCAAAATGTAAAGAAAAAAAGGCGTTTTCAGACGCATTTTCTGCTTTCTGGGCAAAAAAAACAGCACTTTTCTTTGGAAAAAGCGAAAATTATTGTAACTTTACAACCAATTTAGACTAAACAACAAACATTTATAAAAATGCAGAACCTAAAAACTATTCTTTTCTGTGCTGGAGCAGCAGTAGCTATGTTCTCAGCGTGTAAGTCAGGCGAAGCTCCTTCGCAGTTGACGCAGTCTGGTCTTGATGCCGCTAATTTTGACACCATCATCGGTGGAAAGAAAGTGGCTCTCTATACCCTCAAGAATGCCAATGGTATGGAGGTGTGTATCACAAACTATGGTGGTCGCGTGGTTTCACTCGTAGTTCCTGACAAGGACGGTAAGCCAACAGACGTAGTTCTCGGTTTCGACAACATCCATCAGTATGCTGATACCCTTAACTCTCCAAGTGACTATGGCTCTTCAGTAGGTCGCTATGCAAACCGAATCAAGAATGGCAAGTTCTCACTTAATGGCGAGGAATACCAGCTCCGTCTCAACGACGGTCCTAACAGCCTTCATGGCGGTGGCACAACAGGTTGGATGCATCAGGTATACGAGGCTGAGCAGGTAGGTGACTCTATCCTTAAGCTCACAATCACAGCTGCTGACGGTGAGAATGGCTATCCTGGTAACGTGACTGCTACAACTATATATAAGGTAACGACAGACAATACTCTCGATATGACTTGGGAGGCAACAACAGATAAGGAGACTATCATCAATCAGACAAACCACAACTATTACAACCTTAATGGTGACTTCAATAGCGTAGGTACTGATATGGTTCTCTATCTCAATGCTGACAACTTCACTCCTTCTGACTCTCTCTACATACCAACAGGTGAGATCAAGCCAGTTAAGGATACTCCATTCGACTTCACCACACCTCACGCTATCAGCGATGCAGTTGGTAAGGTTGACTTCGATCAGATTAAGAATGCTAACGGTGGTATCGACCACAACTTCTGCCTTAACACATACAAGGACGGTAAAGGTGACGATACACAGGTATGTGCTTCTCTCTACTCTCCAAAGACTGGTATCTTCATGGAGATGTACACTAACGAGCCTGGTGTTCAGTGCTATACTGGTAACTTCCAGGGTATCGGCAATGAGCCAAGCATCGCTCACAAGGGTGGTAAGTACCCTCAGTATGTAAGTGTATGTCTCGAGAGCCAGAAGTTCCCTGATTCTCCAAACAAGAAGAACTGGGTTCAGGCTGTCCTCAAGCCAGGTGAGAAGTATTACAGCCATGCTGCTTATAAGTTCTCTGTGAAATAAATTTCTTAGGACTAAGGTCAAAGGTCTAAGGACTAAGGTTTTATGTTTAAGGGTTAAGGTCTGATAGCCTTTGACTTTTGACCTTTGACTTTTGACTTTAGAAAAAAAACTAAAACTATAACTAAAAACAACTGACAAACAAAAATGAGCGTAATTGAAGCTTTAAAGAACAATGGCTTTGAAACCATTGACTATGTAGTATTCGGTGCTTACATAGTACTTCTTGTTGGTTTGGGATTGTTCCTTAGCCGTGACAAGAAGGGTGAGGAGAAGTCTTCTACAGACTACTTCCTTGCAGGTAACACTCTTACATGGTGGGCAGTAGGTGCATCACTTATTGCTGCCAACATCTCAGCCGAGCAGTTTATCGGTATGTCCGGTTCTGCTTTCGCATCAGGTATTGCACAGGCAGCTTACGAGATTATGGCTGCTGCAACATTGCTGGTAGTAGGTAAGTTCCTGCTTCCTCTGATGATCGAGAAGAAGATTTTCACTATCCCACAGTTCCTTCGTGAGCGTTACAACTGGGGTGTAGGTCTTGCATTCTCTTTGCTTTGGCTTTTCCTTTATGTATTTGTAAACCTTACTTCTGTAGCTTGGCTCGGTGCTCTTGCTATCCAGCAGATTCTTGGTCTTCCAACTGACATGACCGTTCAGTTCGCTGGTATGGAGATTGACCAGGTTCGTATGGTTATCATCCTTGTTCTCTTCTTGATTGCAGGTGTATATTCTATCTACGGTGGTCTTGCTTCTGTTGCATGGACTGACGTTATGCAGGTTACATTCCTCGTAGGTGGTGGTCTTATTACTGCATACGCTGCACTTTCAGTTATCGGTGCTGAGGTTTGGGGCTGTGGTGCATTCGAGGCTTTGGGCAATATATTCGACTGGTGTGTCAATCAGCCTGGTGATAAGCACTTCAACCTTGTTGTTACCCGTCAGGCAGACCTCTATCCAGTAGTAAATGGTGTAACTGACGCTTCAGGTGCCGTTATCCAGAAGGAGGATCCATTCTTCACAAACCCTGGTATCGTACTTATCTTCGGTGCTCTTTGGTTGACAAACCTCGGTTACTGGGGCTTCAACCAGTATATCATTCAGAAGGGTCTTGCTGCTAAGTCTCTCGACGAGGCTAAGAAGGGTATGATCTTCGCTGCATTTCTTAAGATTCTTATCCCATTCATCGTATGTATCCCAGGTGTATGTGCATTCTACATCATGAACGGTGATGGTGAGGCACTTGAGAACCTCCGTCAGACTCTTGCTGGTGGTATTGAGCGTTCTGATGACGCATATCCATTCCTTATCCGTAACTTCACTCCTACATTCATCAAGGGTCTCTCTTTTGCTGCTCTTTCTGCTGCTGTTATCTCTTCATTGGCTTCAATGTTCAACTCAACTTCAACATTGTTCACAATGGATATCTACAAGCAGTTCATTAACAAGAACGCAAGTGAGTCTAAGCTCGTGAACGTAGGTCGTATGACTTCAGTAAGTGCTCTTGTCATAGCTCTTCTCGCAGTTTATCCACTTATGGGTGGTATCGACCAGGCATTCCAGTTCATCCAGGAATACTCAGCATTCGTATATCCAGGTGTTGTAGTTATCTTCGGTCTTGGTCTTCTTTGGAAGCGTGCTTCTGGTACAGCTGCTGTTGTTTGTGCTATCGGCACATTCGCATTCTCAATCCTCTTCAAGTTCACATTGCCTGACGTACCATTCCTCGTTCGTTCTGGCTACGTATTCATCTGCCTCGTTATTCTCTTCGTTGGTATCTCACTTAAGAGTAATAAAGCAGTTGCTGCTGATGAGCTTGACGAGCATACGATTAAGACACAGCTCTTCTGGAGTAATGTACTTTATGCTGTTGCTGCAGTATCTATCGTCTTGTTCGTTGCTTCATTCTTCAGCGAGACACTCGCAGTTCATGGAGTTGCAGGTGCAATGATCTTCTTTGCTGCTATCACAGCAACAATAGGTTTCTACCTCCGTTCAAATGCACTTGATAAGGTTCAGGATCCGAAACTCGTTGCAATCGACTTGAATATCTTCAAGACTGACAGCGCATTCAACTGGGGCGCTCTTGGTGTGATTGCGATAATTACGTTCCTCTATATCATTCTCTGGTAAAACTGAAGAAGTCTTCACTGTGTACATTTATGTGCATGGTGAAGACTTTCCTTAGTTTATATATCTCACACTTTTTTTCTTTAATAATTTAATCATCAGCAGCCTTTGAGGTTCACAAATCGTACATTGTTCGCAAAGTTTCTAAAACTTCGCAATCGTACATTGTAATCGCACATCGGCTTAGCTTTTTCTCCTTTTTATTATGGGCAATTACTATGAGGGCATGACCCCGTTACTTATTTCTGTTGACTGTATCGTCTTCGGTTTTGAAGAAGGCAAGTTGAAATTGCTTATCGGAAAACGAAAGATGAATCCAGGCAAGGGTGAATGGTCACTTTATGGTGGATTCGTTCAGGCAAATGAGAGTCTGGAACAGGCTGCAACAAGAACCCTGTGTAGTCTGACAGGTCTTGACAATATCTACATGACTCAGGTCGGAGCATACGGTGCTGTTGACCGTGACCCGGGTGAGCGTGTAATTTCTATAGCCTATTGTTCGCTTATCAATGTGAGCGACTATAATGAGGTGCAACAAAAGGAGTATGGAGTAGAGTGGGTGAGTGTCGATGAACTCCCGGATCTATATTCCGATCATAAGATAATGGTAACTGAGGCCATTGAAAAGCTCAGAAGACATCTCTCTACCGAGCCGTTGTGCTTTAATCTGCTGCCGGAGCATTTCACGCTCACACAGCTGCAGAAGGTTTATGAGGCAATACTCGGAGAGGAAATTGACAAGCGTAACTTCCGTAAGCGCATCAAGACAATGGAGTGCATACAGAAGACCAAGTATGTTGACAAACTGTCAAGCAAGAGAGGTGCTGCCCTCTATCGCTTTAGTGAGTCACGTTTTCAAAAAGAAGTGAAATTTAAGCTGTAAGGCTTACAACATATACAATAAATCGGATAAAATTACGTATAAACTATAAAACAGATTATTATGCTGGAAGAACTCAAACAGAAAGTGTTCAAGGCTAATCTCGATTTGGTTAAGCAGGGACTTGTTATCTTCACATGGGGAAACGTCTCTGGTATTGACCGCGAGAAAGGTCTTGTTGTTATTAAACCGTCTGGTGTTAGCTATGACGATATGAAGGCTGAGGATATGGTTGTTGTTGATCTTCAGTCAGGTAAGGTTGTTGAGGGTAACCTCAATCCTTCAAGTGACACACCAACCCACCTTGTTTTATATAGAGCATTCCCTAACATTCAGGGTGTTGTTCACACTCACTCTACATACGCTACTGCATTCGCACAGGCAGGACAGGATATCCCTAACATCGGTACAACTCACGCCGATTATTTCTACAAGGCTATCCCTTGCACTCGCGATATGACTAAGGAGGAGGTTGAGGGCGCATACGAGCTTGAGACAGGTAACGTAATCGTTGATGAGATTCTCAATATCCGTAAGATCAACCCAGATCACACTCCTGCTGTTCTCGTAAAGAACCACGGTCCTTTCTCTTGGGGTACATCTCCTGACAATGCCGTTTATAATGCAAAGGTAATGGAGCAGTGTGCTAAGATGGCTTTCATCAGTTTCAGCATCAATCCTCTGACAAAGATGAATCCTCTCCTCGTAGAGAAGCATTACAACCGTAAGCACGGTCCTAATGCGTACTACGGTCAGAAGAAAAAATAAGCCCACCCAGTCCCTCCCCAAGGGAGGGTCCCTCCCCCCCTTTCCCCCTCAAGGGGGAGTAGTTAGTATATTCTGCTTAGGGAGAATTGTGGACGATTTTCGTAATTACGAATAGAAACAAATAATATTAACATAATACCAAGTCTTCTTGATTGTAAGGCATTTACATTTATACTATAAAACATCCTTCCCTTTGGTAAGGCTTGGTTAGGCTTTTTTTATGTTTGAAAATTTAGAGCTCTGGTGGGTGACAGGTGCCCAGCTCCTTTACGGAGGCGAGACAGTTAAGATAGTAGATGGTCACTCAAAGGAAATGGTTGAGGGCCTTAACAATAGTGGTATTATTCCAATTAAGGTAGTTTACAAGGGTACAGCAAACTCTTCTAACGAGGTTGAGGATGTGATGAAGGCTGCTAATAACGATGCTAAATGTGTCGGCGTTATCACTTGGATGCACACCTTCTCTCCTGCAAAGATGTGGATCAAGGGTCTTCAGGCTCTTCAGAAGCCATTGCTTCATTTCCACACTCAGTATAATGCTGAGCTTCCTTGGGATTCTATCGACATGGACTTCATGAACCTCAACCAGTCAGCACACGGTGATATCGAGTTCGGACATATCTGCACTCGTATGCGTGTTGCTCGTAAGGTTGTAGTAGGCTACTGGAAGAGCGCAGAGGCTCAACGACAGATTGCAGTATGGGCTCGTGTTGCTGCTGCCGTTGCTGATGCTCACAATGTACGTTGCCTTATGTTCGGTATGAACATGAACAATGTTGCCGTTACCGATGGTGATCGTGTAGAGTTTGAGCAGCGTCTTGGCTATCATGTTGACTACTACCCTGTATCATCTCTCATGGATTATTTCAAGAAAGTAACCGATGCAGAGGCTGATGCTCTCGTTGAGGAGTATAAGAAGGCTTATACAATAAAGATTGACGAGTCTGGTGAGGACGTATATTGGGAGAAGGTAAAGAATGCTGCTAAGGCAGAAATCGCTCTCCGCCGTGTATTGAAGGATGAAGGTGCAACAGCATTCACAACAAACTTCGACGACCTCGGCGATGCTGATATCAACGATCCTAACTTCGTTGGTTTCGACCAGATTCCAGGTCTTGCTTCTCAACGCTTGATGGCTGAGGGCTATGGTTTCGGTGCTGAGGGCGACTGGAAGACAGCATGTCTCTATCGTTCACTCTGGGTAATGAACCAGGGTCTTGAGAAGGGCTGTTCATTCCTTGAGGACTATACACTCAACTTCGCTTCTGACTGCACATCATCACTTCAGAGCCACATGCTCGAGGTAACACCTCTTATCGCTGTTGATAAGCCAACACTTGAGGTTCACTTCCTCGGTATCGGTATTCGTAAGCAGCAGACAGCCCGTCTTGTATTCACATCTAAGACAGGTGCTGGTTGTAAGGCTACTATCGTTGACCTCGGCAACCGTTTCCGTCTTATCACAAGTGATGTGGAGTGCATCAAGCCAAAGGCAATGCCTAAGCTCCCTGTAGCTTCTGCTCTCTGGGTTCCACAGCCAACATTCGAGATTGGTGCAGGTGCATGGATTCTCGCTGGCGGTACTCACCACAGCGCATTCTCTTACGATATCACCGCAGAATACTGGGAGGACTTCGCAGAGATGACTGGTATCGAGTTCATCGGTATCAACAAGAATACAACTATCAGCGAGTTCAAGCAGCAGCTTCGTAACAACGAGGTTTACTATATGCTGAATAAAGCGCTGAAGTAGTAGCCTACCCAGACCCTCCCAAAGGGAGGGTTCCACCCCCCTTACCCCCTCCAGGGGGAGTAGTTAGTATTTTCAATCAAAAAAATTAAATAAATAAAAAAAGATAAGGCTACCCATATAGGGATTAATACTATAAAACATCCTTCCCTTTGGGAAGGCTTGGTTAGGCTCTATTTGGGAAGGCTTGGTTAGGCTTTTATTATGACAGCAAAAGAAACCATTACTTCAGGTAAGGCCATTCTCGGTATCGAGTTTGGCTCAACCCGAATCAAGGCGGTTCTCATCGATGAAGAGAACAAGCCAATAGCACAGGGAAGTCACGAGTGGGAGAATCAGCTCGAGGACGGTCTTTGGACATATAGCACAGAGGCAATCTGGTTCGGTCTTGAGGACTGTTATGCAGACCTCCGCAGAAATGTGCGTGCTGAGTTCGACTGTGAGATCGAGCATCTCGCATCTATCGGTATCTCTGCTATGATGCACGGTTATATGGCATTTGGTCCTACTGGTACCGCAAGCCGTTACGGTGATCCTTCTGAGGCAGAGAAGATTCTCGCAAGCTTCCGCACATGGCGTAACACTAACACAGGTGCTGCTGCAGCTGAGCTTTCAAAGCTCTTCAACTACAACATCCCTCTCCGTTGGTCTATCTCTCACCTCTATCAGGCTATCCTGAATGGTGAGGAGCACGTTAAGGACATCACTTACCTCACAACCCTCGCTGGTTATATCCACTGGCGTCTTACTGGTAAGAAGGTTCTTGGTATCGGTGATGCTTCAGGTATGATTCCTGTTGATCCTGAGACAAAGAACTACAACGCTGAGATGGTTCGTAAGTTCAATGAGCTCGTTGCCCCAAAGGGCTATCCTTGGAAGCTTGAGGACATTCTTCCTAAGTGTATCCTCGCAGGTGAGGATGCAGGCGTTCTCTCTGATCACGGTGCTCGTCGTCTCGATATCTCTGGTCACTTGAAGGGCGGTTGCCCTGTATGTCCTCCAGAGGGTGATGCTGGTACTGGTATGGTTGCTACCAACGCTGTTAAGCAGCGCACAGGTAATGTTTCTGCCGGAACATCTTCTTTCTCAATGATCGTTCTTGAGAAGGATCTCAGCAAGCCATCAGAGATGATTGACATGGTAACAACACCTGATGGTAGCCTCGTTGCTATGGTTCACTGTAACAACTGTACTTCCGACCTCAACGCTTGGGTAGGTCTCTTCAAGGAGTATCAGCAGTTGCTCGGTGTTCCTGTGAATATGGATGAGGTTTATGGCAAGCTTTACAACAACGCTCTTACTGGTAGTGCTGATTGTGGTGGTCTTGTTTCATACAACTATATCTCAGGTGAGCCTGTAACTGGTCTTGCAGAAGGCCGTCCTATGTTCATCCGCTCTGCTAATGATAAGTTCAACCTCGCTAACTTCATGCGTGCTCACCTCTATGCTTCTGTAGCTGTACTGAAGCTTGGTAATGACATTCTCTTCAAGGAGGAGAACGTGAAGGTTGACCGTATCACCGGTCATGGCGGTCTGTTCAAGACAAAGGGTGTTGGTCAGCGTGTTCTTGCTGCTGCCCTCAACTCTCCAATCTCTGTAATGGAGACTGCTGGTGAGGGTGGTGCATGGGGTATTGCCCTTCTTGCTGCATACGCTGTACGCAATCCTAAGAAGCTCAACCTTGCCGACTGGCTTGAGGAAGTAGTCTTCGCTGGTAATACCGGTGTTGAGATTGCTCCAACTGCCGAGGATGTAGAGGGCTTCAACAAGTATATCGAGAACTACAAGGCTGATCTTGCCGTAGAGCAGAAGGCTACTGAGGTTCACAAGCTATAGGACCCTCTCCCCGCTCCCCCTTAAAGGGGAAGAGCCGGTTCGCGGTAGGGAGTCTCCCTTTAAGGGAGATTTAGAGGGTCTTCCAAATCGAAAAATTTATATCTAATTTAATATTTAATAACAAAAATGGTAAACGACATTAAAGTTTTGAATCACGCAGCGGATAACATTCGTATCCTCGCTGCTGCTGCAGTTGAAAAGGCTAAGTCTGGTCACCCAGGTGGTGCTATGGGCGGTGCTGACTTTATCAATGTACTTTATTCAGAGTATCTCCAGTATGACCCAAAGAACCCAAGTTGGGTAGGTCGCGACCGTTTCTTCCTCGATCCAGGTCACATGGCTCCAATGCTCTATTCTCAGCTCTGCCTTACTGGCAAGTTCTCTCTCGACGAGCTCGCACAGCTCCGTCAGTGGGGTTCTGCTACAACAGGTCACCCAGAGTATGAGGTAGCTCGTGGTATCGAGAACACATCAGGTCCTCTCGGTCAGGGTCATGCTTACGCTGTTGGTGCTGCTATCGCTGCTAAGTTCCTTGCTGAGCACACAGGCAACCCAACATTCGCTAAGGAGACTATCTACGCATATATCTCTGACGGTGGTGTTCAGGAGGAGGTTTCTCAGGGTGCTGCTCGTATCGCTGGTAACCTCGGTCTTGACAACCTCATCATGTTCTATGACTGCAATGACATCCAGCTCTCTACAGAGACTAAGGAGGTTATGAACGAGGATACTGCTGCTAAGTATCGCGCTCAGAACTGGGAGGTTATCGAGATCAACGGTAACGACGCTGCTCAGATTCGTGCTGCTATCGAGAAGGCTCAGGCTGTTAAGGGCAAGCCAACTCTCATCATCGGTAAGTGTATCATGGGTAAGGGTGCCCTCAAGGCTGACGGTACTTCTTACGAGGCTAACTGCAAGACTCACGGTGCTCCTCTCGGTGGTGACGCATTCATCAACACAGTTAAGAACCTCGGTGGTGATCCAGAGAACCCATTCCAGATCTTCGAGGATGTTAAGGAACTCTACGCTAACCGCGCTAAGGAGCTCGAGAAGATCGCTGCTGAGCGTTACGGTGAGGAGAAGGCTTGGGCTGCTGCTAACCCAGAGAAGGCTGCACAGCAGGCTGAATGGTTCTCAGGCAAGGCTCCAAAGATCGACTGGAGCAAGTGCGTACAGAAGGACAACGATGCTACTCGTTCTGCTTCTGCTGCTTGTCTCTCAGTTCTCGCTGAGCAGGTTCCAAATATGATTTGTGCTTCTGCAGACCTATCTAACTCAGATAAGACTGACGGCTTCCTCAAGAAGACTCACGCTCTCAAGGCAGGCGACTTCTCAGGTGCATTCTTCCAGGCAGGTGTTGCTGAGTTCACTATGGCATGTTGCTGTGTAGGTATGGCTCTCCACGGTGGTGTTATCCCAGCTTGTGGTACATTCTTCGTATTCAGCCAGTATATGCTCCCTGTAGTTCGTATGGCAGCTCTCATGCAGCTCCCTGTTAAGTTCATCTGGACTCACGACGCATTCCGTGTAGGTGAGGATGGACCTACTCACGAGCCTGTTGAGCACGAGGCACAGATCCGTCTCATGGAGAAGCTCAAGCGTCACGACGGCAAGAACTCTACACTCGTTCTTCGTCCTGCTGATGCTAAGGAGACAACAGTTGCATGGGCAATGGCAATGGAGAACACAGAGAGCCCAACAGCCCTCATCTTCTCTCGTCAGAACATCAACAACCTCCCAGAGGGTAACGACTATGAGCAGGCTCGTAAGGGTGGCTATGTGGTTGCTGGTTCTGATGCTAACCCAGATGTAGTAATGGTTGCTACTGGTTCTGAGGTTTCAACACTCGTTTCTGGTGCTGAGCTCCTCCGCAAGGATGGCGTTAAGGTTCGTATCGTTTCTGTACCTTCTGAAGGTCTATTCCGCACACAGAGCGCTGAGTACCAGCAGAGCGTTGTTCCAACAGGTGCTAAAGTATTCGGTATGACAGCAGGTCTTCCTGTAAACCTCCAGGGCTTCCTCATCGGTGCTGATCCTGCATCTAAGGTATGGGGTCTTGAGACCTTCGGTTTCTCTGCTCCTTACAAGGTGCTCGACGAGAAGCTCGGCTACACAGCTGAGAACGTTTACAAGCAGGTTAAGTCTATGCTTTAGACCCCTCCTATCCTCCCCCAAGGGGAGGAACTTTAATAGTATTATTCTTTATGGCAAAACCGAGATATAATACGGCTGATCCTGGATATTATACGCTGTTAAAGATATTTGCTGATGAGAATAAAAAACATCAGACTGAAGCAGAACAACTGCTCTGGAATCATCTTTCGCACAATAACTGGGGATTAAGGTTCAGAAGACAATATATTGTCGGAACTTATATAGCTGATTTCATTTGCCTGAAGAGTAATACTATTATTGAAATAGATGGTGGTTATCATTCTCAAGCTCAACAGCAAATAAAGGATCTAATCAGAACTGAGAATTTAGAGCAAAAAGGCTTTCACGTTATTCGATTCACAAACGAAAGGCTTTTTTCTGAATTGTCGCAGGTTCTGGATGAAATCTTTGATTTTGTTGTCAAGCATTTAGATATTAAATAAACAATTTGCTCCTCTATAGCTATAATAAACTCCTCCCCTTGTGGGAGGCAGGGTGGGGTCATATACTCCTCTATAACTATAAAAATTCCTCCCCTTGGGGGAGGTTAGGAGGGGTCTTAAAAGCCTTTAACCCTCCAAAGGTATAAAAAACTCCTCCCCTTGGGGGAGGTAGGGAGGGGTCTTCTATGGAAAAGAAAATAATTGGCGTAGCCACCGATCATGCTGGCTTCCCACTCAAGCAGTTCGTTCTCCAGTATCTCGAGAAGAATGGCTATGAGGTAAAGGACTATGGCACATGGAGCGATGCTTCTGTTGACTATCCTGACTTCGGCCATGCTCTTGCCGAGGGTATTGAGAAGGGCGAGGTTGACTGTGGTATTGCAATGTGTGGTTCTGGCGAGGGCATCTCTATGACCTTGAACAAGCATCAGGGCGTTCGTGCTGGTCTCTGCTGGAATGTAGAGGTAGCACACCTCATCCGTCAGCACAACAATGCCAACTGTCTCGTAATGCCAGGTCGCTTCATCAGTAACCGTGAGGCTGAGGTAATCATGAACGAGTATCTCAATACTCCGTTCGAGGGCGGTCGCCATCAGATACGTATCGACAAGATACCTTTGAAGAAATAAAACTTATGAAATCGCAGGCTTAACCAAGTCTGCGATTTCTTTTTTGTACTATGGAAGGAACGAAGTAAATTTGGAGAAAATTAAATCTGAAAATTAATGCGATATTAATGTATTATTGATGAGAACTTGCTTTAGCTTGATGAGCTTCAGCGAATAATTAATGTAGGTTCGCAAAGCGAAAACATATAAGTCGCATTAATATCACGTTAATGTCGCATTAATTTCCTGTTCCTATACACCTCCATTGCAAATCCTATGTAAGTCCCTTTTTCCTCCAATTCTAAGGAACGGACTTACAACGGACCTATAACGGTATTATAACGGACTTACTGTTATGGCATAAACTGACAACAAGTGGACTTTTTTTAGAATTAAACGCCAAACACATACACGGGGGCAAAAATGAAAGGGTAACAAGTTGTTGATCAGATAGTTTATGGGCGTGTACGTGTTTTGTGAACATATACACAAGTCGTACACACCATATACACAAAGATCGTGACAACTTGTGTACGTGTTGTGTATGTGTTGTGTATATGTTAGACAAACACATACACGCTTCTAACTTCTTGACCATCAGTATAGTTAGAGGCTATTTTTTCGAGTGTGTATGTGTTTGTCGTTTAATTCTAAAAAAAATCCACATTTATTTCGCATTTAGCTCTACACTCTACACCAGAGACTATATAAACGAATGATTTACAAAAAGTTATAATGATGTATAGTTCGTTTTTACTCTACACCAACTATACACCCTTTACATCATCTTTGTTTATGACAAGGTGTATAGATGTAGAGTTGATGTAAAGTTATTAAAAACTCTACACCGCCACAATATACTGTATTTCAATAGATTGAATACAATTTGGTGTAGAGATGTCCGTAAATCCCATTAATCTCTGTATATCATATTGTATTTTGCATGGTGGGTAAAGAAACATTTATAATATCTGATGCCAATAACTGCGATTTATTACTTTTTTTGATGATATTCGTCATTTTTATAAGGAAATTATAGTAGAAAAGGTAAAATTTATTACAAATTATTTGTTTTTGTCAGGAAAAAGTATTAATTTTGCACTCGCAAATTTAAAACGTGCACCAGCCTTGTGGGCTGACACGCACTTTTTTGTTTGTGCGAGGTGCTTTGCACGTTGCACTCGCAAATTTTTTTTGGTGATGGGTGTTATGTGTTGGGTGTTGGTGAATACCACTCTCTAAACACTAATCTCTAATCACTAAACAGAATTAAAGAAATAAAGGAATATGACAAATAACATCACACTATCAGCCCTTATTATTAACATCCTCCTTCGAAAAGAGGCGGGAAGTGATAAGGTGTGCTGGTAATTATGATGCGGAAAATATTACGAGCCTTTTTCACTTCCTGCTCGGGATGTGAAGAAGGCTTTTTTCTTTAAGTAAGACTGGCCTCTCCCCCCGCCCTCCCCCGTAGGGAGGGAGCCGGAGCGCGATGGGGAAGGAAGGTAAATAAGTAATTCGTAATTAGTAATTAGTAATTCGTAATATAAATATGAGCGAAAGATTATATATTTTTGATACCACGTTGCGCGATGGCGAACAGGTACCAGGATGTCAGTTGAATACCGTTGAGAAGATTCAGGTGGCAAAGCAGCTCGAAGCCCTCGGCGTTGATGTGATCGAGGCTGGTTTCCCTGTGTCATCACCAGGCGACTTCAATTCAGTTGTAGAAATCAGTAAGGCTGTGACATGGCCTACCATCTGCGCACTTACACGTGCCGTGGAGAAGGATATCGACGTTGCTGCCGAGGCACTTAAGTTTGCTAAGCGTGGGCGTATCCATACAGGTATCGGTACAAGCCCTTCACATATCAAGTATAAGTTCAATAGCACTCCGGAGGAGATTATCGAGCGTGCCGTTCGTGCCGTGAAGTATGCAAAACGCTATGTAGAGGACGTGGAGTTCTATGCAGAGGATGCAGGTCGTACTGACAACGAGTATCTTGCACGTGTGATTGATGCTGTTACAAAGGCTGGTGCTACTGTCTGCAACATACCAGATACTACTGGTTTCCGTGTGCCAAACGAGTATCATGAGAAGATAAAGTACCTCTATGAGCACGTTGATGCCTTCGCTGCAGGTAAGTCAATCCTCTCAACCCATTGTCACAACGACCTTGGTATGGCAACAGCCAATACTGTGGCAGGTGTGCTTGGTGGTGCGCGTCAGGTAGAGGTGACTATCAACGGTATCGGTGAGCGTGCAGGAAACACCTCACTTGAGGAGATTGCAATGATCTTCAAGACACACCCAGACCTCGGCATTGATACGAATATCAACACCACGAAGATATATCCTACAAGCCGTATGGTAAGCTCGTTGATGAATATGCCAGTTCAGCCGAATAAGGCTATCGTTGGTAAGAATGCCTTCGCACATTCATCTGGTATTCATCAGGATGGTGTTCTGAAGAATGCTTCTACATACGAGATCATGGATCCAAAGGATGTAGGTATCGATGAGGCAAGCATCGTATTGACGGCTCGCTCTGGTCGTGCAGCCTTGAAGCATCGTCTGCATATCAACGGTGTGGATGTTGAGGGTGAGAAGCTCGATAAGATTTACGCTGACTTCCTCGTACTTGCCGACAAGAAGAAGGAGGTTACAGATGATGATATCCTCGTACTGGCAGGTGCTGAGCGTAACGAGATGAACAATGTGAAGCTCGACTACCTTCAGGTTACAGCAGGTAAGGGTACACGCGCAGTTGCAAGCATCGGTCTTCAGATTGCCAACGAGCACTTTGAGGCAGCAGCATCGGGCAATGGTCCTGTTGATGCAGCCATCAAGGCACTCAAGTCAATCATCAAGCGCGAGATGACATTGAAGGACTTCACCATTCAGGCTATCTCAAAGGGTTCTGACGACCTCGCAAAGGTACACCAGAGCGTGGAGTTCGACGGACACACATACTATGGCTTCGCAGCCAATACGGATATCGTAACAGCTTCGGTAGAGGCTTATATTGACGCAATAAATAAATTCAGATAAACAATAAAATGGCAAAAACATTATTTGACAAAATCTGGGACGCACACGTAGTACAGAACGTGGAGGATGGTCCTACACAGTTGTATATCGATCGTCTCTATGCACATGAGGTGACATCACCACAGGCATTCGACACTCTCCGCGATAAGGGTATCAAGGCTTTCCGTCCTGACCACGTTGTCGCTATGCCTGACCACAATACCCCTTCTGATCAGCAGGAGGTAATCAATGACCCAGTAGGCCGTAAGCAGGTTGAAACCCTCAAGGCTAACTGCGAGGAGTTTGGTATCAAGCACTTCGCAATGGGCACAAAGGATAATGGTATCATCCACGTTGTTGGTCCTGAGAAGGCTCTCTCTCTCCCAGGCATGACAATCGTGTGTGGTGACTCTCACACATCTACCCACGGTGCCGTAGGTGCTATCGCTATGGGTATCGGTACTTCTGAGGTAGCTCAGGTATTGGCTTCCCAGTGTATCCTTCAGTCAAAGCCAAAGACAATGCGCATCAACGTTGAGGGTGAGCTTCCAAAGGGAACTACCGCCAAGGACGTTGCTCTCTATATCATGGCTCAGATGACAACATCAGGTGCTACCGGCTATGCCGTTGAGTATGCTGGTAGTGCTATCCGCAATATGTCAATGGAAGGTCGTCTGACCCTTTCTAACCTCTCTATCGAGATGGGCTCACGTGCAGGTCTTATCGCTCCTGACGAGACAACATTCGCATATCTCAAGGGTCGTGAGTACGCTCCAAAGGGTGCTGACTGGGATAAGGCAGTAGAGGAGTGGAAGAAGCTCTACAGCGATGCTGATGCTAAGTTCGACAAAGAGGTTACATATCGTGCCGAGGACATCGTGCCACGTATCACATACGGAACAAACCCTGGTGCCGGTATCGCTATCGACGAGTGCATTCCAACACTCGACCAGATTGCAGAGGCTGATAAGACTCAGTTCCTCGATATGCTAGACTATATGCAGTTCAAGCCAGGACAGAAGCTTGAGGGCACACCAGTTGACTACTGTTTCCTCGGTGCTTGTACCAATGGCCGTATTGAGGACTTCCGTGCATTCGCTTCTGTTGTTAAGGGTAAGAAGAAGGCAGATAGCGTTGTTGCATGGCTTGTTCCTGGTTCTTGGCTCGTTCGTCAGCAGATCATCGACGAGGGTATCGACAAGATTCTTGAAGAGGCAGGTTTCGAGCTCCGTCTCCCTTCATGCTCTTCATGTCTGGCAATGAACCCGGATAAGGTTCCAGCAGGTAAGCTCTCAATCTCTACAAGTAACCGTAACTTCGTTGGTCGTCAGGGACCTGGTGCCCGCACCGTCCTCGCTTCTCCACTCGTAGTTGCTGCATCTGCTATCACAGGCGTTATTACAGATCCAAGAAAGATCTAAGAAGCCCACCCAGTCCCTCCCAAAGGGAGGGCTCCTCCCCCCTTACCCCCTCAAGGGGGAGTAGATAGTATTTTCAATCAAAAAAAATAATTCAAATAGATAAGACTCCCACATAGGGATTAATACAATCAAACATCCTTCCCTTTGGGAAGGCTTGGTTAGGCTTATGAAAGAAAAATTCGATATAATCCAGTCAACTTGTATTCCAATCGAGATTGACAACAACAATACAGATAACATCATCCCTGCACGTTATCTTGCGTTCACAACACGTGATCCTAAGTTCTATGGCGATGCTTTCATGCACGACCTTCGCTATGACGCTAACAATCAGCCTATTGCTGACTTCGTAATGAACAAGCCTGAGTTCTCTGAGGCTCCTAAGAAGGGCATCCACGAGATTATCGTAGGTGGTCAGAACTGGGGTTCAGGTTCTTCACGCGAGCATGCTGCATGGGCTATTGCAGGCTATGGTGTTCGTGTGGTTATCTCAAACTCTTTCGCTGATATCCACCGCAACAACCTCCTCAACTGCTTCGTGCTTCCTGTTATCGTTAGCCGTGAGTTCCAGCTTGAGCTCTTCGCTACAATCGCAGCTAACCCACAGGCAGAGGTAAAGGTTGACGTTCCAAACCAGACAGTTACGAATCTTACAACAGGCAAGTCAGAGCACTTCGAGATCAACTCATACAAGAAGTACTGTCTGATGAATGCCTATGACGACATCGACTTCCTCCTTGCTAACAAGGATAAGATCGAGGCGTTTGAGAATAAGTAAAGCCCACCCAGGCCCTCCCAAAGGGAGGGATGCGATATACATTTTTCGCATAAGGGGACACTTGTAAGACAATTGTTACTATAAAACATCCTTCCCTTTGGGAAGGCTTGGTTAGGCTAATGCACAACAAAATAGAAATAATGGACTCCACCCTTCGTGATGGAGAACAGACCAACGGCGTTTCATTCCTTCCGCATGAGAAACTCGTGATAGCGCGTATGCTATTGCGTGATGTCAATGTTGACCGTATAGAGATTGCCTCTGCACGTGTCAGCGAAGGCGAGAAGGAAGCCGTTAAGATGGTTTGTCGCTATGCGAAGGGTGCGGGTATGCTGGATAGGGTAGAGGTACTCGGATTCTGTGATGGCGGTCGTTCGGTCGATTGGATCACGGAATGCGGTGGCTCTGTCATTAACCTCCTTACCAAAGGTTCAGAGAAGCATTGTACCAAACAGCTCAAGCGCACTCCTGACGAGCATATTGCAGATATCAAGGAGGCTATCAACTATGCGCATGAGCAGGGACTCAAGGTGAACATATACCTTGAGGACTGGAGCAATGGCATGAAGGATAGTCCTGAGTATGTCTATCACATGATAGATGCTCTCAAGGACTGTGGAATCATGCGTTTCATGCTGCCTGATACCCTCGGTGTGCTTACTCCAATGCAGACGGGGGCTTTCTTCCGTGAGATGACAAGCCGTTTCCCAGAGCTCCGTTTCGAGTTCCACGGACATAATGACTATGACCTTGCCGTAAGCAACACTATGGCTGCGGTTTCTGAAGGCGCTTCTGGTGTTCATGTCACGGTCAACGGACTTGGAGAGCGTTGTGGTAATGCCCCTCTCGCTTCTGTTCAGGCAATTCTTCACGATCATCTTGGTGTTGAGACATCAATAAAGGAAGACGTGCTCAATGATATCAGTCGCGTGGTGGAAGGCTATTCGGGTGTTGTCGTAGCACCTAATCAGCCAATCGTGGGTGAGAATGTCTTTACTCAGGTAGCAGGCGTTCATGCTGACGGCGACAACAAGGACAAGCTCTATTGCAACGAACTTGTGCCGGAGCGTTTCGGCAGAAAGCGTGAGTATGCGCTTGGCAAGGCATCGGGCAAGGCAAATATCGAGATGAACCTTCAGGAACTTGGTCTTGAACTTACTCCTGAGCAGGTGAAGAAGATAACGCAGCGTATCACGGAACTTGGTGATCGTAAGTCGGTTGTTACTCCCGAAGACCTTCCTTTCATCGTTTCCGATGTTCTGAAACACGATACACCTGACGAGAACGTGAAGTTGCTCGGCTATATGGTCAGCCTTTCGTATGGCATAAAGCCGCTTGCGTCAATCAAGGTAAGCATCAACGGACAAGAATTCTATGGTGATGCAACGGGTGATGGTCAGTATGATGCCTTTGTGAAGGCTCTCCGTCGCATTTATCGCGATAACCTTGGCCGTAAGTTGCCAGACTTGCTTAACTATGCCGTCACCATTCCACCGGGTGGTCGTACCGATGCCCTCGTTCAAACGGTCATCACTTGGAAATTGCTCGACGGTAAGGTAATCCGCACTCGCGCACTCGATGCCGACCAGACGGAAGCCGCTATCAAGGCAACGTTCAAGATGCTGAATCAAATAGAGAATAATTGATAATTGGAAGTTCAAGGAATAGAATATTCTTGAACTTCTTTTTTTTGTATGTTGTAACTTTATTCTATCTGTTTTATGTTAAAATTAATCTTTTTTTCGAAAAATCTTGTTTATTTCAGATTTTATCAGTAATTTTGCATTAAGACTACAAAGTTCAATTAAAAAGTTTACTGAAGACATGAATTTATCGTTAAAACTCCTTAATCTATTATTAATTTTTTGTGTGGCATCTCCAGTTTTTGCTTTATCTGAATCATCAGATGCCCCTCTTACGGTCAATAAGAAATTCGGAAAGCCGACTATGGAAGAGATGAATATGACAGAATATGCTCAGGATCCTGATGCTGATGCTGTTATACTCATGCAGTCATGTGATGTTATATATTCGATGTCATCTATGTACAACATGTCGATTTCTTATAACTACAGGATTCGTATTAAGGTTCTTAAGGATGAGGGTAAGAAATATGGAGACTTTGCTATCTCTTATTATGTTGATGACGAAGGCAAAAATCTGGAGGAGTTTAGTGATTTTTCTGCAGCTTCATATAATTTGAATGAAAAGGGCAAGATTGAGGCTACCAAAGTAACCCCAAAGCTTATTCGCGATGAGAAGGTGGGGGAGCATCACATGTTGCGAAAGTTTAGTGTTCCTATGGTGCAGAAGGGTAGTGTTATAGAAGTTTCTTACCGATTGTTCAGTACAAGATTCTATAACATATACGATTATGAGATGCAGAAGGAAATTCCGATCATATATCAGAAGTATTTCATGGAAATTCCGGCTGTACTTATTTTCAATGTCGAGGCTCCGTTGAAATTGAGTAATGTGAAGAGTAAGACATATATTGGTAAGGTGGATATAAAAAGTGGATCGGATGCACGTAATATGAAGAGTTGTAACAGCAATTGCTATGAGGTGGAGGCCTTCAATATGCCAGCTCTTCGTGATGTTCCATATGTATGGAATATTGATGACTACGCAGCAAAGGTTGTATGCGACCTCAAGACAACGCAGTTTCCAAATAATGCGGTGTATAATGTTGGTATGACTTGGGAACAGGCTGATAAGCTCATTCTTGATCAGGATGAGATTGGCACGCACCTGAATGATAAGAGCAAACTGAAGGATGAACTGGCTGCTAGTGGAATTTCTCAGATTGCCAATGAGGATGAGCGTATTGGTGCAGCCGTGAGGTTCGTAGCTTCTCATGTGGCATGGAATGGAAATTATAGCAATGTTCCTGAGTTTGCAAGTACTATAGTAAAGAAAAAAAGTGGAAGTACGGCCGATGTAAACATGATGCTTATAAATGTGTTTAATGATCTCGGCTTTACATCATATCCCGTCTATATAAGTACCCGTCGTCATGGTCGTCTTCCTATCCACCCAACGGCAAATGCATTTAATACATTCATTGTTGCGGTTGAGACTACACATGGTACTTGTTATGTAGATGGAACTGATCCTTATGGAGCAATTAATGTACTCGCCCCTAATCTCTATGTTACAACAGGTCGTAAGATTGGCAAGAAAATAGCTGGTTCGTGGGTGGATTTGACCAAACTTGCACAGCATAGAACGGTACATATGTCAAATATCGAAGTTTCTGCGGACGGTTCGGTAAAGGGTGACATATCCACGCAATATCTCATGAACTCTGCACGAGAGTTTAAGTTGGACTACCATAAAGCCAAGGATTCCATTGATTATGTACATACCCTTCAGGAGAAGTATGGTGTCATGATTGATTCTCTTGGAATTACAGGTAAAAATGATTATGGTACCGTGGTGAAGCGTACGGTTAAGTTCCATAAGAGTGTAGAAACTACCGATGACCATATTTATGTAAGTCCTTTTGTCTTCAATCCTATCGGTGATTCTCCTTTTAAGGAAGAGACTCGTGAACTTCCTATTGAAATGCCGACTCCTGTTACTGTAAATTACTATGTTGATGTCAAAATACCAGAAGGTTATGAGGCGGAAGAGTGTCCTAAATCCTATGAACTTACGCTTCCTGATCGCTCCATGACTGTAAAGATGGTCTGCAATAAAAAAGAAGATATGGTACGCCTTTCATATTTATTTACATGTAAGAGAATGAAATTTGATTCTGAAGAATATACGGCGATTAAGAAATTGTATGATATGTCCTCTCAGAGTATGGGTGATATGATAGTTTTCAAGAAGAAATGATAAGACGACTCTTAATCTTCTGTTTGCTGTTTGTTTGCTGTGCAATGACAAATGCACAGAAAGCGGACGTGGTTGTGCTTTTGGATAGTACCTCAGTAAAAGTGAAGAGCCTTAGCTACTATTCATGTGAGCATCATCAGAAGTTTATGCTGATGAACAGCAATAATGCAGATCTGGCAAATATTGTAATCGGTATGGATAACGATACGGAATTGTCACGGTTTGAGTATGTGATGACTGATGTTCTTGGAAATGTTCTCCGTAAGGTCAAGAAAAGTGAATTGCAAAGATTTGAGTATTCACGTGATCTGGCAACAGATTTCTACCGACTGATAGCGGAGGTTATTCCACCTTCGTATCCTGTCATCATTACGAGAACAGAGAAGATTATCAGAAATGCAAATGTGCTGAGTTATCCTTCTTTCTGGCCGCAAAAGCAATATGGTATGAAGGTCTCCAAGGCTGTATATCAAATAGAATGGCCGGAAAATGAGGTGAATATCAGATATAAGCCGATGAACATGTCTGCAGCTCCTGAGGTGGAACAAGTCGGACGGAATAAGCTTCTTCGATTCACCTTGACAGGGCTTGCACCATTGTCTCGTGTGCCTTATGCCCCATCTCTTGACGAACAGGCTCCTTATGTACTTTTTGCTCCTGAAAAATTTTCATACTATGGTACTGAGGGTAGCATGAATTCATGGTCTTCTTTTGGCAGATGGAATTATGGTTTGACAAAGGATAGGCAATTACTTCCTGAGTCGCATCTGGAAAAAGTTCGCGAGGTTATTGCTGATTGTCATACTGAACGTGAGAAGATAGCGAAACTATATGAGTATATGGGTAGGAATACCCGATATGTAAGTCTGCAACTTGGTATAGGAGGTTATCAGCCTGCAACTGCTGTATCCGTAGCTGTCACGGGCTTGGGTGATTGTAAGGGATTGAGTAACTATATGCACACTCTGCTTAAAGACATTGGGATAGACAGTAGGCTCGTGGCAATAGGAACGGAAGACTCAAGGCTGATTCCTGATTTTGCCAATGTCAATCAATTGAATCATATGGTATTGGCAGCCCTGCTCGAACAGGGAAAGGATACTGTATGGTTGGAGTGTACCAACTCCAAGTTATCTCCTGGGTATATTCATGAAGGCATATCAGGACATGATGCCTTATTGTTGTCTTCGGATGGATGTCATATTGTGAGGTTGCCGGAATATGCTGATTCTCTAAACCTGCGACACGCAGATGTAAGGATAGCCATTCGTCGTGACGCTTCTGCCGATGTATCGATAGATGAAGTGTTTAATAATCATAGGTATTCGGAGAAATTCCATCTTCTGAAGGAAAAAGAACAGGAACAAAGAACGACAATCTCATCGTGGTATAAGTTGCCTAATACTTCGTTTGGCTCTATTTCCGTTAAGGATTCAAGTAAACCGTTCGATACAGCCCAACTCAAGACGCATCTTGATGGAGTTTGTGCCAAGTATGCCAATCTTACAGGACGAAGGTTGTTCGTTCCAATCAATCCTTCTCACAAGGGATTCTCGCCTGTTGTAATAGCAGATACTTTGGCCTCTCAGCGTTTGCAGATGAAGATACGTCATGGCTATAGGAATGAGGATGAGATTTTGATAGAGATACCTGAAGGATGTTCTGTTGAGTCTATTCCTGCAAATATAGATATTGTGGAGGAGTTCGGGGCATTCCGTCAACACGTGGCCTTAGAGGATGGCCACCTACGTGTGTCCCTTGTTTTGGATATTCATAGTGGCACATACGCTCCAGAAGCACGTCAACGTCTTCTTGAGATGCAAAGGAATGTGCAGAAGGCATATAACTCTCGTGTGGTATTAGTAAAGGGATAGCTTATCTAGTATTGAAGCAGCTATCAAGGCAACCTTCAAAATTCTGAATCAGATTGAAAACAATTAAAAAGAGAAATGACGTGATGCAAAAACATCACGTCATTTCTTTGTTATTAAATTTATTCTGAACCAAAGTCAATCAGGAATAGTTTTTTGCTGTTTTCTTGCCTTTATAAGCCAATAAATAACTAATGCAACCATACAGATGACGAGTCCTCCATATGCAAAGGTTGCTGCATCTATGTTTATTAATAAATATACAATTAAAATCACCAGTAATGTCATCAATAGAATCCCAAAGGCAAATCCGAGTTTCTGAGATGATTTCTCGTTTCCTGCAATTTCTTTTTTCTGTAAATCCAGCCAATCTTCGTATGTTTCCACATAACCATATTGTAATGCAGTATTGATGATTTTTCTGGTCAACCTTTCGTTTTCGTTCTTAAACAATGGTTGTATTAGCCAAAATCCATCATAATACATGTTGCCAACATCACCCTTATAGAATCCAGGAACTTTAGCTTTTTCCAATAGAATATAGTAAATAATGGCGAATTCCTCGAATTGATTGATTCCTATACGCTCATAGAGTTCCTCCTCGCTTAGTTCATACCATTCATTAGGTACTGTGTTCATAAGTTGGATAAGGGCGTGTCTTGAAGGCATCTCACATTCTTTAAAGAATTCAAATGCCTTTGTGCTTCCGTTGGAAGTCTCGTCAAGCACGAATTTCCATACGTATGGATCTTCAAGAGCATCAACCATTTGATCGTGTACAGCATCTATTTCGCCGTTCCACATCTTTTGGAATGTTCCGAGGGCTATTCTTTCTGTTTTTATGTCCATATCCATTGTTTCGTATTTATGAAAACTGGATTTACGTTAACCTAACGTGAGTTCGATGACAAAATTACAAAGAAAAAGTGAAAATCCCAACATTTTCTATGATATTTTCTTTATTATTATATCAACTCAGGTTTTGCTATACCTCCGTTCTTCCTCCGTTGTAAATTCGCTATTCCTCCGCTATTTCGCTTATATATAACTATAGGATCATAGGAGTTACATAGGAGTCACATAAGAGCAACATAGGAGTTAGTGCTCTCCGTTTATGGCTTTAGCTGCTATTCTGCCTGATACCATTACTTCTGTGAGAGCATTACCTCCCAGACGGTTTCCACCGAAGAATCCACCTGTAACCTCACCTGCTGCATAGAGGCCTGGGATTGGCTTGCCGTGCTTGTCGAGTACCCTGCGACTTGTGTCTATTCTTAATCCGCCCATTGTATGATGGAGGGATGGGGCGAGAAGGCGTATGCGAAGTCTTGCGTTATTAATATCGTATGTGCTCTTGTCGTAGCTTCCGTCAGCCTTACGTTTTGCTGTACCGATAAGACCGACCTGATGCTGTTTCCTGAAATCCTTTGGCTGACGGTTCTCCATTCCTGCCATGTCATATTCGCGGATAGTCTCAAGAACTGCCTTTGCATCGGTATTCATTCCTAATTCCTTGAAAAGGGTTGCAAGTTCCTTACCTGTTCGTGTCCATTCCTTTCCCGGAATGTCGGATGTGATGACGTCAAGTCCGGCTTCATCGGTCTTCACATCAGCCCTTATACAGAAGAATGTACCTTTGATGCCTTTGTATGTTATGCCGTTTTCGAATGCAGCGAGTGAAAGCACGTCACGTTCTGAACATTCGTCAACAAAACGTTTTCCTGTCTTAGGACTTATGAATACGGCGGTCTCTACGCTTCCCTTTGCTATTAGTCCGTCGGCAGAGAAAGCAAGAGGCAGAAGTTGTGTCCATCCCTCACCACACTCGTCAGCACCGATTTCTGTTGCCATCGACAGTCCTTCACCGAGAAGAGAAGAACGGTTTGTGGTACCCATGTTGTATGAAAGATATTTCGCTGGCCAGTATTTATTGGTCTCTATTACCTTCTTTATATTAGCAGCATAGCCTCCAGATGCAATAATCACACCTTTTCGTGCATGAGCTACCACAGTCGTGCCGTCATCCATTATGCCATTTACTCCAGTCACCCTTCCATCATCCATGATAAGGTGCTTGGCTGTGGTTGATTTAATCACCTTATTATGTTTGTTGGCTTGAAGCATGTGTGTGAGAGGTGCCATTACGTATGCTCCCCAATTCTTCGCAAAGAATGTCTTCTTGCCATCCCCTGCGGTATCTGTGTTGCAGCCAGTCATTCTGTTGCAACGATACCAGATGGCACCCGGAAGGGTTGTCTGTGTGTTCATAAACTCCACTCCCATGCTCATAAGCCAAGGCTTGAGTTTCTCACCTTCGTTAATAAATTGATTTACAAGATTGTAGTCGCTATATACCCATTCCTTCTTGTCGTTGCTCAGACGAAGACCTCCATAATAGGTCTGGAATATATGCAGGTTCGTAGTAGAGAAAAGCAGAAGCTCATTCTCTTTCATGCCTTTCTTGATTTTGGGTTCAGCATAGGCAAGATATGCTCGTATCTCTTTCTTTAGGTTGCGGAGGATAGGAAGAAATTCCTGATGAACGCCATGCTTTGACAATTCTATCACATCACCTGCCACGAACTCATGTGTGAGGTAGTAGTTCTCGTCAAAAGGTTTCTCATTCCATGAGAGAATTGTTTTTAATTGGTCTATACTTCCTATGGTAGCCTTAACCTTGTCAACCCTTTTACCATCAAAGCCGATAGCTGAAGTGGCTTCTGGATGATTGATGTCCCATACTAGGTGGTGGTCAACAGCCTGATACATACCACCTGCAATCAGGGTGTTACCGCCAAGTTCTGAATTTCTCTCTATTACGAGAACGGTATTACCATCTTCTGCAGCCTGTGCCGCAGCGAAAAGACCTGCACCTCCACCACCGACAATTACTACATCCCACGTATCTTCTATTCTATTGTGTGCTGTCATGGTTAATTTGTTGTTATAGAATTTATTACGATTGGTTACTTCTGCTTTCTCGGCAGCCTCGTTTACAAGTTTTCTCAGTGCTGTTACTGTAAATGTGGCACCTGTTACTCCATCTACTCCTGTTCCATTGGCTTTTAGCATATTGCGTATGGTCGGTGGAATTGCGTTCTGACCGACATGGGGCGTCTCATTCGACTCCTTTATTATTATGGTGTCGATAGCATTCTTACTGAAAGTGACGTCAGCCTTGATCTTGCTAAGGAATCCGTCGGTTTCCACGGAGTATGTTCCTGGCGTAAAACTCATTACATTGGTATTGTCAAGAACAGGTTTCTCGCCTCTTGACTGTGCTAAAGCATCGCGTACAGCGTCTTTTATGCCGTCGGAAAGATATGTTGCACCTGATACTCCATCAACTTCGGGCGATTGGTTCTCTATGATGCTTTCGCATAGCTGCTTTATCTGACGGGCATACGACTTGATTTCTTCAAGAACATGTATATCCGTGATGCGTTGTTCCTCAATGGTTACATCAACATTTATTGTTCCAGTAAGATTCAGTCCTACAGAGTGAAACGTTCCATCTGTTAGTGTATTGTCCTTTTGTTGATTACATCCCATCACCATGAATGTCAATAGCATCAGGGATAGTATTGTGAGTTTTTTCATTGCGTATATTTTTTTAAGGTGGAGGATTATTGATTCCCACCGGAATTTAATAAAGTTTATGGTATAGATTCTTGTATTCCTCGAATAGTTTCAGGCATTCTTCACGGTCAATCTCTGTCATAAAGCCTTCAAGCTTGTCACGACCGCCGAAAATCTTGTCGAACTTATCATCGCGGAATCCTATGAGTCCGTTGTCTTCTATCGTACATCCGTAGTATATCTTATCGATGTTTGCCCACATGCATGCGCAAAGGCACATGTGGCATGGTTCTCCCGTGGTGTAAAGCTCGCATCCGCTAAGGTCGTGCGTGCCAAGCTTCTGACATGCCTTGCGAATGGCATCCACCTCTCCGTGACATGTAGGGTCATTATTCAGGAGAACTTTGTTGTGTCCTGAACTTATTAAGATTCCGTCCTTTATGATGGCAGTACCAAACGGACCTCCATGTCCGTTTCTGATACCATCTCTGGCTTCATCTATTGCTATTTGCATGTATTTGCTATGTGTCATAATGTCATTATTGTTGTTTTCTGATTGCTTGTTGTTGGAAATAAGTCAGTTTTAATCGTCTATTTATAATAGATTTATGTTGCAAATATACAATATTTTTCTTTCTCCTCCAAACAAATTCGATATAAATTGTATATTTGAATAAAAATTCATTGTAATTTGGAGAAAATGTATTTGTTTGGTTTTTGTTTTATCTTCAATTTTCATTTTTCACCAGAAACAGAGCTCATGGATGCCCCACGATGATTTTTCGCCTTTTTTAACTGAAAAATTTTGTGTAATGACGAATTTTTTGTTCTGAAATGTTAATTTATTTATAATTTAGGCAGTAATGACAGATATTTTTTGGCGATATCAATAAATATCGCTATCTTTGCACTCGTAAAAACTTTAGTTTTTCAATGCAAATGTTATAATATATATACCGAAAAAATCATTTAAACGATTATAGAGTTTGTTTAGTCTGTGAAGATTGAAATTCTCGCAATTCATTTAGTTATTACTAGGTTTCTTAGCCTGTGAAGGCGATAGAACCGGAGATAGTCCTCGTTTTCGGCCGAGGACTTTTTTTGTGTGCATAGGTGATGAGGCAAAATGCATGGGTTGGAGTTTAAGGTTTTAGGTCTGATTGATATGAGCCGAACATAGCATATAACATTTGTTAACAGATAAAAGCATTTTTAAATACTACGAAATGGATTTTTTTTGCTATGTTATTGATCTTTCGTTAAACCATTCATTTTATAGTTCGTCAAAAAGCCAGTAGAAAAAGCAAGTGCTATTAATATTTGATGAAAAAATCAATATTTACAATTCTGTCTGCAATGATGATGGCAGTAATCTGTGAAGCGCAGAATCCTGTCATTAGTGCTATATATACTCCAGATCCGGCACCATACGTTCATGGTGACAAGGTATATCTTTTTGTTGACCATGACGAGGATGATGCCACATACTTCCTAATGAAGGACTGGCTCGTGTTTTCCTCTGAGGATATGGTGAACTGGCAGTATCTTGGTGCTCAGGTCAATACCGCTACATTCAAATGGGCAAAGCAAGGTGATCGTGCTTGGGCGGCTCAGGCTGTTGAGCACAAAGGCAAATGGTACTGGTATCTATGTTGCAACACCGATGACGGAAAAGATGCTTTATGTGTTGCTGTAGCCGATAGTCCTACAGGTCCATGGCGTGATGCCATAGGGGCTCCCCTTGCCGTTGGCTTTGGATTTATTGATCCTACAGTATTTATCGATGATGACGGTAAGCCCTATCTCTTTTGGGGAAATAAGGGATTCTGGTACGGGGAACTTAACGATGACATGATTTCGTTCAAGAACGGCTATAAGGAAGTTCCCGGATACACAGATCCTAAGAGTTTTGGCACCTTGCAGTCAAAAATGGACTGGTCTATTGGTAAGGAACGTGAAATGACTCAGTATGAGGAAGGGCCTTGGGTGACAAAGCGAAACGGCATCTACTATGCTGTATATCCTGCGGGTGGTGTTCCAGAGTATATGGCCTATTCTACCGCTCCTTCAGTACATGGTCCTTGGACTTTCAAGGGACGTATAATGAACGAGGCAGAGAACAGTTTCACTATTCATGGCGGAAATATCCATTTCAAGGGACATGACTATATGTTCTACCACAATGGTGCCTTGCCTAATGGTGGAGGATTCAAACGCTCTACTGCTATTGAGGAGTTCAAGTTCAATGCTGATGGTTCAATACCTTTCATTCCATTCACTAAAGAGGGTGTGAAGCCTGTCGGTAGTCTTGATCCCTACAAGACTGTTGAGGCTGAAACTATGTCACAGAGCTGGGGCGTTAAGTTTGACCGTATGGCGGGTGCAAGGCATTATGTAACATCAATACATAACGGCGACTGGACAAAGGTTCGCAATGTGGATTTGGGTTCAGAGGCTCCAAAGGAGATTACGGTAGAGGTGCTGAATGTGAAGAATCCCGGAGTCATCGAGTTTTATGCAAATTCAATCAGCGGAAAGCCTTTTGCCCGTATAGAGGTGGATGGCAGCAAGAACATTATAACTTCTCCTATCACCCAACATCCATCACCTACCACCCAACACGATGTCTATATCCTCTTCCGTGGAGGAGATGAACAGCTTTTCGACTTTGACTGGTGGAAACTTGGACGTTAAGGAAAAGAACAGATGACTATTTCCGATAACTAATAACTAAATTGAATGAATTGTATGAAAAGAATCGTTAGAATGTTTTTCGTTGCTTCACTTGTGACGATGTTTTTCTCTTGTTCTCAGTCAGAACCAAAGACAAGCGAGAGTACTCCGTCATTTGATGAGGTAATCAAGACTCGCCGTAGTGTCCGTAGTTATGATGCAAGCAGAACCATAACAAAGGAACAGGTGAAAGAGTTGCTTGCAGCCGCTCAGGAAGCACCTTCTTGGGCAAACCAGCAGCCAACAAAGTATTATGTGGCTATCAGTCCTGAGCAGGTAAAAGCCGTTGCAGAGCTGACAGGTCCTAATAAGGAGAAGGTAGCAGGTGCGCCTGTGCTGATTGTATCAACATTCGAGCGTTCAAAGTCCGGATTCTTCCAGGGAGAACAGACCAATGAAGTCGGAGACGGGTGGGGCGCTTACGACAATGGCCTGAGTAACGCCTATCTCGTGTTGAAAGCCCGTGCAATGGGATTCGACACTTTGATTATGGGAATGAGGGATGCCAATGAACTGCGTACTCTTTTCAGCATACCGAATGAGGAAACCATTATGGCGGTTATCTCGCTTGGATATAGGGCTGAAGAGCCACAGCAGCCACAGCATAGGCCTTTTGATGAGATTGTTCGCTTCTATTGATAATATCTGTAGGTTGTCAGGCATCGTTTATGAGGCGAGTAGTGCGTGTACCACTTTCATAGCCTTATCGCGATGCTCAATGTCAAGCACATAGTGCTCTTTGGCTCCATCGTAGGGATAACCTGTCCATGCTGATGTCATCATATCATCAATGGCAGGAGTCATCCTGACGTATGATAGATTGTCAAAAGCGAGTATTATAGGCTTGCCGTTTATGTAGATGCACCAGTCATCTGACATCTGCTTTTTCATTATAATATCGCCGACTCCCCTAAGCTGGGAGCACACGAAATTTATGTATTCTGATGTACACATTTTTTTTATAATTACGAATTACAAATTACCGATTGTTCGCTAAGGCTCACCAAGCTAAAGCAAGTTTTTCGCTAAAGCTCATCAAGCTAAAGCAAGTTTTTCGCTAAGGCTCATCAAGCTAAAGCAAGTTTTTCGCTAAAGCTCATCAAGCCAAAGCATGTTCTTTGTTACATATCTTGGTTGCATTGTTATAAATACTTATAAAAGGTAATTTGTGATTCGTAATTTGTGATTTTACAGTTCCACGTATTCCTTTGGCTTGAAGTTATCCTCAAAGCTCCATGTGTGAGCCTTGCCATGTTCCATTCTATATACTTGAATGAAGTCAAGAACAGCATCCAATCCTTGCTCTGCTATCCAGCCCTGAAGGAACTTGCGTGAAGGATGGTTGATAATCTCCTTTTTGAATTCAATATCGTCAACAAGTTTGAACTCACCCTCAACACGCACCTGATACTTACCGGTAGCGAAACAAACCTCTGCCTTTGGATTTTCCTGAAGCTGCTTGTGGAGAGCCTTGAACTTACCCGTATGGAATACTATGCCGTTCTCGTCAGCACTATATAAGAGGATGCCACGCACGTGGGGCTGTCCGTTCTCACTTGTAGCCACATACATCACAGGATTCTGCATCCCGTTGATTAATTCAAAAATCTGTTCTTTTGTCATAGTCTTTGTGTTTAGAGTTTTGGGCGTTTATAGCCTAAATAATTATCTGAATGCAAAGATATATCATTCTTGTGATATATCCAAATATATAACGTGACTATGTTGTGACATGTCCTTTGGTCACGCGATAGTCACGCAAAAAAAGTGAAGAGTTAAGAGTTAAAAGTGAAGAATTTAAGTTAGTATTGTGGTTTAATGGCGTTAATCGCTTTTTCGCAATAAAATGTAACTTAAATTCTTCACTCTTCACTCTTCACTCTTCACTCCCATTGGGGATTTACCTTACTCCCGAATCATTATCCTTGTTATTAAGTATTCGGTCAGCAGCCTTGTATTTGCGTCCGTGGCTGAAATTCCATGAGGCGGATATATGAATCATATTACCATTTTCGGGGTAATAGAGATGCGCGTCAGTATTATACCATTTGCTGTTTATTTTATAATTGTAGTCAAAGCCCATAGGTGAACCGATTAACAGACATCCTAAGGAGAGTTTCAAATCCTTCCATTTGTAAGAAATGTTTACATCGCCCTTTTTCTCGCCACCTTGAGCAATCTCTCCTGTGAAATAATGGGGTTGTGTGCAGAAACAGGCATCCATGCTAACGTTTCCTAATTGAGCCCAAGAGTAGATGCCAACCTGAGCCGTATTGTAGAAGTGACGGAATGTGTTGCCGATACTTTCGTAGTGGTCGTATGATGTCATTAATGTTACATGCCATTTGTCGGGCAGCACTTTCCATGTCAGATTGCCATAGATGTTGCCTTGACTGAATCGTTTATTATTCTCTGGACGGCTTACGATTACCCAGTTTCCGTTGGCTTCTTTTTCTGGAGCGTATGTATTCATGAGAGCATTCGGATTGTTCGACCATGAAGCCTCTATTGAATACTCTACATTCTTCACTTCTCCGCTTAAACTTAGTTCGTTATACCATGTGTGTGAGGGTTTAAGTTCCTTGTTACCAGAACTGATAAAAAACGAATTGGAGTATTGCCTTACATCGGTCACGTTTCCAAGTGACGGATCATTTGGGGTGATACGCGATTGCATTCTTAGGTTCGCATTTTTGCTAACTGGAATCGAAACCGTCAGTTGTGGACGTATCGTCCAGTTATCGTAACCGAAGTCTCCCTGATGAATAGATGAACGGTTTGCGCCTATGCCTAATTGATAGCCTATTGTCTGCTCATTCTTTCCGAAAGGAAGATTTCCTTGAAGCTGGGCAAACAGATATTCGTTGTTGTTGTGAATCAAGGCATGGGCGTTGGTGCTGCCTACGTATTTGTTATTCGTGAAGCCAATGGTATATTCTCCACCTACTGACAGATTTATTTTCTCCATTTCCTTTGTATAGATAGCCTCGGTAATGAGAGAATGCTTCTTTCCGTTTGTAGAATAGCTGTAATCGGCTATTGCTTTGTCGAGAGAATTCAGTTCCGGAGATTTCCTGTCCTTGCAAATATAGTTTTCGGGTAACAAGTACTCACGCATCTCGTATTCGTATTTTGTCGTGAAAATCGTACCTACTGCATTTATTGCAAGAGTCTGTTTCTTTGGCAGGTTCACGAAGTAGTAGATGTCGAGTGAAGGGGTGTAGTACTTCCTGCTTCTATTCTGATAGTCGAAAAAGTTATCCATACCAACTTCGCTCACTATTGAATTGATTCCCTGTCGTGGGTTATTTTGTGTTTCGCAATTGAACCTGACATTTAGAGTGTATTTCTCAGGTTGGGCGAGGTTGTATGCAGCCTGAAGAATATTGTGGGTGTACATAAATGGGCTGTTCACTCCATCGTAGTTTATCTTGTAATACTCTCCGTCTGGAAAGAAATATTCCGTTGTACTCTCTGAATATCTCTTGTCATAGTCTCGCCAACCGAAGTAATGGCTGATACTGAACTCAGAAAGCTTGTAGTTGTACTTGAAATATGAATTGGTGTTGTTGAATCCTGATGTAAAGGCCTGCATCGAACTTACTCCACCTACATATCCGGCATACCTGCGTTTAACCACATAGTTGATCACGGCATCCAATGTCCAGTCGCCATAGCGTACTCCCGGCATATCAACATACTCAACACGAACAACCTCATCGGGGCGTATAGCCATGATGTCCTGACTGTTAGCCTTTATGTCGTTTACACGAACCTGAACGCCACCACCTCTGTTTGACTTGATAGTCTGGTTGACAGGATCCACCATTATACCTTTTAGCGACATACGTTGCAGAAGGTCATAGCCGTTGCTACTTCCCTTCACCATATTCTCCGTTGGGATGATATACTGACGATCCACCTTGTTTATAATGCGTGCGCCTGTAACCGTAAGTTCTTCGAGCACCTTGCTATCTGCTCTCATCACCACCTTTCCTATTTCTGGTTTTGTGCATAGGCGGTATATCGTGCGGAAGCCCATATACGATATTCTTGCAAGAACCGTATGTGCATCGCAAGGTACCGTGAATGAGCCATTCTCATTACTCACACCACCTGTGATGAAGGCGGAATCTGTAGGATTGAGAAGCGATACGTTGGCAAAGGCGAGAGGCTGTCCCTTTGTATCAACGATATGCCCTACATATCTAATAGAAGCCTTCTGTACGCATTCCACGAATATATCGCTATCCTGTACGGCTATGCTCATAGGGTAGTAACCGCAAACCGAGCGGACAGCATCCTCAACCGACTGGTTGCGTATTTTCTTGGTTACGCGGAAGTCCTCAAGCTCGTCATATATGAAATGAATGCGCTTGGCATCCTGTACCTTGTCAATTCTTTTGAGTGCTTCTGAGAGTGATACATCTTCAAATGTGAGTGTCACCTTTTGTGCAGAAACGGTTGAAATTCCAATGACAAGGTAAATGATGAATAATAGTATCTTTTTCATAAAGCCGCTATCTTATGTGGATACTATTACCCTCTATCGTCAGATGAACTTTTTTGAAGTTATTCATAAACTCCACAACTTCCTCTATGCTCTTCGTCTTCTCAATCTGAATGTATAAGCGCACGTGCTTAGCTTCCTCATTCTCAAAGACTATCTGCTTGCCATAGTAATCGCCAACCTTCTTGGCTATGGTCTTCATTTCGATATTGTCAAACTTGAACACCTCGCGGTTAATAGTCAGCGTGTCGGTCTTAATCTCTTCCGCATGTTGAACAGCAGCAATCTGTTCTGCAACATCCTTTTTAGTTTCAGTTTCCTGCTTTGGAGTAGGGTAGAAGTAGATAGAAGCGAGGGCGATGAGGCTAACGCCCATGATGATTCCTATGAACATGGCTGCTCGTGACCAGTTCCTATTTACTTTCCACTTTCCACTCTCCATTTTACTCTTCTCCTCGGAAGCATCAATAACCTCCTTCTCGAATTTTGCCCATTCCATATCGATGTCGGGCATTCCTATCTTGCGGTCTATATCTTCTGTTTTCATTATCGGGCAATTTTAAGGATTGAACGTATCTTCCCAAGCGAACGGGTTATATGCTTGTTTACTGCTGATGAACTTATTCTTAACGCCTTTGCAGTTTCCTCGTAGGTCATTTCTTCATCATAGTGAAGTGACAGTACCCGTCGGTCTTGCTCTGTGAGGTTATCATTGATAACTCTCTGGAGTTCTTCCATAAGTTCCTCTCGTTCTTCGTTCTCTTGCTGAGCCTTCTGCATAGCGACTTCCAGCTCCATTTGCTGACGCAAGCGCTTCTGTCGCGTTATGTTCAGGCTTTGGTTTCTTGTGGCGGCAAGCAGGTATCCCGTAACAGATGCGTCAGCAATGGCCGGTTGACTGTTCCACATCTGCGTAAAGACCTGACTTACCGCATCCCTCGCTTCCTCTGCATCCTCAAGAATAGAGAAGGCGAAGCGATACATCTGCCTGTAATTGTCTTTGTAGATTCTTTCGAACCCTTGTTTGTTATAATCCATTTTCAACTCGTTTTGTTGGGTCTTTATCTGTAAGACACACAACCAGGGGGAAACCAATACCCCTATGCCCGATTTTTTTTCGTAATTTGTTGCAAAATTATGAAAAATTCCTGATATATGCAATAGTCGTTTCGTTTGTCCTTCTATTATCTGCCGTTATGCCTTCGCTATGACAACGCTATTCCTTCGCTCTGAAACCGAAAAAGAACTATAGGATGAGCGAAGGTAGAGCGAAGGATGAACGAAGGATGAACGGACAACGAGCTAAGTAATATGATATAACAGGAGAGAGGTGAGAATGGATATATTATTCAGAGAAAATGATTTCGCTGAGGGATGTTTTGTCTTTTCCTGTGTATTCGTTGATGAAGGTGCCTTTCAATGTGTTCTTGGCAGTTATGGAGGCTTGCGCTTCATAGAATGTTTGGTATTCTGCGAGTTGGTCATCAGAATTTACGTACTCTGTGTAAACGATATGACTTATTGTTAAAGCTATCGCTACCGCTAAGATTGTTGTATCCATATTATAGAAAAGTAAAAGTTTGAAAATCGAAATTCTGTTATTTTTGCTGCAAAGTTATATGATGTTTGTGAACAGAACAATAGTTGGGGATAAACGGTACGTTATTGGGGACTTATAGCTTGCGGATGGGACGAAATGCATGTTTTTGTGACGAATGGTATGTGAAAATGTTGTTTGATTGACAAAAAATAAGTACCTTTGCAGCTGCATAAAAAAGTTTAGGGTTTAGAGTTTAGTGTTTAGAGTTTTCCAAAATGAACGATTACATATATATACTCAAGCGTGCTTTCAAGTGTGGTATCGGGGTGTTGGTCTTTCTGGCACTCGTACAACCTTTCGGTATAGGCAGGCTAAATGAAGGTCGTATGGGGTATATTCTTATATGCTCCTTGATATCTTTCCTTGCCGTCTTGTTTTCCTTGCTGCTGACAAAGGCTGCTCTTGGAGATTATGAAAAGCGTAACGGTTCTCTAAAGTACTTCCTTGTTCGCGAGTCGGTTGCCTATATTGTTAATACTCCAATTCTAGCGCTTTTGCTGCTTATGTACGATGGTTGGTTTTGTCAAAGGCGATGGGATATGTTCTTCTATGAAGACGGGCATTTCACACTATATAACGTGTGGCTTATGTGTGTGAATGTCGGGATTGTGACTGTGTTTATGTTCTTGTGGGCTTTCTATGAATTCAGGAACGACCAGCTTCGTCGTGAGCTTGACGATGTGAAGGCTATCAATTCTCTGTTGGAGAAACGTCAGGAGGAACTTTTCCAGAGAGATGACAAACATGAAGAAGTTGAGGAGAAACCGGTGACGGTGGTGATTGAAGGTCAGGGACAGGGTGCCCGACTGGAGGTGATTCCTTCAAATATTCTCTATGTGGAGTCAATGGCGAACTATGCTGATATATGCTATATCTCGGAGAATGAGACCAGGCACATAACTCTCCGCATCACGTTGAAACAGATAAAGGAAACACTTTCAGAGTTCTGCTATATCGTACAATGTCACAGGGCTTTTCTTGTCAATATCAATTTCGTGGTATCTATGACGGCTCGTAATCCTGGCTATCAGTTGCAGTTGTTCGGTGTAGAGAAGCAGTTGCCGGTATCGCGTGCCAATAACGATGTCATCAAGTCGGTTTTGAGTGATAAGTAGAGCAAAGGTACAACTTTTTCTTGACACTTGCAATAGTTGTCCCAGATATCAGGGCGGTTTGTCCCAGATGTTGTAGAAAAAGACTGGTACAAGGAATTTAGTTTGTAATAAAACCTTAACACCTTAACACCTTAACGCCTTAACGTGAGTAAGGTGAAGAATTTAAGATTAAGGTTGAGACGAATATATAATATAACATGCGTATGCGCGATACTTATATATTTTTATATCCTGATATATTATTAAGATGATATTGAAGATAGAAATAATTGCCTTGAGAGGAATGTGTTCATTCCAAGTTTGTAGAACGTGATAGTGCGTATATATTGTATTGGTAAGGTGTTAAGGTGTTAAGGTTTTTGCTTGCGTTTAAGGCTAAACCTAAATACCTTACCACCTTAACTTCGTTTTATCGGACTTGTTGCAATAGCAACTTTTATAGGCTTGTTGTTGACATCTGGGACAAACCGCCCTGATATCTGGGACAACTATTGGATATGTGCGGAAAATGTAGTACCTTTGCTCCCGAAGACGATAATCCTCCGTTATGCCTCTGTTGTGGCTCTGCTATTATAGCAGAGAAATAGCAGAGGGATGGGGTGGGAACAACGTAGGCATTGCTTTGGAAATCAGTTTTGGGGCCTTTCTTTTCCTCAGCCTACCTCACCCCCAGAATCTTGTGCGTCTGTAGCGAGAGACGCCATTTCGGATGAGTGAGGATGTAGTCGATAGTCTGGTTGGTGATGAAAGTGTCTTTTTGGCGGTCGCCCGTACAGCAGGGTTGCAGACGATATTCCTTGGCTTGGATGACATCATACTGGCTCATGTCCTGCTCTGTTCCCTCATAGACCACCTTGAGTTCGTCGATACTCTGTATGCGGATAGGGTAGTGGGTGACGGGTGATTGATGTTGGGTAATAGGTGTTTGATGTTGGGTGGCAGGCGATGGGCATTTGGGTGAGCATGTAATCCAATCCACGATGCAGCCTTCGGGCAATGGCTGTGTACCGTTGGTTTCAAGCATGATGTAGAAGTCTATGGCATGGAGCTTGGAGGTGAGCGATGCTGTGAGCTGCAAGGTTGGTTCACCACCTGTTATAACCATATATCGTGAAGGGTATTGGCTTGCTTCAGCCACAATCTCATCCTCGCTCATCTCGGTAAAAGAGTGAAACTCTGTGTCGCAGAACCAGCAGTTGAGGTTGCATCCGGCAAGGCGCACGAATACGGCTGGCGTACCCGTGTAGTGTCCCTCTCCTTGAATGGAGTAGAATATCTCGTTTACTCTCATATCCTTACTTCTCGTATATGGCTTTGTTTCCCTCGCTTTCCTGCACACTTACGCGATAGCAGAAAGGAATCCTGTCCGCAATCCAGCGTGCAATATTCTCCGCCGTAGGATTGCAGTCGAGTACGTCATTAAGACATTTGTGATCCAGTTGTCCTTTTACAATCTTTTTGATATGGGTGAAATCCACGACCATTCCGTCTGCGTCGAGGGTTTCTGACTTGCAGAATACAACAATCTTCCAGTTGTGACCGTGTAGGTTCTCACACTTGCTGCGGTAACTGAGATTCAGATAGTGTGCTGCTGAAATCTCAAGCGTTTTTTCTATGTAATACATTCTAAGTTTTTTAGATAGGGTTTTCTTAGACCTATGGTAGCCCACCCAGGCCCTCCCAAAGGGAGGGATGCGATATACATTCTTTCGCTAATATTAATCACCAAAAAGATGATTAATTATACTATCTAACATCCTTCCCTTTGGGAAGGCTTGGTTAGGCTCCCGTTGCGGATGCAAAGTTACAAAAAAATCCGCATATTCTATCGCGTTTCCAGAAATAATTATTGTATTAACATACTGGCAGATAAAAGTAACTCCTTTGACTGCGTGAAAACAAACAAAATAATTTGGTTATGTGCTGAAAAGTATGTATCTTTGCATATGATTTTTAATCAATAACGTAAAATCTATGAGAAAATCAATTCTTGCCTTTGTGTTAGGATGTTGTGCCATCGGTAGTTGGGCGCAGCAAACCGTGTCTTTGGATTCCTGCATCATTGAGGGACGTGTTAGTGATGTTGCAGATGGTGTTAATGTTTTGTTGTATAGACATGAAGGGCGTATGAGTCCTCTGGTAGATAGTACAAAAGTGAAGAACGGGCACTTTCGTCTTGCTGTAATGCCGTTGACAGAAAATCAGAAACTCCTTATTCATACTTCTATGGATCAAATGGATTTTCAATTCTTTTGGGTAAATCCAGGAAAGCATACAACTATTACAGGAAAAGGAAATGCTGCTGTGGATTGGCATATAGAGAATAATTCGTTGTGCCAAAAGGAGGCTAATGCTATAATTGCATTCCAACGTGAAAAAATGCCGAGGGCTTTGGAGGCACAAAAGGAAATATATAGTTTGTATCCTATAATGGATGATCCTAATATTTCACAGGAAAAGAAAAAGGAGGTTGGGAATAAGGGAAGAGCCTTATCGAAAGAGCGTGATTCCATAAAGGCGGCGCACGTTGAGGAATATATAGATTTCCTGGCAGACAGACCATATACTCCAGTTTTCCTGGAAGAACTTACTGAAATCGCTTTTGTTATAGAAGGGGTTGATAATAAGGCGGTTGTGGAAAAGGCACATGACTTGTATTCCAAAATACCAGTTGAGTATCAGAGTGAACCTGATGCTATACAAGTTAGGTCTATGTTTTACCCTAACGCAATAGCAAAGGGCGGTAAAATCGCTGATTTCACACTCTACGACCGCAAGGGTAACGAACATCATTTTAATGAGTTTGCTGGTAAATATGTGTTGCTGGAGTTTAGTGGTAAAGGATGTCCCCCTTGTGAGGCTGCCAAGCCTTTGCTCAATGAGATTTATAGCAAGTATTCAGACAAGTTGGAGATAATTACAGTTTCGACTGATGCTACTAAGCATTGGATGGAAAGTATTGATGATAAGGTTACATGGCATGAGTGGAATGATAAAAAACAGGCTGCGGAAATAAAGGCAAGATATGGTGTACTTGGTATTCCTCATTTCTTCTTTGTCTCTCCGGAAGGTAACATCATAGATCAATGTACCGGTTATGGAGATGGTTTCAAGCAGAAGTTGGCAGAGGTGTTCCCGTTCATAAAGCAATAATGAGGATAAAAATAATGTCATGTAAGTGATTACTATTCCTAATACTTTATAAAAAAAACAAATAGGAGGATAATTGCCTGAAATAATTTGGTAGAGTGCCGAAAAAGTTGTACTTTTGCAGAAAAATAGAAGTTTTAGTAACAAATTTATATATATAACAAAAAATGAATTTGAAGATTGCAGTTCTGGCTGGTGATGGTATCGGACCAGAGATTATGGAGCAGGGCGTAGCCGTAATGGACGCTGTTGCAAAGAAGTTCGGACACGAGGTAAGTTACAAGGAGGCTCTCTGTGGTGCTCACGCTATCGACGAGGTGGGTGATCCATTCCCAGAGGAGACTTTCAAGATTTGTGAGGAGGCTGATGCAGTTCTCTTCGCTTCAGTAGGTGATCCAAAGTTCGACAATAACCCATCGGCAAAGGTACGTCCTGAGCAGGGACTTCTCGCTATGCGTAAGAAGCTCGGTTTGTTCGCTAACATCCGTCCTGTAACCACATTCGACTGCCTCGTTCACAAGTCACCTCTCAAGGACGAGATTGTGAAGGGTGCTGACTTCATCTGTATCCGTGAGCTTACTGGCGGTATGTACTTCGGTAAGAAGCAGGAGCCTGCTATGAATGCTGAAATCGGTACAGAGGATGCTCTTGATACCAACTACTATTCACGTCCAGAGGTTGAGCGTATTCTCCGCGTAGGTTATCAGTATGCTCAGCAGCGTAAGAAGCACCTCACAGTGGTTGACAAGGCTAACGTGTTGGCTTCAAGCCGTCTGTGGCGTAAGGTTGCTCAGGAAATTGAGAAGGAGTACCCAGATGTAAAGACCGACTATATGTATGTTGACAACGCTGCTATGCGTATGATTCAGGAGCCAACATTCTTCGATGTAATGGTAACAGAGAATACATTCGGTGACATTCTTACCGATGAGGGTTCTTGCATCACAGGTTCTATGGGTCTTCTCCCATCAGCTTCTACAGGTTCTTCTACTCCTGTATTCGAGCCAATCCACGGTTCTTGGCCACAGGGTAAGGGCTTGAACATAGCCAACCCACTCGCACAGATTCTTTCTGTTGCCATGCTCTATGAGTATTTCGGTTTGAAGGAAGAGGGTGCTCTCATCCGTAAGGCTGTTGATGCTTCTCTCGACCAGAACGTGCGTACTCCTGAGATTCAGGTTGAGGGTGGCGCAAAGTATGGCACTAAGGAAGTTGGTGCTTGGATTGTTGACTTCATCAAGAAAGCGTAACCCCCCTTGACTGGAAAGGAAATTCACCTTGCGGTGATATGGTTCTTTCTGGAAAGGACTCTGCGTAGCGCCTGAGCCCTTGCGAAGAAATTAACAGAAAATTAAATCAGTAAATTAATTCAGTAAATTTCTATGTTTGTTGGGTTGATTTGCTGATTTAATACTTTTCTGATGATTGTCATTGAGGATTTTATGCTCCTTTTGGGTGAAAGTAAATGGATTCTGTAGATAAAAAATAAAATTTCTTGTGACGAATGTCACTTTATAATTTACTGATTCAATTTTATTGGTAATTTACTTTCAAAGAATAAAAAAATCGTCGTAAGGCGAATTCTCGATATTTTTTATATGGGAAAAATATTTCTTTTCGTAGCATTTGTTTTTTGTCTCTCTGTTAATGCGCAGACACAACAGCAATGGAAGGATTCTATCTCCGTACTTTCAAAGAAGATAGAGCAGAATCCTAAGTCGCTGGAGTATCGTATGCGCAAGGCTGAGTGTAATATTGCGTTGGAGCAATGGAAATATGCCCTCGACGAGTATTCCAATATCCTCGCCTTGTACCCTACGCATATCGGGGCATTGTATTTCCGTGCCTTTGTCAATAATAAGTTGCGTAGGTACTCATTTGCGCGTGCCGACTATGAGCAGGTGCTGAAATATGAACCTGACCATAAGAATGCGCTTACGGGACTCATCCTGAATAATATAGAGGAGAAACGCTTGCCAGATGCATACGATTACGCAAATCATCTTGTGGAACTGTATAAGGATGATGCAGCGAGCTATGCCACACGTGCTCAGGTGGAGGAGGCGATGGAAAAGCTATCCCTCGCTATTGATGATATATCTTCTGCAATAGACATTACCGCCAAGAATCTTACTCCTAATCAGCATCTTAGCTATGCAGACGAATATACCCAGTATGTTCTTCAGCGTATAGCACTCTATCGTAAGCAGATGGCGCAAATCAAGAAAACAAAGTCAGACGACGGTATTCTCGATAAGATTGAAGCCGATGAGGCTTTGCTTATAAGTAAGGGAATACCAAGTAAGGCGGTTAAGGGTAAAAAGTGATAATGGGAATATTCTTAACTCGAAAATATCCATTTCCACAGAGTAGTAACAGACTGAGAGACTGTGCTGTGTATTCTGCCATCGTGTTCTTTATTCTCTATCTGCTGCAACCGTTTGGGTTTAGCGAATACAAGGGAAACAAGTTCTTGGTGTCTTTAATTTTCGGAGCAGCCACATTCGGGGGTTGCTATTTGTTTGGACTTGCTATACAACCTTTGCAGAAAAGAGTATCGCCTTGGCGAGTATGGCATGAGGCATTATCTGTGCTGATAATGACATTGTTTGTCTGCATCTGTAACATCTTCGTATCTTCGATAGTATTCCATTCTTCAATATCATTAGAATTAATACTGTTATTCCTCAACTGGACTTTTATCATAGGTATATTCATAACCGTATTCTCTGTAGGTATGAACTACCATCGTTATCTGCGTAGTCAGTTAGAGACTCTGCTTGACAAGACAACGGATATTCAGACAGATATTATTGTGACTATTCACGATGCATCAGTAAGAGGTAACGATTTGCAACTGCCCATCAACGACCTCTTGTATGTTGAGGCTCAGAAGAACAATGTGCAGGTCTGCTATATGAAAGAGAATAACATAAATACCATAGAACTGCATACAACGCTTACGGCGGTACTTGACGATTTGAAGGAATATGAGAATGTATTCCAATGCCACCGCTCATTTGTAGTGAACCTAAACAATATTACTTCGGCACAGGGAAATTCAAATGGCTATCAGCTCAAACTTGGAAAATGCTCTGCAATTGTGCCAGTATCACGTACTTACGTGCCTAAGCTACGCTCGTTTATAGCTTAGTATTTCGTCCTTTTTAATAGTCATTCGTCTGGCAGATTAGTTGTCTGTCAGCATTTCTTGTTGTCTGTCAAAGATATTTGGCGGTATCAGAATACCGTCGTATCTTTGCAGCATGAAACATCGACTTACACATATCATTATCATGTTGCTTGTCGCTTGTCATGCGATGAGTCAGACAGTTATTTCCGGTGTCGTTACCGACGGACGGGAACCAATGGCAGGTGCCAATGTATTTATAATAGGTACGATAGACGGATGCCTTACGGATTCACTTGGCAGATTCGAATTTGTTACCAGTAAGACGGGCGAGTTGTCCATCAAGGCGACATTTATTGGTTTTGAAGATGCGGTGCTGACTACAACAGAATCACAGAACCTTCTTATCCGTATGCGCGAACAGGCTACGACGATAAACGAGGTGGTTGTTACTGCCAGTACATACAGCTTTGGCAAGAGTGATAACTTCAAGACTATGGATGCGCTAGATGTTGTGATGTCGGGCAATTCATGTGGCGACATTGTGGCAGCATTACAAACTTTGCCAGGAACACAGAAAGTCGGTGAGAATGGCAAGTTGTATGTACGTGGAGGCGAGAGCGACGAATGCCAGACGTTCATCAATGGTATGCATGTACTCGTTCCTTATTCTACAAACATAGAGAATAATGCTGTACGCGGCCGTTTCTCTCCGTTCCTGTTCAAGGGTATCAATTTTTCGCTTGGCGGCTATGGTGGTGAATACGGACAGGCTTTGTCTTCTGTGTTGCCTATGGAAACCACCGACGTGGCGACAGGTGACAAGCTGGGCGTGAGTGCATCGCTTGTTGACTGGAATATTGGTGGAACGAAGGCTTTCTCGTCAAGTAGTCTGTCGTTTAATGCAGATTACACAAGCATGGGACTTTACGATGCATTGTTTCCTGACCGTATAAATTGGACACGACCATATCGAAAACTATCTGGTGAGGCGCAGTATAAGGCAGAATTATCATCAGCTTCCGTTCTTAAATCATATATAGGGTATGATTTTACTACACTCGGTCAACATATCGATAATCGTATGTTATCACTTTATGAGCATAACATTTATGCTAATGCCACGCTCAAAAGTAATATAGGTCGAGGCTACAGTCTTTTCACGGGAATTGCCAATTCTTCGGTTATAAATGATATTGATGATGCACAGATTCTTGGTGACCATTATCACAACCTTCGCAACGAAATACATTTGAAAGCTGAGGTTCGTAAGGTATATTCCTCTGTTCTGAAGATGTCAGCTGGTGTTGAGGATTATCTTCGACACAGCACGAAAAGATATGACAACAGTCATTACTGTCTTGACTATAACCTTCTTGCTGCACATACTGATGCCCAACTGAGAATTGTGCCAAAACTATTTCTTAACCTCTCTGCGAGGGTGGAGAACGTGAGCTATGATGGTAGTTGGTTGCTTATGCCACGTGCCACGCTGAGCTATGTGCCAGACAAGCGCTTCCAATTATCGGCTATGTTGGGAAAATATAGTCAGACGGCAGATGATGATTATATAGTAATGAGCGGAAAACGTTTGGCTCAGAGTACAGCCAATCATGCCATACTTAGTATGCAGTATGAAATCAAGAATATTCTGTTGCGTATTGAGCCATATTACAAGAGATATCATAACCTCCCTATAATTGCTAATGGCATATATACAGCTGATGGCTATGGTACAAGCAAAGGCATGGATGTATTCATAGAGAATCACTCGCTCGTGAAGAATCTGACAAGCACGCTATCTTATTCCTTCAACGATTCTGAACGTCTCTATCTCGACTATACTGCTTTGCGCACTCCCGACTATACATCACGTCATAATATCCGCATGACTTTGAAATACAACATCGGCAAGACAATTATCGGATTGTCAGAGTCGTATGCCAGCGGAAGGAAATATCCTGTCGGTACCACACCACATTATAATAGTGTAGATGCCAATCTCACGTGGCTTGTGAGTCCGAAGGTTATCGTCTATGCATCGCTGAACAACATCCTTGGTCGTACCAATGTGTTCCGTTATAATCCTGATGGCACAACGGTAAAAGCAAACCGAGACCGTTTCTTCTATATCGGCATATTTGTTTCACTTAAAAATAATAAAGCTTATGACATTTCAAACTTTTAAGAATTGTGTTTTCGCCATCGCTCTTTGCTTGATGGCAAGTGTTAGTATCAATGCTCAGGAGTCAGCACAGATGCAGGCTCTCATAGGACAGTCGCTCAGCAAGCTTCAACAGCAGACACCGGAAGCTACTCTTAACTGCATAGCAGAGCTTAAGCGTATTGATGCTATGTTCCCTGACAGTATTCAGCCTAAGTATCAGATGGCACTACAAAGTCTCAGTTTCTCTGTAGCAAATCCTCAAGCAGAGCAGACCGAGAATTTGTTGAAAGATTCCGAGCAGACCATCAATAAGATGGAGCAGATGAAAGGTGCAGACCAATCTGATGTATGTACTCTGCGTGGGTTCCTCTATATGGTGCGTATCGTTCAGAATCCTGCCCAAAATGGTCAGCGTTACTATCTGGATGTTATGCAAAATTACGAGAAAGCCTTGAAAATAAACCCAGACAACCAGCTTGCGCAACAATTGCAGCAGAAATTCTTTGAGGGGATGAAACAGGCAACAGGTAGTAACTGATTTGTGTAAGATGTATCAAAAATACCGCTTATGGAAAGGTTCTTCATGAACTGCCATAAGCGGTATTATTGTTTTTCTCTTCGCAAGTGTATTTATTGGCAAAGCTTGTAGATATCCTTGCAGTCGTCCATTGAAAGACTGACATATCCGCCAATCTTATCACCTTTGTTTCCGCGGAGTTTGGCAACAAGTGTATCGATGTCGGGATTATCTATTCCAAGTTCCTTCATCGTTACTGGCATGCCGAGAGATTTCCAAAATGCCTTGAGACGATTTATACCTTCGGATGCAACGGAAACGTCATCGATACCTTCAATTCCGAACACCCGTCGGGCGAATTGTGCTATCTTAGAAGCGTCCTTTCTCATTACAAATGTCATCCATGCAGGAACCACGACGCTTAGACCTGCACCATGGGTAACACCATATATCGCACTAATCTCATGCTCCATGTGATGACTTGCCCAGTCCTCTACACGTCCAACACCACAGATACCATTGTGTGCCATTGTGCCAAGCCACATGATGTTTGCGCGTGCCTCATAGTCATTTGGATTGGCTATAACCTTCGGTCCTTCATTTATACAACTGATGAGTACTGCTTCACAGAGACGATCTGTTGCTTCACAGCCAGGAGTGGGGGAGAAGTAACGCTCCATGGTGTGAACCATCATATCTACGATACCTGCGGCAGTCTGATATGGCGGCAAGGTCATGGTGAGTTCCGGGTTCATTATGGCGAACTTAGGGCGCAATAATGCTTTGGTACGGATGGATAGCTTGAACATTCCATCGGTTTTGGTGATTACGGTGTTGCCTGAAGCCTCGCTTCCTGCTGCAGGAATGGTGAGAACGACACCAATAGGGAGTACGTTAGGGTAGTTCTCTACGTTATTCTTTCCGCAATAGAAATCCCAGAAATCACCGTCGTAGTTGAAGCCTGCACTTATCGCTTTTGCCGTGTCGATAACGCTACCGCCACCAACAGGAAGGATGAAATTGACTTTCTCCTTACGTGCGAGTTTTATGCCTTCATATACCTTGGTGTCTTCAGGATTAGGCTTGATGCCTTCGAGAAGACAATAGGGAATGTCTGACTTACTTAAGGAGTCTTGCACACGTGCCAATAATCCACTCTTACGAGCACTACTGCCACCTATAACTATCATGACCTTTATAGCTCCGTATGTCTTACAAAGGTTGCCGCATTGGTTCTCGGTGTCACGTCCGAATACGAATTCTGTTGGACTTTGAAAAACAAAGTTGTTCATTTGTCTTGATTTTGGGGTTAGTATTGCAAAGGTAGTTATTTTTCATGAGAAAACAAAAAATCCTAATCAAAAATTGATTAGGACTATTGAAGTACACCCTCAGAGGCTCGAACTCTGGACACCCTGATTAAGAGTCAGGTGCTCTACCAACTGAGCTAAGGGTGCAACATTTATGCTGCAAATTCCGAAAGAAGTACACCCTCAGAGGCTCGAACTCTGGACACCCTGATTAAGAGTCAGGTGCTCTACCAACTGAGCTAAGGGTGCTTATTTTTGCGCTTCGTTTCTGAATTGCGGTGCAAAGGTAGTTATTATTTCTGAGATAGAAAAATTTTCAGGGCGAAAAATAGAGAAAAATTTTTCTCGCTTGATGTATATCAATAGATAATACTCAAAAACGTCACATTTATATGTCAATTAGGTATGCTCCACGCAATATGATGGTTTGGTGAGCAGAACGACTGAAACAATCGAGTTTGCTGTCTCCATAGAGATTACCGAGACCATAGTAATATCGCCCTTCAACCTGGAATCTTCCTATGGGTTTGATATGTAGTTCTATACCTATACCTGCCGCAATTCCATAATCGAATTTATTCTTTGGCTTTTGCTCTTTTTCTTTGAGTTGTTTTTTTATTTTCTCTTGGTCCTTGCTTTGATAGCCTCTTCTTTCAAGGTTAGCTGTCTCATAAGTGAAGTTTTTGTCTATATCATTATTCACAAGGAAACCGAGTACAGGACCTGCGTTGAAGAAGAAGTTTAAGCCTTTATTTTCCTTTCCCCATGCCAGATGGGCGAGTATGGGTACTTGAAAATAGTTTATGGTATGCTTGAACTTTTCGCTTTCATCTTGGTTTGTGGTGCAAGGTACGGGCTTTTTTTCTGCGTCGGTGATATCTTCCTTCCAACCGAGTTGTGAGTAGTTGAACTCCATTTGTACGGAGCATATCGTCTTGAAATATTTTTCGCAGGTATATCTTGCTACCAGTCCTCCGGTAAGTCCCATGTGCGTGCCCAGGTTCACCCTCGGTACGAAATCAACTTTATTGAAGTTGTAGCCTCCTTGAAAGCCTACGGCAAACTGGTTTCGGTGCTCACCTACCTGTGCCAGTACCCATATTGGGGCAAGGCATAAGAGTATGAGTGCGTATTTTTTTTTCATAATCTTACTTTACGCTTTAATAGCTGATAGTCTCTATACCGCCGTTTGTCTGATAGTGAACCAAAAGGTATGCCTCGTTACGGAAACCTCCGTTTTGCGTCTTGCTGAAATGGTATGGAGTTTGGAGCGATGTGTTGTATATCTGATTCCTTGCTCCATAGAATTGTCCCTTGAACTTATACACACCACCGATGAAGAACACACCTTGGTCATATCCTGTGAGGGCAAAATGAGGGAGTGCATTCATCATATCCGCACCAAACTTTGTCTTGTATGCGCGTTGGAAACTCTGTATGTAGCCCGACTGCTCATTGAAGAAATAAGAGGATGGGATATATACATCGTATTTGTGGAAGAATGTTTGGTTCTGATTGTATTTCTCGTACATCTGCCATTCTGTATATCCGAACATGGAAATCATGTATCCAGGAGAATGGGCAAGAAGGGCATCGAGCTTGTGCATCGTCTGGGTAAGTTCAGGAGATCTGCCTGTGTTGAGTATCACTACGTTTCTCTTTGTTGTGGAGAAAGCTTTCTCGAACATTTCGATGTTGGAGCGTAGGTTGGTGATGCTGTACTGTATACCTTTCTCTTCCAGTTTCTTGCGAAGGGCATAGGTGAATGTACCCTTGTTTGATGTGGAGTCGTTGCAGTCTATGATGATAGGGTGACAGTTGCTGAAACGGTCGATAAATGAAGTGATGCTCTTTTGATAGAACGTTTCCATAGGCTGATAAACCTGATAGATGAACTCATTACGGTTCACCTCGTCGCCATTGATGGAGAATGGGATTACCATGCGTATCTTGTTCTTCTTGCAGAAATCACCAAGAGCCTTTACTTGTTTTGAATACAGAGGACCGAAGATTATATCGGATTGATCTGCTCCCTGTTGGAGTAGGGTAGAGTTGATATCATCAGTCTGAGATACGTTCCATGCTCTTACGTTGATGCTGATACCGTCAGCCTTTAGTTTTTCTACAGCCATAAGCAAGCCGCGGTAGTATTCAATCATTCTGCGACCATCGCCATCCACATTGTGAAGGGGAAGCATAACACCGATGTCGATACTGTGTTTTATAGGAACGGCAGGAGCTGTTTCCGCAAGTTGCTGTTGCTGCTGTTGTGGGAATGGTATGTTTATGGTAGAGCCTTTCTTGAGTGCGTAGCCAGGCTGCAGCATCTCAGGATTAGCACCTATTAGTTCCTCTATGGTTATGTTATAGTCGCGGGCTATGCCGTAGATTGTTTCGCGTTTCTTAACCTTGTGTACCGTCTGTATCTGTTGTTGTGCATCAGCATCCAGACAGAAGGCAAACAAGACTGCTAAAAGTAAGACTATGTAGTTTTTTTTGCTCATTTTAGTGTTGAATTTCTATTTACGATGCAAAAATACGAATTTTTTCGGTATAAATCAACATATTTCGGTAAATTTTGCGTTATTTCATATATGAAAAAGTTTTTTTTGATTTTATCTTTGCTGCTCTTAACTGTAATCCCACAGATGAGGGCGCAGGAGATATCTCCATATGCAGAGATTACCACCGAGGATGGTGAGGTACAGAGTACGAGTTACGAAGGCTCTGCCCCTCTCAAGGTGCGTTTCGTATCTGGTAGCGATAATCATGATGGCTATTTTGAATGGCGCTTCTATAAAAATGAAATCGTAGAAGGTCAGCATTATCTTCTTCGTCATGAGGAAAATACCGACTTCACGTTTACAGAAGCCGGAACACATCTTATTTGTCTCTTTGTTTCTTTTCCTGATGGTGGGGAGTTTATATCCGATCCTATTAGTATTACTGTAAAATCCAGCAAACTGGAATTCCCAAATGCCTTCTCGCCTAATGGTGACGGGCATAATGATACATATAAGGCTAAGGAAGGGTATCAGTCAATAGTGGAGTTCAAGGCAACTATATATAACCGATTGGGACAGAAGCTTTATGAATGGACTGATCCTGCTGGTGAGTGGAACGGAACATTCAACGGAAAAGACGTCAAGGATGGCGTGTATTATGTTCATGTTCAGGCAAAAGGTGCCGATGGGGTGAAATATAACATAAAGAAAGACGTTAATCTTCTCAGGGGATATACCGAGACTGTTTCAGGGAACAATTAAAATAATGATTCTGTCGTGATTGAAATATATGGTGCCAGAGTGCACAATCTTAAGAATATTGATGTAAAGATTCCACGTTATTCGTTGAGCGTAATTACCGGACTTTCTGGTTCGGGTAAGTCTTCTCTTGCCTTTGATACGATCTTTGCTGAAGGACAAAGGCGCTACATCGAAACGTTCTCTGCATATGCCCGTAATTTCCTTGGAGGGATGGAGCGTCCTGATGTTGATAATATTACGGGACTTTCTCCAGTTATCAGTATTGAGCAGAAGACAACCAATCGCAATCCGCGTTCTACCGTTGGTACAACGACAGAGGTGTATGATTATCTCCGTCTGCTTTTTGCACGTGCCGGAACGGCTTATAGCTATGTGTCGGGGGAGAAGATGGTGAAATACACCGAGGAACAGGTAACAGAGATGATTCTCCGCGACTATGCAGGTAAACGTATCATAATCCTTGCTCCCTTAGTACGTAATCGTAAGGGACATTATCGCGAACTCTTTGAGCAGATGCGTCGCAAGGGGTATCTTCAGGTTCGTGTGGATGATGAGATTCTTGAACTGGAGAGCGGCATGAAAGTGGATCGTTATAAGAACCACAATATCGAAGTTGTTATAGATAAACTTGCCGTTAAGGATACCGATGAAGAACGGCTTCGTAATACTATCCGTATTGCCATGCGACAGGGTGAAGGCCTTATAATGATATATGACAAGGATGCTGACGAGGTAAAGTATTTCTCTCGCCGATTGATGTGTCCTACGAGTGGCATAGCATACAAGGATCCTGCTCCTAATATCTTCTCGTTCAATTCCCCAGAAGGTGCTTGTCCTCATTGTAAAGGACTTGGCATGATAAATCAGATTGATATGAAGAAGGTCATTCCTGACACCTCCCTCTCTATCTATGATGGCGGTATAGCCCCTCTCGGCAAATATAAGAACCAGATGATTTTCTGGCAGATTGATGCCCTTCTTGCAAAATATGACTGCAAGTCCAAGACTCCTATTGCTGATATTCCAGAGGATGCTCTTCGTGAGGTTCTATATGGTAGTCTGGAACGTGTCAGGATTCCTAAGGAAATAGCCAAGACAAGTTCTGATTATTTTACTGAATATGAGGGCGTAGTGAAATATCTTCGTCAGGTAATCGAGAACGATGATTCCGCTTCTGCACAGAAATGGGCTGACCAATTCATGGCTATGGTGAAGTGTCCTGAGTGTGAAGGACATCGTTTGAATAAGGAAGCTCTTTCATATCGTATATGGGATAAGAATATCTGCGAACTAGCGGATATGGATATCGACCAGCTCTATGATTGGTTGGCTGAGGCTCCGAAACACATGGACGAGCGTCAGAACAGAATTGCTGAGGAGATTATCAAGGAAATCCGTACCCGACTGAAATTCATGCTTGATGTCGGTCTTGACTATCTCGCTCTCTCCCGTCAGTCCACTTCTCTCTCCGGAGGTGAGAGTCAGCGTATTCGTCTTGCTACTCAGATAGGCAGTCAATTGGTGAATGTTCTCTATATTCTTGATGAGCCTTCCATCGGACTTCATCAGCGTGATAACGACAGACTCATACATTCCTTGAAACAGTTGCGCGATATCGGTAATACGGTTATTGTTGTTGAACATGATCAGGATATGATGATGGCTGCTGACTATATCGTGGATATTGGTCCTAAGGCTGGCAGAAAGGGTGGGGAAGTAGTATTCCAAGGTACACCGAAGGAGATGCTAAAACAGCATACTATTACAGCCGATTATCTTAACGGAACTCGCAAGGTTGAAGTTGAGCGTGATCGTCCTGTGCCAGAGGAGGAACTTGGTAATTCCGGAAATGCTCGAAAATCCAGTAAGTCAGGAAAAAACGTCCCTCCAGCTATTGTCATCCATGGTGCTTCGGGCAACAATCTCAAGAACGTGGATGTTTCTTTCCCTCTCGGAAAACTCATCGTCGTTACAGGTGTTTCGGGCTCAGGAAAGAGCACACTCATAAACGAGACTCTACATCCTATCCTCTCACAGCATTTCTACCGTTCTCTGAAGAAGCCTATGCCTTATGAATCCATAGAGGGTATAGACCTTATTGACAAGGTTGTAGATGTTGACCAGACACCTCTCGGACGTACTCCGCGTTCTAATCCGGCTACATATACAGGTGTGTTCTCAGATATCCGCTCTCTTTTCGTTGCTCTTCCAGAGGCTAAGATTCGTGGATATAAGCCTGGTCGTTTCTCATTCAATGTAAAGGGAGGACGATGTGAGGAGTGTTCTGGAAATGGATATAAGACGGTAGAGATGAATTTTCTCCCGGATGTAATGGTGCCTTGTGAGGTCTGTCAAGGAAAGCGATATAACCGTGAGACACTTGAGGTGCGATATAAGGGAAAGAGTATAGCCGATGTCCTTGATATGACCATCAATCAGGCTGTGGAGTTCTTTGAGAGTGTACCGAATATTCTTCATAAGATAAAGACTCTTCAGGATGTCGGTCTTGGATATATCAAGCTCGGACAGCCGTCAACAACCCTCTCTGGAGGTGAGAGCCAGCGTGTAAAGCTTGCCACCGAACTCTCGAAGCGTGATACAGGCAAGACTCTATATATACTTGATGAGCCTACCACTGGACTTCATTTTGAGGATATCCGCATCCTTATGGGGATCATCCGTAAACTTGTTGACAAGGGCAATACCGTCATCATCATTGAGCACAACCTTGATGTCATTCGTCTTGCCGACTATATCATAGACATGGGACCAGAAGGCGGTCGTAATGGCGGTATGGTAGTTGCTACTGGTACTCCAGAGGAGGTTGCAGCACAAAAGAAAGGATATACTGCAAGGTATATCTGATAAATTGCTGTCCGGTAATAATTTTCTGATTATCTTTGCTTTTTCCCAAAAACAAGATGATAATCATAATTTTACCGGACAGCAATAACTTTCTTACTACTTAATTCCTTATAAATCCAAATTTCTGCGTGATTATTTCTCTTTCATTTTCAAAAGTCTAACCTGATTTTTCATAGTCCTCCCCAACTGAGCATATCCAGACGGGGGTACTATGTCTGAAATGAGATACGCTAACACTAAAATCCTTATTGTTACCCGTTACCTGTTACTGCTGAGTTAGAGATGCTGTTGTGCTTTCGCTCTGCCTTCGTTCTGCCTTCGCTTTAGGTTCGCTCCCATCGATGGAGCATCTACGGACTTACAACGGATTTACAACGGACCTGCATTTTAGGGAGTTGAAAGTTCTCGCAGAATCTCATTGAAGCCTGTATTTAGTTTGGGGAATGGCTTTGGAATGGTTTCACGTTTAGCATCGTTTTTCAAGCATACTGAATAAGGTGAAGCTGCCAGAAATTAATGCTTATTGTTATGTTATTGAGACTATCAGCCACCCATATCTTATCCTCTAATTTGTTGATAACAGCTTCATTATCTTTGTCTTGCACAGCTATAAACAAGATCAGAGTTTCGCTCAACAAGCAAGCAAAATAACGACCAGTAACGGGTAACAATAAGGATTTTAGTGTATGGCCAAAAATTTTACTGAAATCTTTCTAAGGAGTTTATATACCTATTATATAAAGAAATAATAAATATGGGGCAGCAGCTTACACTAATTTTCTTATTGTTACCCGTTATTCGTTACCGACACTTTTTCAGGGAATATTGTGTTTCAAGCAAAAAGAAAACCAGTAAGCGCAATCGCCTACTGGTTCTCTTTTTCCTTTGCCTTCTTTCGTGCCTCTATAACTGAGGCTGGAGTATGTTTTTTTTGCTTGGCAAGCCATTTGGCTTTGCGTTGTTCATATTCGGCTCTATGATTCTCAAGGAAATTATCTGCCATGATAACCTACTTTTGGAACTTGCTGTAGATGCAACTTATCTTTATCGCATCAGGATTATCCTTACCACCAACGAGTCTCGTACTTGAGATACTCATGTCGTGAGTCACACGTGTGATTATTGGGTTTGTGTTTTGACCGACTTGTATTGTACTTATTGTCACAGGAATTATGATTGCCTTATTCCACATTGGGTGGAGTTCCTCATACTGTGCCTCTGTGATTCCTTGTTCTTCAATACATTTTGTCTTTGCATCCTTCATTATTCGCATCATGCTACTGATATTACTGAATGTATATCCGTTTGTGGCAGATGCGTATGATGTTATGTATGAACTGCGATTGTCGGTAACTTTCTCGTTTGCGAAGAAATTCTCAACACTGTCAGCTGGCAGAATCATGACTTGCTTTGGAATAGGGATAGTGTAGCTGTTTGTCTCCTGGGTGTTGTTCTCGCGAGAAATGAATATGCTTGCTGTATTCAGAGTGTCGCTTTCGTGCCCGTCAAAGACTTCGTCCACAGGAAGAGTAATCTGTGTGTAGAGACCCGCAGGAGTCTTGAGATATGTGTGATCCCCTTCGTCCTTCATCTTGTCGATTATTTCTTGATCCTGAGTGATATTGGTCTTTTGGAGAACCTCCTCTGTACCACCGAATACAAGTATGCCTTTGCCTTCGGTATTACCAGACTTGATTCTCATATACACATCCAGTTCTGTGTAGGATATGTTTGCAATACTGCCGATACCTCCAGTATTCTCGAGATAGAATCCTGGGAATACGTTATGGATGAAGTTGTAAGAGTTCTTGAAATTCTCACTTCCCCCCGGCTCATAGTACTTACGCATGATATAAGTGCCGTAATTGTTGTACTTATTGCCGTCTATGTCGGTATATTCATCATTAAGATGAATGTAGAAGTCTCTTACTCTGCTGGACCATCGTGCAGAGTCGGTAATACTGTAGTCTGTCAATGCATAGGTTGTTGGCTTGTTTATGCCATCCTTGCGCAGATAGCCGTTTTCTATTGTAGGCTTGAAATCTACGTTGTATGTCTCAGATTCGCTAAGTGGCTTTGCAAGCTCGTGGAACCTACACTTCATTGAGACGGTTGAATCACCGGTAAATGATGAATAGCAGATATGAAGAATACATGAGTCTGCAACTATCTCGCCATTTGTGAGTATGAGACTGTCCTTTGCAGGAAACGTGTAGTTTTCCATTATATGTAGCTGCCCCATGAAGTTACAAGTGATATAAGATCCAGTTTCAGGGTCCTTTATCTTTCCGAGGTAGCCTGTAGAAGAACGTGAGATTATGTTGTCGAGCTTTACGGTTTCACTTTTTACGTTGAATGTTCCGTAGTCGATAGCCATTCTGTCCGTAGGATTGGTGATAGAGTATCCCAACTCGTCTGTATTGTCATCGCATGATGCAAAGAGACCTGCCAATGCTATGAGTGGGAGTATAAGATTCTTTTTCACAATTGTTCAATTATAATTTTACCCTGAAATTACAAAGTATCATAGAAGTCGAGGTAGGCATCCTTGAAGTCTTCACCTGGATATGCAAGGAATTTCGTGTCGGAGGCTTCGACTTCCTTCATGATGCTATCCTTGAGAATTGGTGAACCTGCGATGACACCATCGGAGTTCCGGATTGCCAGACGTGCAAGGTCTGACATGTTGAAATTATCGCTATAGTCTGAAAGAGTGTCAACGGTGACGTCCTTGAATGCAATGCGTTGTTTCAAATCTTCCTCAAGTACGATGTCTTCTGTGCTGTTGAAAAGGGAAGAAACAATCTTCGCATTGCATACAGATGGCTCGTCCTGATAGGCATGCTTGATGTAGAGAGGTACAAAGGCACTCATCCAGCCCTGACAATGAATAATGTCAGGAGACCAGCGAAGCTTCTTCATTGTTTCAATCACGCCACGAGCGAAAAATATAGCACGTTCACCGCAACTTGTTGTTGGAACATCGTCATCGCTCTTGCCCTTAATGAAGTATTCCTCGTTATCAATGAAATATACCTGAATCTTTGTCTGGGGGATGCTTGCCACCTTGATGATAAGTGGGTGGTCGGTGTCATTTATGATAATATTCATACCAGACAGGCGCTGTACCTCGTGCAACTGACCACGACGCTCGTTTATATGCCCCCATTTAGGCATGAATGTACGGATTTCGCATCCGCTATCCTGAACTGACTGTGGTAAACGGCGTCCCATAACCGCCAACTCTGAGTCTGGTACGAAAGGCGAAATTTCGTGATTGATAAAGAGAACTTTTTTCATTATTGTTGTTGAATTTGTGGTGCAAAGTTAACAAAAAAACTTGAGAAATCGGCAAATTCTTCCCCACTTTACAGATAATTAACTCAAATTTAAGAAAAAAATGCCGATATAATGTAATCCTTTGACTACATTATACCGGTATATTGTTTTTTTATAATAGTCTAAACAGACTTATTCAAATGTTACGAGAGGCGTATTCTCCTTTACTGCTTCGCCTTCACCTACAAGAATAGACTTTACTATGCCGTCGCGTTCTGCTGTAAGATTGTTGTTCATCTTCATAGCCTCAAGCACAACGAGAGTGTCGCCTTCCTTTACTTGCATACCTGTTTTTACAGGAATCTCTATTACTGTTCCTGGAAGTGGGGAACGTAATGCATCCTGCATCTCGTCTGCGCCCTCGACAGGCTTTGCAGCAACAGGCTTCACCACCACTTTTTTCTTCTCCACAACAGGCTCTGGTTCACGCACAACAGAATATGTCTCGCCGTTTACTGTTACTGCGATAGTTCCGTCAGCGGCAGGAGTCTCAACCGACACCTCATATTTCTTGCCGTTGATCTGATATTTATACTGTTTCATTTCTATACTTTTGCTGTCATCTTTGCTGCCTTTGATGACCATTCAGAATCTCTTGCCACGATAGTGAGTCTGCCAGACTCACTATCGTGCAGGTTATATCCGAGGTCATCATGCAATGCCATAGCGATGGCAGCATAAACTTCGTTATTCATTTTTATTTTCTTACACTTTCTACTTTATTCTTTACTCTTTCCAATCTTACATAGGAATACATCCGTGCTTCTTTGCTGGCAAAGACTGACGCTTGGTAGCCAACTGTGCCAATGCGCGACAGATGCGGAAACGTGTGTTGCGTGGCTCGATTACATCGTCGATATAACCGAACTGTGCTGCCTGATAAGGATTTGCGAAGAGTTCCTGATACTCAGCCTCCTTCTCTGCGAGGAATGCCTTTACATCACCACCTTCCTCCTTTATCTTCTTTGCCTCCTTTGCCTGAAGTACGGCAACAGCACCGGCTGCACCCATAACGGCAATCTCTGCGCTTGGCCATGCAAGGTTGATATCGGCACGGAGCTGCTTACAACCCATAACGATGTGTGAACCTCCGTAAGACTTACGCAAGGTGACTGTAACCTTTGGAACGGTAGCCTCACCGTATGCGTAAAGCAACTTGGCACCATGAAGGATGACGGCATTATACTCCTGACCAGTGCCTGGGAGGAAGCCTGGTACATCTACGAGACTCACAATAGGAATATTGAAGGCGTCGCAGAAACGAACGAAACGAGCACCCTTACGCGAAGCATTCACATCAAGCACACCTGCGTATGCTGAAGGCTGATTGGCAACAATTCCGACAGACTGGCCGTTGAAACGGGCGAAACCGATAATGATATTCTTTGCAAACTTAGGCTGAACCTCAAAGAACTCACCGTTATCGGTAATAGCTGCGATGACCTTATACATGTCGTAAGCCTGATTTGGATCCTCTGGGATAATCTCATTCAGAGAATCGTCCATACGGTTCAATGGGTCGTTACACTCTTTGCGAGGTGCCTCCTCCATATTGTTCGAAGGAATGTATGATATGAGGGTCTTAATCATCTCAATACCCTCTTCCTCGGTCTTTGCTGTGAAGTGCGTAACACCAGACTTGCTTGCATGTACGCTTGCACCTCCGAGGTGCTCTGCGTCAACATTCTCGCCAGTTACTGTCTTCACAACTGCTGGACCTGTAAGGAACATATATGATGTTCCCTCCATCATCAGAGTGAAATCGGTAAGGGCTGGTGAATAAACTGCGCCACCGGCACAAGGACCGTAGATCATGGAAATCTGTGGAATAACACCTGAAGCGAGGATATTACGCTCAAAAATCTCACCATATCCGGCAAGGGCATCAATAGCCTCCTGAATACGAGCACCACCAGAGTCGTTGATGCCGATACATGGAGCGCCCATCGTCATCGCCATATCCATCACCTTGCATATCTTCTCCGACATTGTCTTTGAGAGAGAACCGCCGTTTACGGTGAAGTCCTGTGCGAATACATATACCAGACGGCCGTCAATAGTACCAGAACCTACAACGACACCATCGCCGAGGTACTGCTTCTTCTCCATGCCGAAGTTATGGCAGCGATGCAACTTGAATGCGTCGTACTCCTCGAAAGAACCTTCATCCAACAGCATGTCAATTCGCTCACGGGCTGTGTATTTACCACGCTCATGCTGTTTTTCGATGGCCTTCTCGCCACCGCCAAGACGAGCTTGTTCGCGCTTTGCTAAAAGCTTCTTTATATTTTCTACTTGCTTTGACATCGCTGTATTATTTCTTAGGTTCACAAAGTTCAGTCAGTATTCCTGCGGTCATTTTTGGATGCAAGAAACCAATCATCATATTCTCAGCACCGAGACGTGGTTCCTTGTCTATAAGACGGATACCCTTGCCTTCAGCCTCTATGAGTGCCTCGGCAACACCGTCCTCTACTGCAAATGCAACGTGGTGAACGCCCTTGCCACCCTTCTCAAGCCACTTTGCAACAGCACTTTCTGGACTTGTAGGCTCAAGCAACTCTATCTTTGTCTCACCAACTTTTAGGAAAGCAGTCTTCACTTTCTGATCTGCTACCTCCTCAATGGCATAGCATTTCAGACCAAGTACGTTCTCGAAATAAGGTAAAACCTCTTCGATACTCTGGACGCCAATGCCCAGATGATCAATACGTGAAATTTTCATTTTAGTTATTTGTTTGGGTTATAATTGTTTGTTGTAAATTATTAGTCTAAATCAAGTGCAAAGTTAATAATTTATTTTGAAACAAAGAAAATATTATCCATAAAAAATAAAAAAATGTAGGTTTTCAGGTTTGAAGGTTTTCTGGTTATCCGGTATTAAGGTTTTCGGGGGGATAGGTTTTCAGGTTTTTAGGTCGAATTGCCAATTAGCGATGCTGACCTCATAACCTTATAACCTTAAACCCCCATGAATCTAAAACTCAAAAATCACCTTACCGTTCAGCTGTCTTCCTGTAAGATAGTTCGGCACGGCATACTGGGTGTTATGGATGTCTGTTACCCAATAGTATGAGTTCACGTTATTGATGCCGAGTATATTAAGACAGTCGATGCCCAACCATACATTCTTGAACGGACTCTGTTTTTCGCGTTTGTCGTTCTTGAATGCACGATAGCTCATTCCTATGTCTGCACGACGATAGGCTGGTGCTCGGAAATTCTGCTGCTCCAAAGGCTTGTGAGGTCCGCAGAATGGCAATCCGTCGGCAAAGGCGAGTCGGAGTTGCATCTTCCAGCGGTCGGTATTTGGAAAATAGTCTGAGAAATTAAGGTTTATGGAGTATCGCTGGTCGGTTGGCAAAGGTATGCTCACGCCATGAAGCTTCATCCTTGTATTCATAAGAGAGAAGGTTATCCACGAGTCCGTGCCTGGAACAAACTCGCCATAGAGCTTGAAATCTATACCGGCAATATGTCCTGAAGCCTCGTTTGTTCCGTAATACACAACCTTGATATTGTTAAGGTTATAAGGTACAAGGTTTGAAAGTGCCTTGTAGTAAGCCTCTGCCGAGAACTTGAAAGAGCGCCCCATCATATTGAAACGATAGTCTAAAGCCGCGATGAAATGGATTGATTTCTGCGATTTCAGCTTATTGTTCAGCGATGTGTATGTCGTGCCGTCTATTGTGGTGGTATCCCTAAGTTCCTTATAGAAAGGTGACTGATAGTATATGCCAGCTGCAAAGCGATACATTAGGTCCTGATTATATCCCGGAATGATTGCCAATGATACTCGTGGAGAGAATATGCTTTCCTTCGTGAATGACCAGTTTGCAAATCTCATGCCGTAGTTGAGCGTGTATAGGGTAGGGGGCTCTATCTCCTTACCGTTCTCATCAGTCTTTCCGCCACGCTCAAATTTCCACGCATCCTGAATGTAGAACTCTGTTCTGCGTGCATCGAGGGCATTCTTTGCTGAAAGTGTGTATATCATATTTAGCGAATTGCCTGTATGCGGAATGATGAATCCGGCAGAGTCTCGCATTTCATATTCTCGAGACTGCTCCTCAATATGTTCCCATTTCATCGTCAATCCCGACTGTACGTTATGCATTCTCGTCTTATGCTCAAGCATCAGTTTTACACTTGCCACGTTTGCTTTCAGATAGTTTCTCGCATGTTCTGCGTATGTACCAACTCCGAGGGCATCGCTATTGCCAGACTCCGTAAGCCAATACTCTCCTTGAATGTCATACCTTTCCTGCTCCTTTGTAGAGAATGCAGAACCAATAAGGGATAAGTGTGTGTTATTGGTGATGTTACGCTTGATGCTCAACGTTCCGAAATAGGTGCGGAACAAGTCTTTTTCCCAACCGTCGAAATATACGCTGAACTCCTTCACGCTCTCTTGTGTTCCGAAACTCGTCTCGCGGTTCTTTGGAAAGAAATTGAACTTCGACTGACTGATATTGCCTATGAAATCCACCTGCCAACGCTTGTTTGGCGTAAAACTCATATATGTCTGGTAGTCAAGGAATACAGGTTCGTATTTTGCGTCTGTCTGGAATGTTTTCAGAAGGGCTTTTGTCGTCTTGTAGCGTATGCCGTTTGCCCATGCGAACTTCTTGTTGCTGAAACCTATATATGCACTTGCACCAAGCAGACTTGCCTGTGCATTAGCCTCAAACTTCTCCGGACGACGGTAGGTTATATCCAAGGCAGATGACATCTTATCGCCATACTTTGCCTCAAAGCCACCTGTTGAGAATCCAATCTTGCCCACCATATCGGGATTGATGATGGAAAGTCCTTCTTGCTGACCGCTACGGATAAGGAACGGACGATATACCTCTACATTATTGATATATACGGAGTTCTCGTCAAAAGCACCACCACGCACGTTATATTGTGACGACAATTCGCTATGCGTACTCACGCCTGCCTGTTGCTGAATAAGTTCCTCAACGGCATTTCCTGAAGTAGAAGGTGCTGTCTTTATGTCCTTGGTGCTTATCTCCTCTGTGGTAGATGTGCTACGTTTTCTCTTTACCACCTCAACATTGTCCAGATACTGCTCATCCTCATATAGTTGTATCTGTAGGTTCTGTCTTCCCTTCGGACGGCGCAGAATCCTTGTCTTGGTCTTATAGCCAATCATAGAGAAACGTATCACTACAGAATCCGCCGACCTCAGCGACAAGGAAAACTCGCCACGGAGGTTGGTCATAGTAGCCTTGCCCTGGGCCACACAGCTCACGGATGCAAGTTCTATTGCGTTTTCCTGCGCATCCATCACTCTGCCGGTTAGAACAAAGTCTTGTGCCCATACCGTCAGACTGCCTATAATTGCAAGAATATATAGTGAGAATATACGTTTCATACTATATTAAAACGATAAAACCGCGTAAATATTGCAAAAAAACTTTCTTTGCAATTCAATCCTCCTTTTCTGTCTGCCTCTTTATTTATAAAACGCAAAGATGCAGAGTCGCAAAGAATAATTTGAACACGGAAAGTACGAGATTTGTCGCAGACCCACTGACCATAGGGAAGAAATTTGAGAATCCGCATTTGCCCGACAGCGCCCCGGAGGGGCAATGAGCACATAGCCCAGGGCATCGCCCTGGGGAAATTAGAGGGGGGGATAACGCCCTGAAGGGGCAAAAGCATTTATTCTTATTAGGGCTTTTGCCCTTACAGGGCGAATATACTAACTACTTTGTACATAGGGCGTTGCCCTATGCTATGTGCAGATCTTGCCCTTTCAGGGCGCATGTCTGCATGATGCAGATAATTCTTGATAAAAATAAAGAGATTGAAAAGATTGCGTAGATTGGGAACTTGCTCTAGCTTGTTGAGCCTTGCGAAAAATTATTGTCAGTTAAAAGCAACTTGTTGCTAAAATATAATCTTTGCGACTTTGCGTCTTCGCGTTCTGCACACAGAGGCGTAGAGCTTCTTCAACTACGTGTTTTCAATAATAGTTGATGAAATTTGTCGAATTCACGTTTCTTAGGATGAAACAACAAATTCTCTCCATGAAATTTGCACGTGACAATTATTATTTGTACCTTTGCATCATTCAAATCATATAATAAAAGTACAATCAAATGAAAATAAAAAGTTTATTATTACTTTCATTATTAATATGCTCTTTTTCTATAAATGCTAGTGCCAAGAAAAAGATGAATGTTTTTAAGCTTCAAGCAATGATGCAGCCAATCAACGATAGTATCCTTACTGAAGGATATAAGCTGTATTGTTACGAAAAAGCAGCATGGATAGGTACGGACATGGTTGTGGCGCATTGTAAGTATATGGATGATTTTGAGGGCGTTATTGTTTATGAAGCGACCGATGGGAAACTTCATTGTATTGCCTATGATAAGTTTCATTTGCAATGCCTTCTTGACTATACCCATGATGAAAATAACACGTATTCTGACGTTAAGCGCCCTTTGACCGAGTATGAGGCGAAACTTGTTGACATGAGACTGAAAATGAAGCAGAAGTGTCTTGAAACCAATATGATAAATATGATGGAAAGTATGAATACAGATTTAATACCTCTTCCAAACAATTGCTATAGAATGTATTGGTTGACAGGTACAACCAAAGAAAACGTAGTTCCGATGGGTAATGATTATAGTTTTGATTTTGACGAGAATCTTAATATAATCAAAAAAACTAAGTATCATAATAGTTTCATCCCTACGAAATGGCCAGAAGGTAAAAGCGTACAAACGGTTATGCACACCCATTTGGAAGATAATCCATATATGACACCAACCGATATTTGCAATTTCCTTCTATATGCTCGTGATTGTTATGAGATAAAAGAGTTTGAGGTTATAAGTCCAGCACTTGAATGTGTTCATTTCTTTAATGGGCAAACAAACCAAATATTATCCGTTACAATAGATGCTCTTAAAAGGATAAATAAACATAGCGAGAAGAATAAAAAGAAATAAATCATATTGTTTCTTGGAAAACATAAAAACTCTCCAACAGATTTTATTCCGTTGGAGAGTTTCCTTTTATTTCAATTTTACGTTGCAGTCTATCTTGAAATCAACGATATCAAGAAGGGCTTTCCCTCGAATGTCTTTTAGATTATTCATCATTCCTGTGATGTCATCACCATAGGCACGATGACTGTAGAATAGCAGTTGAAGAGCAGGCTTGCCGTCAACCTGAATCATACGATAGCGATGAACGTCGAATTCAACGATGTCTAACTTGCCATCCTTCCCAGAACAACAGACGAAATCAATACAAGCTTCGTTTGTCTCTTCATTGGTCATCACGGACCAGTTCCAAACGTCCTTGGTCTTTTCCTTTCTTGCTGCTAATTCTGCTTCTTTGGCAGCTGCTGCAATTTCTGGGGTTACTTTAGAATCTATATTAGTGAATACCGATATCGTAAACATATCTGTATAAGATTCTGGAACCTGACCTTTGGGAAAATACTCCTGAATACATTGTTGGGAGTTGTGAGCGCCCCAACCTAAATGATAGTCTGTACCTTGGAAGTTAAACGATTTCACGTCTAATACATCTTCAACATTTTGCGCCTTTAATGTCCCCCATGTCATTATTGATAGTAATGACAAAATCGAAAAAAGTCTTTTCATTTTTGGTTATAAAATATTGTTTTATGTTAGAATTAACGAGGTTGTAAGGTTTGGAGGTTATATGGTAAAAAGGCAAACGGCAAAAGACAAAAGACTTTAGACATTAGACTTTAGCCGTTAGACATTTAAAAGCGTTCCGACCTCAAAACCTTCTAACCTTAAAAACCTTCTAACCTTAAAAAATCAGAAATTCTTCATCGCACGATCCATTTCGCGCTTGTCTTGCTTCTCCTTGATGGTCTGACGCTTGTCAAATTCCTTCTTACCGCGACAGAGGGCGATATCAACCTTTGCACGGCCTTTGTCGTCGATGAAGACGAGGGTAGGGACGATGGTGAATCCCACAGCCTTGGTGTCTTCCTGCAAGCGGCGTATCTCACGCTTGTTTAGCAACAGTTTACGGTCACGTTTAGCCTCGTGGTTGTTGTAAGAGCCATAGAAATATGGGTTGATGTTCATTCCCTTAACCCATATCTCACCATTATTGATATAGCAGAATGTGTCAACGAGTGAAGCCTTACCAAGTCTTATTGACTTTATCTCTGTGCCGGTCAGTACTATGCCGGCTGTGTATGTATCAACGAAGAAATAGTCGAAAGATGCCTTCTTGTTCTTTATCTGCACCGGACTCTTCTTGCGAAGTTCTTGTTCAATCTTGTTCATATTAAAGAAAAGCGGAACTTGCGTTCCTTATTGTTGTTTGGAAAGTAAATGGGCAGTAAATTATAGCCAGTAAATTACACGCGGCATCCGCCGCTGGGGAAATTAATTTCAGAAAGAATAATTTTAAAAATTATAATTTACTGATCCTAATTTACTGGTCTAATTTACCTCTAATTTACTTTCTAAGAATACTATGGGCGCAAGCCCATCTGTTCATTTCTCGGTCAAACGGGTTTGACCATTTCTAAAAGGTGTTCATCCACGTAACGGGCTACGTCTTCCGTATAGCTTTCCTCATTCGAAACGAACTCATCATCAAAATCGTCGAACATGTCAAGCTGTTCGTAGAGAGCCATGAAATCCTCATCGCTCATCTCCTTTTCTATCTGATTATGATACTTGTCATAGCATTTGCGAACGCGACGCAACAAGCGGCAGAGACCTATCAGATTCGTGTCTTCGTTACCTTTCACGCCAGTCAGTTCCTGCACCTTCTCACCCCATTGGCGCACAGCCTTGTCGAATGGGTTGCGGAAGAAGAAAGGTCCGTAGCCATTATGTATGAGCTGTATGAAACCACCGTCCATAAGCTCGTCACGAAGCATTATATAGGCCAAGAGTGTAATCTGGTCGGCTGTGAGCTTTGGCATTGTCTCGGCAGAGAGATCGCCTCCCACGCCTTTCTTTATGGCATCCACGATGACGCCGATGAACTCATCCATTCCCTTGCCAGCCGCCTCACGAAGAGCCTCGTCTTTTACTTCAAATGTCATGTTTTTTGAGGTTTTGAGGTTTATAGGGTTTTGAGGTTTTGAGGTCTTTAGGGTTATGTGGTTTTATGGTTATCAGGTTTTCTGGTCTTTTGGTTTATGGGCTTTCTGGTTTTCTGGTCGCCCATTAGCGATGCTGACCTCTAACCTTCAAACCTCCTAACCTTCAAACCTCCTAACCTTCTAACCTTACAACCTCTAACCAAGGCTGACCTCTAACCTCCTAACCTTCTAACCTTATATGTAAATTTGTAAACTTTATTTTGCAAAGATACTAATTTTTCCTTATATATCTCAGTAAAATGCTCGGAAAACTTAGTTTTATTTTATATTTTTGGAAATTTTATCACTAAATATAGGTATTTCTCTGAACTTTTTATTAATTTTGCAGACTGAAAGATTATATTGGACTTTTTCTTATATTAACAAATATAAAATACAAAAACAAAATGGTTTATTCAAAAGAAGTACAGGAAATGTGCTGCGTAGCCAAGGGTCCTAACCATGGACCAGCTCCAATCCCTGAAGAGGGCAAGTGGATTCAGGCTAAGGAAATCAAGGACATCTCTGGTCTTACACACGGTATTGGTTGGTGTGCACCACAGCAGGGCTGCTGTAAGCTTACCCTGAATGTAAAGGATGGTATCATCGAGGAAGCTCTCGTTGAGACAATCGGTTGTTCTGGTATGACTCACTCTGCTGCTATGGCATCTGAGATTCTCCCAGGTAAGACAATCCTTGAGGCTCTCAACACAGACCTCGTTTGTGATGCTATCAACACAGCAATGCGTGAGCTCTTCCTCCAGATCGTTTACGGACGTACACAGTCTGCTTTCTCTGAGGGCGGTTTGATGATCGGTGCTGGTCTCGAGGACCTCGGTAAGGGTCTCGTTTCTCAGTGTGGTACTCTCTATGGCACAAAGGTTAAGGGTACTCGTTACCTCCAGCTCACAGAGGGTTACATCACAAAGCAGTACCTCGATAAGGACGACCAGGTATGTGGTTATGAGTTTGTTCACATGGGCAAGTTCATGGACGCTATCAAGAAGGGTGTTGACGCTAACGAGGCACTCAAGAGTGTTACAGGTACTTACGGCCGTACTAAGAAGGAGGACGGTGCAGTTAAATTTATTGACCCACGTAAGAATTAAGTCTAACGACGGTTCAAGGTTGTAAGGTTATAAGGTTTTAAGGTCTGCATGTATGATGGGTCCTCACAAAAACCTGCAAGTATGGCAGGACTCCATGGCCTTGGTTTCACTGGTCTATAAGATGACACGAAACTTCCCGCGCTATGAAGTGTTTGGACTTAGCAGTCAGATGCAAAGAGCAGCAGTCTCTATACCTTCTAATATAGCAGAAGGTTACGGCAGAGCATCAAATCCCGACCTGATACACTTCCTGCACATCGCATTAGGTTCTTCAAACGAACTGGATACTCAGATACTGATAGCCAGAAACGAGGAATACATAAGCGAAGAGGAATACCATCAGCTGGAGGATATGAACGACAATGTAATGAGAATGCTACAGTCTTTGATTCATACACGCAAGAAATACGAAATGCAGACTGGACAGACCTCAAAACCACAAAACCTCTAAACCTCTAAACCTTTAAATAAAAATGATTAGAGAAGTAAAGTTTGAATCTCAGGATCGTCGCATCAAGCAGATCCTCGCTTGTCTTAACAAGCACGGTATCGCTTCTATTGAAGAGGCTAATCAGATCTGTGATGCTGCAGGTCTCGACCCATATCAGACATGTGAGGAGACTCAGATGATCTGTTTCGAGAACGCTAAGTGGGCTTACGTTGTAGGTACTGCAATCGCACTCAAGGAAAAGGCAAAGGACGCTGTAGAGGCTGCTAACTACATTGGTGAGGGTCTCCAGTCATTCTGTATCCCTGGTTCTGTAGCTGACGACCGTAAGGTAGGTATCGGCCACGGTGAGCTCGCTGCTCGTCTTCTCGAGCCAGAGACAAAGTGTTTCGCATTCCTCGCTGGTCACGAGTCATTCGCTGCTGCTGAGGGCGCTATCAAGATCGCACAGATGGCTAACAAGTCAAGACCAGCCGACAAGCCACTCCGTTGTATTCTCAACGGTCTCGGTAAGGACGCTGCAATGATCATCTCTCGTATCAACGGCTTCACATACGTACAGACACAGTTCGACTACTTCACAGGTGAGCTCAAGGAGGTTAAGCGTATCGCTTACTCTAACGGTCCACGTGCAGCAGTTAACTGCTACGGTGCTGACGACGTTCGTGAGGGTGTAGCAATCATGTGGAAGGAAGACGTTGACGTATCAATCACTGGTAACTCAACAAACCCAACACGTTTCCAGCATCCAACAGCTGGTACATACAAGAAGGAGCGTATCCGTGCTGGTAAGCCATACTTCTCAGTAGCTTCTGGTGGTGGTACAGGTCGTACACTTCACCCAGATAACATGGCTGCTGGTCCTGCTTCTTACGGTATGACAGATACACTCGGCCGTATGCACTCAGACGCTCAGTTCGCTGGTTCATCATCAGTTCCTGCACACGTAGAGATGATGGGCTTCCTCGGTATTGGTAACAACCCAATGGTAGGTTGCTCAGTAGCTTGCGCAGTAAACGTTGATCTCGCTCTGAACAAGAAGTAAATTCGTGTACCATTTAGCTAATTACGGCTAAATGATATGGATAAATACAAATCTCCCATAGAGCAATTCTATGGGAGATTTCTTTTTATATACTTTACATGTTCTCGTTGTATAACAACAAAGGGTTGGTACCATGACATGATGGTGCCAACCCTTTGTTTTTTGGTTAATTACAATATGCGTTATATTGCTTATGCGAGAGCGATGCCGCCTTCTACATTTGTAACCTTGCCCTCTTTGAAAAGCCATCCGAGACCGAGATATGCCTCTTCTGCGGTAATCTTTGCTGCCTTTGCAATCTCTGCTACAGAGAGAGCCTTACCAGCCTTAGCAAGAGCCTGATATACATCACCTGCCTTGAAACCTACGTTTTCGGCGTTAATTGTAATTTGTGTCACCTTTGGGGTAGCAGCCTTCTTTGTAGTCTTAGCAGCTGCTTTTGTTGCTGCCTTAGGTGCTGCTTTTGTTGTCTTCTTTTCTGCCATAGTTGTGAGAATTTTGTAATATGACGTAAAGTCAAGTTAATAATAAGTGTCTGATTAATACATCTGCAAAATTACTCATTTTTTCCAATTGCTATGGGCAAATTCGCGCAAATTATTGTAATTCCGATATTTATTTGACATTTATCAATGCAAATGTGTGCGCAAACAATCAAAACATTTACAATTTGACTTTTTTCTTTGCTATTGCACTTTCATTACTCATTCTGTCAAGGGCAGTTACTACGTATGTGTATCTTGTCCGGCCGTCGCGGTATGGCAGTTTGTAGTATGACTGTCGGGTTATTGCAACGATGTGACTTGGGTCGTCAATGTCGATTATCTCGCCCGGTGCGAAGCAATATACTACATATTTATGTGCTGCCTCTCTCCAGTCGCGGCTTGTAGGTCCTTCCCAGACGAGCATATAGCCGTCTTCTGTCCAGATAGGTGCAAGGTTGCGTACTTTTGCCGGTGCCTTGCCGTCGATGAATGGCATACGTGGCTGTAGGGCAGGGTAGCGCCAGTAGTTCTTTTCTAGCATGAGGCCATAGTTACCTATGTTGTCAACAGAGGCCTTGGCATACCATAATACTGTGCCGTGCACGTTGCGCATCTGGTTGTGGAGTCGGTATTTTGCTTCCATCTGGTGCTTGCTTCCGTTGTATAGGTCGGCAAATCCCACTGTGCGCTCGATGTCTTCACCTATATATAATGGGCGGTTGTAGCAGTATTTGTTCCACCATTGTATGAGTGTCTGGTAGTCAGCTGTTGGATGTCCTATCTGCCAGTAGATTTGTGGTACGCAGTAGTCTATCCATCCGTTGTTCACCCATAGCATCACGTCGGCATAGAGCTCGTCGTAGTTCTGGAGTCCGTTGGTGTCAGAGCCGTTGAATGGGTCGTTGCGCTTGTTGCGGTAGATGCCGAATGGTGAGACTCCGAACTTCACCCAGGGCTTGATGCTGTGTATGCAATCGCTGAGTTGCTTGATGAACTGGTTTACGTTGAAACGGCGCCAGTCACCCTTGTTCGGGATTCCGTTGTTATAGGCTGCGTAGTCCTGATCGTCGGGGATAACCTGTCCAGGTACAGGGTATGGATAGAAATAGTCATCGATATGGAAGCCGTCGATGTCGTAACGCCGTACAATATCTGCTGCTACGGTGCATATATAGTCACGGTTCCATTGGTGTGCAGGATTGAGTATGAGCTGGTTGTCATACATGAATGCTGCGCCAGGACGTAGTACGGTAACGTGGTTATTGGCTAGTCTTCCGGTGCTTTTTATCTTGGCACGGAATGGGTTTATCCACGCATGGAGTTCCATACCTCGCCTGTGGCACTCAGTTATCATCCATTGCAGAGGATCCCAGTATGGCTGTGGAGCGCGTCCCTGAACGCCTGTGAGGAAACGGCTCCAAGGCTCGTATTGGCTTGGATACAGGGCATCACACTCGGCACGTACTTGGAAGATAATGGCATTAACGCCTTGTCTCTGCAGTACATTGAGCTGATAGGTGAGGTATTCTTGCATCTTGGCTGTACTCATACCCAAAAACTGTCCGTTGACGCATTGTATCCATGCACCGCGGAATTCGCGCTTATGTTGTGCAACGGCATTCATAGCCAGAGCGCAAAGGGTAAAGATTAGCAGCAGGTTCTTTTTCATTTTATACGTTCTTCTTCAAATAAATATGGTCGGTGATGCAACGTGGAAGGTTCTCTTCGTAGTGAGTCACCATGATGAGAGTCTTGTTCTGACGGGCACAGAAAGTGTCGATGATTTCCTTCACTTTCTCTCCGCGCTCGCAGTCAAGACCGTGAAGAGGTTCATCGAGGATGAGGAGTTCTGGGTCTTTTACGAAGGCACGTGCGAGGAGTATCATGCGCTGCTCTCCGCTTGACAGTTTGAGGAATGTCTTTTCTGCAAGGTCCTCAATGCCGAAAATCTTCATCCATGTGCGGCAAATCTCGTAGTCTTTCTCTGACGGCTTCACATACAGGCCTACGGAGTCCTTGAGTCCGCTTGCCACGATGCGTATTGCCGGCATGTCGCGGTTGTATGCTCGGTGCATTTCCGGTGACACGTAGCCTATATGTTTCTTGATATCCCAAATCGTCTCGCCAGATCCTCGCTTATGGTCGAAGAGCACTATATCACAGGCATAGGATTGCGGATTATCGGCACAGACGAGAGAGAGGAGGGTTGACTTTCCTGCACCGTTCTGTCCCTTGAGAGCCCATCGCTCACCATTCTTGACCGTCCAGTTGAGGTCCTTGAGAATTGTGCGATTGCCGTAGCGAATGCTTACGTTGTTCATACGCACAACCTCGTTGGTGTGGTATTCGTTATCGCTGTATGGAAGGTTGAGGATGATATCCTTAAGTTCCTGTGAAAGAGGCTCAACCTTATTCGCAAGCTCATCAGCTACGCAGTTCCTCTTTCCACTTTCTACTTTACTCTTTCCTCTAAGATACTCCTCGCGTGTGAGTTTTGGCTTTACCACCATATCCTTCACCTCAACGACGTGGGTGATGAAGCGTGGAATGTCTTCGTCCTTGGCGAGAACGAGAATGATCTGAAGTGCGCGTTCCCTTGAAATCTGCTCAAGGAGTTCGCGAAGCTGCTGACGTGTCTCCTTATCGAGACCGATGAACGGGTTATCCATTATCAGCACTCGTGGATCGCCCATGAGAGTCTTGGCAAGCTGGAACTTACGCAGCTCGCCTGATGATAGAAGTATGATGTATTTATCGAGGAGGTATCTAAGGTTGAAAATGTCGTACAGATGATCCTTCATTGCACGGCGTTCCTCTGTGTCAGGACCTGTGATGCGATAAGTCTCTTCGAGAAGCTGTTCAACGGTTGGAGTATTCTCGTCGATATCATGCTGATTCCAACGTTGCTGGAGATAGTAGTTGCGGTCGCTGTCACCTCCGTAGCTGTCGCGGAAAGTGATGTATTTGATATTATCAGAAGCCAGACGACTTGTCTTTGGTGAGAAATCGTATTCCACATCCTTCATGAGAAGAGGGTGCGCGCTTGTTATGATGTCAACGAACATTGACTTGCCAGAGGCGTTGCCGCCTACTATGGCTATGTGCTCTCCGTCGAGGAGTGAGAAATCTACGGGTTGCGCCATGCGCCACGCTGGCATACGGGTTACACCCTGATTTATTGAGATGATCATTCTTTATTAATTGCGGCCTCTCCCCCCGCCCTCCCCCGTAGGGAGGGAGCCGATTCGGCAATGAGGGATTGGTTGTTGTTTTTGTTTCTTTCTTGTTGTTCTTGTTTTTGGCTCTCCGGCTCCCTCCCTACGGGGGAGGGCGGGGGGAGAGGCCTTACTTTTTCTTCTTACTTGCTTTGATTGCTGCGAGCAGTTGTTCATTTGGCGACAACTTACGCTTGCCTGTGGTTGTTACCCCTGTATCGGTTGCTTGCTTTCCCCCAGTCTTGGCTTTGTTTTTGTTTACGAAATCCTTCCAACTCGAGTAGTGAACACTACTCTCAGGACGGTTCATCTGCATGAAATGGCAGTAGGCAGCACCGAGCGCGTCGGTTGCATCCATGAACTTCGGCATCTCTTCCTTATCGAGATTGAGGATGCGCTGGAGCATTCCTGCTACCTGTTCCTTGCTTGCCGAGCCTGTTCCCGTGATAGCCATCTTTATCTTCAGAGGCGCATATTCGTGGATAGGCACTCCGTGATGAATAGCAGCAGCGATGGCAATGCCCTGTGCCCTTCCGAGCTTTAGCATTGACTGCACGTTCTTTCCGAAGAAAGGAGCCTCGATAGCCATTTCATCGGGCAGATAGGACTCAATTATACCGGTGACACGCTCAAATATATGTCCGAGGCGCAGATATGGATCATCCTCCTTACGCATGTCTATGACACCCATTGCAACCATCTCGGCTTTCTGTCCGATGGTCTTGATGACGCCATAGCCCATAACGTTGGTGCCGGGGTCGATACCGAGTATTATCTTTTCGCCTTTTACTTTGTTCATTATCTGTCGAGATATGGGTTGCTTGCGAGTTCGTAGCCGATTGTCGTTTCAGGACCGTGCCCAGGATACACTTTCACATCGTCAGGCAACTGTGTCACCATGCGCAGGGACTGGATAATCTGGAACATACTACCGCCCGGGAAATCGGTTCTGCCAATTGAACCCTTGAAAAGCGTGTCGCCAGAGAATGCCACTTTTTCCTTCTCGTTGTAGAAGAAGATACCACCGCGTGTGTGACCAGGTGTTTCTATGACACGAAATTCCTGATTCCCGAAGCGTACGATGTCGTTATCCTTTACGAAACCACCTATTTCCGGCATGTTAAAATCTATGTCTGCCTGCATGAACATACGCATTTGCTCGTCGAATGTGTTATAGAGCTGCTCGTCCTTCTGGGAGAGAATCGGCTTTATTGCATAACGGTCGCAGATGGCGCGAACACCGTAGATGTGGTCGAAGTGTGCATGCGTGAGGGCACATACCACAGGCTTGAGATTATTCTCAAGGATATAGTTCGTGATTGCCTGAATCTCCTGTGGATAGAAAGCACCGCAGTCAACGATCATACATTCCTTTGTCTCATCGCTGACCACATAACAGTTTTCCTGAAGAGGGTTGACCTCGAATTTTTTGATATTCATATCTAAATACGGCCTCTCCCCCCGCCCTCCCCCGTAGGGAGGGAGCCGGAGTGCGAAAGGTTTTTGATTTTTTTGATTAAACCTCAAAATACTTATTAAAGCGGAAATCTCCATAGACTTCCGGCTCCCTCCCTACGGGGGAGGGCGGGGGGAGAGGCCGCTTTATTAAACTGGCAAATACACCAAATGCTTCTCCTTAAACCATTCTTCGGTGAAGAAAGAGGTGAGATCGGTTTGCTCTACGATGTTGTGGAATTGACGTGTTTCGCTCTGGAGGTCGCCGCCCTTGAGACAGAAGATGCCGTTTGGCATAGCGTTGCGCTGTTCCTTGCTGACATTCTTCCTTACAATCTTCACCATATCAGGCAATGGCATAACGGCACGTGAAACGATGAAATCGAATTTTCCTTTCTCGTCCTCACCGCGAAGATGTTCTGCCGTGAGGTTCTTTAAGCCGATTGCTGTTGCCACTTCCTGACACACGCGGATTTTCTTGCCTGTGCCGTCGATGAGCTTGAACTCGCACTCAGGGAACATGATAGCCAAAGGAATGCCCGGGAAACCGCCACCGCATCCGAAGTCCATTATCTTTGTTCCTGCCTTGAAATGTAGAGCCTTGGCGATAGCAAGCGAATGGAGAACGTGATGCTCATACAGGTTGTCGATGTCCTTGCGTGAGATAACGTTTATCTTCGCATTCCAGTCACGATACAACTCGTCGAGCTTGGCATACTGTGCTTTCTGCTCGTCGGTCAGATTCGGGAAGTATTTGTAAATTATATCTACCATTTTTTCTGTTTCTTAACTCTAACCACTAATCTCTAACCTAACCTCGAAATAAGAGTGTTATAGTCTAATCCCTTGTAGTTAGGAATCACTATGTCGCAGTATTCTCTTATTGCTTCTTCTGAATTAGATGTTGAGAGTCCTACTACAATAGCGCCTGATGCACGTCCTGACTTTAATCCGTTGAAACTGTCTTCAAAAACAAGGCAGTTCTCTGGTTTTGCTCCGAATCGCTGTGCGCCTTTGATGTAGCAGTCGGGATGTGGCTTGCTGAACTCGAAGTCCTCAGACATTAGTATTGCATCCATCAATTCCGTGAGCTCTGGACGTTTCTTCAGAACGCTATCCATCTTTGCCTTGTTTGATGATGTCACCACAGCAGTCTTGAGACCATTACGGCGGCAATCCTTTACGAAATCCTCGAAGCCCTCAACGAATGGATAATCCATATTCTTCTCGAATTCATTGAGCCCTTTGACTATATTGTCATATTCCTCAGGAACATGAGGAAGGAAATCCTCGAAGATTCTTGTGAGCGTAGAGCCTTTTATCGTGTATTCTAATCCCGGTACATCAGGACGGAACTTCCTCATAACGCCACCCCAGAACACCGTATATTGCGGTTCTGTATCGAATACCACTCCGTCGAGGTCGAATAAAGCCGCCTTGGCAGTCCCTAACCCCGACCCTTCCCCCGCCCGAGGGAAGGGAGTAGTTACCTTTTCTTGCTGTGTGGACATCAATTATATTTATTATTTGACAATTTACTATTTATTCGCTGAAGCTCATCAAGCTAAAGCAAGTTCCTATTTGTTCGCCCTCCCCTTAAGCGTTTGTACTATCCACTCCCTTCCCCCGAGCGGAGGGTAGTCCGATGTTGATAACATCGGAGTATGTGCCGAGGCAGGGGTTAGGGGCTCGTTATTTCTTCTCCTTTATATACCCATGCCTATAGGCATAGAGCAGTTTGGTGAGGTCGTCAATCTGCTGCTGAAGTTCACGGCCGCGGTCGGTATCTGCCACGAGCATGCGGTGACCAGCCGTTTCAACGATTTGTTTCGTTGACTTGATATCTGTGCCTTGCTCCACAGCATCCTTGCTGCTCGTGAACGGTTCGTGCTGAACAAGTTCGAAACCACGACTATGATATACGAGAGTATAGCCGGCAATGCCCGTCTCCTTATGGTAAGGCTCTGCGAACCCTCCGTCGATGACCATCAGTTTACCGCCAGCCTTGATAGGGCTCTCGCCCTTTGTCACATGCACAGGAACGTGTCCGTTGATTATGTGGCGGTTCTCGCCCGTTACGCCGAATGCATCCATTATGCCGTCAACAGTCTTCTCGTCATTGCGCAAACGGAAGAAGTTGCCCTTTTCCTCTATGTGCGTCTCTTTCTCGCGGATGAAGTATCGCTCAAAGGTTGCCATCTTCGATTTGTCGAACAGAGGAGAATCCTTTCCGCACCATAGATAGAGAAAATAGTCCTTGGCGTATTGCTTCTCTTCCTTCGGAGTGTCGTTCTGGAAAGCGGAGCGAATAAGCAGACCTGTCTGATGCAACAGTTCTTTACCTGCGTACTTCTTGCCCGGACGAATCTCAACTTCCTTTAAAGACCCATCCTCGTTGAGCGGTACGGAGGCGTGGAAGAGCAGATTGCTGTTGAAGATTGCGTACATACATCCGTGTGAGAGAATTGTGCTTATATGTCGCTGAAGCTTCTCCGATACGCGGAAGGAATGGTGCAGACGCTTCATTATCGTCTTTTCCTCTTCGGTGAATGCAAGTGGGTTGGCAGGATCAACGGAAGGAAAGTGGGTGTCAGTTAGCTGATATTCCTTGCCGTCGAGAGTGATAGTGCCCTTTGCATAATCAATGTCGCCGAGCTGACATCTGTCAAGCATCTGCCATTGAGGGTTACGCTGGAAAATCTGTGCCTCTGCCTTGAACTGGAGTATTGCAATTGCCTTGTGCATCATAGCCATAAGGCGGAGAGTTTTCTCGTCGAAGCGGTTGCTGTTCTCCGAGTTGAGTATCGGACGGAATGCCTCGCATGGGTCATCGTTGTAATTCTCCATTGCGTATGCAGCCAGAGGCATGAGGTTGATGCCGTAACCGTCCTCAAGGGTTGTGAGGTTGGCATATCTCAGCGAAAGGCGAATCACATTGCAGATGCAGGCATCGTTGCCGGCAGAGGCTCCCATCCACAGAATGTCGTGGTTTCCCCATTGTATGTCCCACGAATGATACTGTGAGAGATAGTCCATTATGATGTGTGCACCAGGACCACGGTCGTAAACGTCGCCGAGGATGTGCAATTGGTCGATAGACAGGCGCTGAATCACCTTTGCCGTTGCAATGATGAAGTCGTCGGCGCGACCCGTGGTGATGATAGTGTCGATGATTACGTTCACGTAAGCCACCTTTGCGCCGTCGGAGTGATACTCATAGAGCAACTCACGGAGGATGAATGAGAACTCATCGGGAAGAGACTTTGAAACCTTTGAGCGGGTGTATTTTGAGGAAACCTCACGGAGCACGCGCACAAGCTGATACAGAGTGATGTGATACCAGTCGTCAAGTTCCTTCTCCTGAGCCTTAACCAGTTGCAACTTCTGCTCTGGATAGTAGATAAGCGTGCAAAGTTCCTTGATCTCACTTTCGCGCAAGGTATTGCCGAACAGCTCCGTCACCTTACGCTTGATGTTGCCAGAGGCATTCTTGATGATGTGCAGGAAAGCCTCATGCTCACCGTGAATATCTGCGAGGAAATGTTCCGTTCCCTTTGGCAGGTTGAGTATGGCAGAGAGGTTTATTATCTCTGTTGCAGCATCTGCTATTGTCGGGAATGTTGTCGCAAGCAACTGCAGATAGTGCATGTCCTTTTCTATTTCGTGAGTCTCGTTCATTGTGTTTCTGTTTTTGCGGATGCAAAAATACTAAAAAAAACGGAGAAAAACGAAGAAAAGCGTGAAAAAATGGGGCATTGTCATAAAAGGGAAACGGATGTATCTGATTTTTCTGAGTGCGAAGTTACAAATATTTCCTTGCAGTTCAAGACTTTTTTCCCTATTTTCTTTATGCATTTTATATTTTCAAGACTTGTACGGGGGTGCGCAGAAGCACAAAACCACGCAAATTCTTCGCAGAAACAAGCAAAAAAGTTGTGTTTCTGAGGTGTTTTTATTATGCCGGCATAGGTAAAAGTACGAGGGTCGAAATTTCAACCGACGTAAAGATACCGACCTTTATCGACACCAACTGCCTCTTACAGAGTTAGTTAAACAACTATTCACCGTAATATCCGTAACCTAATGTGTTGCAGTGTTGCAGTTGTTGCAGTTAAAAAATGACTATATAAAAAGTCAAAAATAAACTCTATATTTATATATAAATATAGAAGTATTT